>NZ_QBJB02000003.1:0-362763 GCF_003057675.2 Pantoea sp. RIT413
CGCGGTGAGCAGGAGCGAATGGCGGCCGGTCCCGGGGAAGCGGGCTTGAGCGAGGGAACCGCGCAGCGGCGGATGGGGCTGGCGCAGGGCCGGGGAGTGCAGAGGGCGCGGCCAGGCGTCCTCTGCCCGGTCGCCGTGCCGGGGCACAGGCTGCTGCCGCCGCTGACGGCGAACGGAACCGGCCCCGGAGCAAACGGAACCGGCCCCGGGGCAGCAGCGCCGTGCCGGAGCACAGGCCGCCGCCGCAACTGACGGCGAACGGAACCGGCGCTTAATCTGCGCCCCCGCAGCTGACGGCGAACGGATCCAGCCCCCGTGGGGCGAACGGAACCGGCTCGTAACCAGCCCCCGCGTCCTAACTAAACCACTTCCCGAACCAGCCGTGGAATTTCATCATAATAAAATCCCAGATCCGCCCGACAAAGCCGCCTTCCGGTATGGCTTCCATCGCCACCAGCGGGCGCTGCTCGATGGTTTTTCCATCCAGCTGGAAATCGATAGTGCCGACAACCTGATTTTTAGCGATGGGGGCTTCCAGCTGCGGCGTATTCAGGGTAAAGCTCGCTTTCAGATTTTTCATCTGACCTTTAGGTACGGTAATCGCCGCATCTTTCGCCACGCCGAGATCCACTTCTCCCTTATCACCAAACCAGACGCGCTGGCGGGCAAACGGCTTATCTGCCTTGATAGGCGTTACCGTTTCATAAAAACGGAATCCCCAGGTCAGCAGCTTTTCACTTTCGCGAAAACGAATGGCGTCGGTTTGTGCGCCCAGCACTACCGAGATCAGACGCATATCGCCATCAACGGCAGACGCCACCAGATTGTTGCCTGCGCCTGAGGTATGTCCGGTTTTAATGCCGTCCACTTTCAGGTTGGAGCTCCAGAGCAGCCGGTTGCGGTTGCGCTGCTTAATATTGTTAAACGTGAACTCTTTCTCGCTGTTCAGCGCATACTCGTCCGGCACATCGCTTATCAGCCGCTGGCCGATAATCGCCATATCGCGGGCGGTGCTGTACTGCCCTTCCGCGTCCAGACCGTGCACCGTCATAAAATGCGTATTTTGCAGACCGAAGGCTTTAACGTAGTTATTCATCAGCCCGATAAAGGCATCCTGGCTGCCGGCAACATAATCTGCCAGCGCAATACAGGCATCGTTGCCGGACTGAATAACAATGCCTTTATTTAATTCTGATACCGGAATACGGTCGCCGGGCTTGAGGAACATCAGCGATGAGCCGCGCAGCTTTGGATTACCGGTCGCCCAGGCATCCTGGCCAATCGTCACCATATCACCGTTGTGAATCTTTCCTGATTTCAGCGCCTGCCCTACCACATAGCTGGTCATCATCTTGGTCAGACTGGCAGGATCGAGCCGCTGATCGGCATTCGATTCAGCCAGAACTTTGCCGCTGTTATAGTCCATCAGAACCCAGGCTTTGGCCTCGATTTGCGGGGCAGCCGGAGCGTCAACGGCCTGAGAAACAGCCGGGAAAATAAACAACAGCGAGGAGGCAGCCAGGGGCCGTAATAACGATGCGCAAAGGTGTAGTTTCATGGGCGTAACCAGATTGTCCTTGTAAAATCGGGGCTTTCGCGGGCGGGCAAGATCTCGTGTAAAACGCTAACGGTTCACGCTGGCGAAAAAAACCGTTGAATCGTAAAGTTAATTAAGTTTTCTTATATTAATCCAGGTCAACATCCTGTCCGGTCCAGTGTAAGCCGTCAGCGGTGGTAAAAAACTGCGCACAATTCTGAATTTGTCCGGAAAAGCTAAGCCTGTCACAAAATTCCGCTACGCTGGGATCAGTCAGCCTGAGGAGAGCGTTATGGATCTTGCCGTGTTCGATCTTGATGAAACCCTGATATGTGATGACAGCACCAGCCTCTGGTTGCGCTGGCTGGTGTCACAGGGGTTTGCGCCTGAAACAGTGATTGATGAGGATCGCAGGCTGATGCAGCGTTATTACGCCGGCGAGCTGCCCATTGAAGAGTATATGCACACCACGCTGGCACCGCTGGCTGGCATGGCCACGCCGACCGTGGCTGGCTGGATAAGACGCTTTATCCACCGTGACATCCTGCCGCGTGTGTTTCCTGCCGCACGGGAGCGCATTCAGTGGCATCAGCAGCGTGGTGATAAGGTGCTGATCGTGACCGCCAGTGGCGATCACCTTGCCATTCCTATCGCTGAACGTCTGGGCGTGGACGGTGCGCTGGCCATTCATGCTGAAGTTGTTGATGCCCGCTACAGCGGCTCTATGCTTGGCACCGCAACCTATCGCGAAGGTAAAGTGGTTCGCCTGCGCGACTGGCAGGCCCGTCAGCAGGCGCTCAGTTTCACACGCACCTGGGCCTACAGCGACTCGTTTAATGACCTGCCGCTGCTGGCCTGGGCTGACCACGCCTGGGCAGTCAATCCGGATGCGCGCCTGCAGCATGAGGCGGAGCAGCGCGGCTGGCAGATTTGCCGCTGGGCGCGCTGATTAGTTACCTGTTTCAGCCTGCTCCGGCTGCACGCCTACCCGGAGCAATTTACCGCTGGCTTCATCGGTCAGTACGTAAAGCCAGCCATCCGGCCCCTGACGCACATCGCGGATACGTTCATTACGATCGCTCAGCAGCCGCTCCTCCTCCGTGACCCGATCGCCCTCAACGCGCAGCCGGATCAGGCTTTTATCTTTCAGTGCACCGATAAACAGCGCGTTTTTCCACTGCGGAAAGCGCGTACTGTTGTAGAACGCCATGCCGCTGAGAGCCGGTGACACTTTCCACCAGAACAGCGGCTGGTCGGTTCCTGCTACCTGCGTGCCCTTCGCTTCCGGCACCGGCTGCCCGCTGTAATCGATGCCGTACGTGGCAAGCGGCCAGCCATAGTTGTGGCCTTTCTCCAGCCGGTTTACCTCATCGCCGCCGCGCGGCCCGTGCTCACTTTCCCACATCTGCTCCGTCCAGGGATTCAGCGCCAGTCCCTGAGGATTACGCACGCCATAGCTCCAGATCTCCGGACGGGCGCCCTGGGTGTGAACAAACGGATTATCCTGCGGTACGCCGCCCTCCTGCGTCAGGCGAACAATTTTTCCTGACAGCTTATCCAGCTGCTGGGCGCTGCTGCTGACAAAATTGTCGCCGAAAGCCACATAGAGAAAGCCCTGCCGGTCAAAGGCGAGCCGGGTACCGATATTGGCACCACCGGAGAGTTTAGGCGTCTGCTCCAGCACCACGCGAAACCCGTTAAGCTTCTGCATATCCTCGCTCAGCTGACCGTAACCCACGACGCCACCGGCACGCCCGCGGCTATCGGCCGTGGTGTAACTCAGCCATACGCGGCGGCTTTGCGCGAAATCAGGTGCCGGAACCACATCCAGTAACCCGCCCTGCCGCTCAGCCCAGACCTGCGGCACGCCCTGAATCGGCTTCGACAGGCCGCCTTCAGGCTGCCAGCTGCGCAGCTGACCGGTGCGCTCGGTGATAAGCAGCGTGCGGTTATCCGGCAAAAAAGCCACCGACCAGGGATGAGAGAGGTTGTCCTGTAGCACCTTTACCGCCACATCCGCAGCCAGCGCCAGAGAAGAACAGCTTAGTGCGCCGGAAATCAGCGCTGCTCGCCAGATATGCATAGGTTGCTCCTGTATTCGCTCTGCCGTTAAGGGTAGACAGCGCGCACGCAGCAGCGGGGGAAATTTACAAAACATTAAGCCCGGCGCAGGCCGGGCTGGAGGAGATTACTCGAAGCAGGTTTCAGGGTTGTCAGACAGGCAGATAAACTCTGCGCCGCCTTTGGTCAGGGCGTTGATTTTCCCCGTTTCGATATCGTAAACCCAACCGTGCAGACGCAGCTTGCCTTTACGCAAAGCAACCGAGACGGAAGGATGCGTTTTGATATTGTTCAGCTGCGCTATAACGTTCTCTTTCACCATCTCATTAAGGCGCACCTCAACAGAATCGTAGTTGCGCTCGTCAACCACGGCTTTTGCGGCGTTAGCGTAGTGCAGCCAGTGATCGACCGCCGGCATGTTTTCCAGATCGGCGTTGGAGGCGATCGCGTTCATTGCGCCACAGTTGGAGTGACCGCAAATAATGATTTCCGTTACGCCCAGCGCCAGTACCGCATACTCGATGGTGGCAGAGACGCCGCCTGGCTCCGGGCCAAACGGTGGCACAATGTTGCCGGCGTTGCGGATCACAAACAGCTGCCCTGGCTCCTGCTGCGTGACCAGCTCCGGCACCAGACGGCTGTCTGAACAGGAGATAAACAGCGCTTTAGGATTCTGGTTGGAAGCCAGACTCTTGAAAAGATCCTTCCTTTCAGGGAATACGTTCTGTTGAAAATTCAGAAAACCTTTGACGATCTCTTGCATTTGTCTGCTCTCACTCTATGCACTGCTGCGCTGTCATCGCATAGCCTGCCAGCGCACGCGTTTAAATTCTTCAGCGTTGAGAATAAGTTACCTTCAACAACCCGTCATTTAAGCAAAATCGCAGCAACCGCACAACCCGCTGCGGGCTTAAATACCCGGCGTCAGGCTGCGCCGTGCACTCTAAGCATAGCGCTGCATTCACATTCTGCAGGCAGGCAGATTGTTGCTTCAGCTATACATTTTCCGCTGCAACCTCTGTACAATCGCGCTCCTGTCCATACTAATTATGATGAATTTTTATCCTTATGAGCCATGTCACTAATCCGCCACGCGTGGGCTTCGTCTCACTCGGTTGTCCTAAAAACCTCGTTGACTCAGAACGTATCCTGACGGAACTGCGTACTGAAGGCTATGACGTGGTACCACGCTACGATGACGCGGAGATCGTTATCGTTAATACCTGCGGATTTATTGACAGCGCGGTTCAGGAATCTCTGGAAGCGATTGGTGAAGCGCTGAATGAAAACGGCAAAGTGATCGTCACCGGCTGTCTGGGTGCCAAAGTGGATCAGATCCGCGAAGTGCATCCGAAAGTGCTGGAGATCACCGGTCCGCACAGCTATGAGCAGGTGCTTGAGCACGTGCATACCTATGTACCTAAACCTGTTCATAACCCGTTTCTGAGCCTGGTGCCTGAGCAGGGCGTGAAACTGACGCCGCGCCACTACGCCTATCTGAAAATCTCGGAAGGCTGCAACCACCGCTGTACGTTCTGTATTATTCCGTCCATGCGCGGCGATCTCGACAGTCGTCCGATTGGCAGCGTGCTGGATGAAGCGAAGCGTCTGGCTGAGTCAGGCGTGAAAGAGCTGCTGGTGATCTCGCAGGATACGTCTGCTTACGGCGTGGATGTGAAACATCGTACCGGTTTCTGGAACGGTGCGCCGGTAAAAACCAGCATGGTGAGCCTGTGTGAACAGCTGGCAAAACTCGGCGTCTGGGTACGCCTGCACTATGTTTATCCCTATCCGCACGTGGATGATGTCATCCCGCTGATGGCAGAAGGCAAAATTTTGCCCTACCTCGACATTCCGCTGCAGCACGCCAGCCCGCGCATCCTGAAGCTGATGAAGCGTCCGGGCGCCGTGGAGCGTACGCTGGAGCGCATCAAACGCTGGCGTGAGATCTGTCCGGAGCTGACGCTGCGCTCTACGTTTATCGTGGGCTTCCCGGGTGAAACCGAAGAAGATTTCCAGATGCTGCTCGATTTTCTGAAAGAGGCGCGCCTCGATCGCGTAGGCTGCTTCCAGTACAGCCCGGTAGAAGGCGCCACCGCCAATCAGCTGCCGGATCCGGTTCCGGAAGAGGTAAAACAGGCGCGCTTTGACCGCTTTATGCAGCTGCAGCAGCAGATCTCCAGCGAACGCCTGCAGGAGAAAGTGGGCCGCGAAATACTGGTCATCATTGACGAAGTGGATGAAGAAGGTGCCGTCGGACGCAGCATGGCAGACGCACCGGAAATCGACGGTGCCGTCTATCTCAACGGCGACCGGCAGGTAAAAGCAGGTGATGTGGTGCGGGTGAAAGTGGAGCACGCGGACGAATACGATCTGTGGGGCAGCCGCATCTAACCATATTTCTGCTGGTGCGCTTTTTTACGCTTCAGATAATCTTCGTCGGCGCGTAATTTATCCCAGCACGCTTTAAAGATGGCCGCCGCTGCGGCCTTCTCTTTTTCTACCGTGCGCGGCAGCTCTTTGCCATCCGCATCATATTTACGTCCTCCCTGATGATTGCTGTAGCGCCGGGCGCGCGTATACCCCATCTGAATAAATTTGCGCGCCATATCCATACCGACAAAATCATCTTTCTCGCGATACGCTTCAAACAGCTGCATGATTTTTTCCGAGGACTCTTTCGCTACCTCTACGGTACGAAAACGCCACCAGGGCAAAATCTCACTTTTGTAAGGCTCCACCATCAGTACGCCCTGCTCGCCCCGCCCCACGCGATAAAGCTCAGGGTGCTGTCGCAAATCAAGATTTTTATAATCCTGCTGATAATCAAACGGTTCCATCTCTCTTCTCCTTTGCGCCCTGAGCTGCCACCGGGACGGCTTTGCGCCGGCAGCATCCTTACCGGCGGAGCAACGTCCTGCGCAACGGCCCGGGGAAAATCTGTGAAAGCGTTATCGCTGCTCCTTTAATATTAGACACTTTTAGTAGCCCGGGCCGGTTCGCTGCTCAGCTTTTCAGTTTTGGATCCAGCGCATCGCGCAGGCCGTCACCCAGCAGGTTAAACGCCAGAACGGTCAGGAAAATCGCCAGGCTGGGGAAAATAGCGACGTGAGGCGCCATCACCATATCCGCTCGCGCTTCATTCAGCATTGCTCCCCACTCCGGCGTAGGCGGCTGTGCGCCGAGCCCCAGAAAAGAGAGGCTGGCGGCGGTGATAATTGAGGTACCAATACGCATGGTGAAATAGACCATGATGGAGGAAATCGTGCCGGGCAAAATATGCCGGAAAATAATCGTGCGATCTGACGCGCCAATGCTGCGCGCCGACTCGATATAGGTCTGCTGCTTGAGCACCAGCGTGTTACCGCGCACCAGCCGGGCGAACGCAGGTATGCTGAAAATCGCCACCGCCACAATAACGTTGCTCATCCCGCTGCCCATAATGGCGACGACCGCTATCGCCAGCAGAATACCGGGAAAGGCAAACAGCACGTCGCAGATGCGCATAATCAGCCGATCCCACCAGCCCTCATAGTACCCCGCCAGCAGACCCAGCAGCGTACCGATCAACGCGCCGATAATGACAGAGAAGAATCCCGCCATCAGTGAAATACGGGTGCCTGCCAGCACCCGGCTGAAAATGTCCCGCCCCAGCGAGTCCACGCCAAACAGGTGCAGCCACGACGGCCCTTCATTCAGACGATCGTAGTCAAAATAGTTTTCCGCATCGAAAGGCGCGATCCACGGCGCAATAAAGGCCAGTACAATCAGCAGCAGGACAAAGCTGCCCGCCAGCAGCGCCACATGCTGCTGGCGAAAACGGCGCCAGAACTCACGCCACGGGGTACGCACCCGGTTTTCCGTCAGGTGCGGCAGCTGTTTCACCACCGCATCGCGTCGCCAGTTTTTCAATCGCGACTCCTTATTTGTAGCGAATAGCCGGATTGATTGCCGCGTAAAGCATATCGACAATCAGATTGATCAGGATAAATTCCAGTGAAAACAGCAGAACTTCCGCCTGAATCACCGGGTAATCCCGCATCTCCACGGAGTCCACCAGCAGGCGACCGAGGCCAGGCCAGTTAAACACCACCTCCACCACGATCGATCCTCCCAGCAGAAAACCAAACTGCAGGCCCATCATCGTGACCACCGGGATCAGGGCGTTGCGCAGCCCATGTTTCACCACCACCAGCGATTCGCGCACGCCTTTAGCCCGGGCGGTGCGCATGTAATCTTCCTGCAAAACCTCAATAAATGAGGCGCGGGTAAAGCGCGCCATAATCGCGGCAACGGCAGCGCCCAGCGTGAGAGAAGGCAGAATATAGTGCTGCCAGCTATCTGCGCCCACGGTGGGCAGCCAGCCCAGCTCCACCGAAAAGATCTGCATCAGCAGCATACCCAGCGCAAAGGCCGGAAACGAGATGCCGGAAACCGCCAGCGTCATGCCGATGCGATCGGGCCAGCGGTTGCGCCACACGGCAGAGACAATACCCAGCGCCATACCCAGCAGCACTGACCACGCCATACTGGTCAGCGTCAGCCACAGCGTCGGGTAGAAGCGCTGCGCAATTTCGTCCGCCACCGGGCGTTTTGAGACCAGCGACTGGCCAAACTCTCCCTGCAGCGCATTGAAAATAAAATGCCAGAACTGCTGGATCAGCGGCTGATCCAGCCCGAGTTCGCTGCGTACCAGCGCAACAACGGAGGCATCCGCTTCGGGGCCGGCAATCAGACGGGCCGGATCGCCGGGCAGCAGATGTACAAACAGAAACACCAGTACGGCAACAATCAGCAGCGTGGGGATCAGTCCCAGCAAGCGTTTTAAAAAGTAGTTGAGCATGCAACATCCTGCGCAGCAGCGGCCAGCCGGAGCGGCTGGCCAGTCTGGTTACTTCAGATCCGCTTCGTCGAAATTAAACGAGGTATCCGGCATGACGTAGAACCCGGTCAGGTTTTTGTTGCTGGCCGAGAGCAGCTGCTCGACAACCAGCGGGATCCACGGATGGTCATTCCAGATGCGATCCTGCGCATCTTTATAGAGCTGCGCTTTGCGTTCACGATCGGTAGTCTTTAATGCATCAGCCAGATCTTTATCCACCTGCGGATTACTGTAAAACGCGGTATTGAAGATCGCTGGCGGCCAGGAGGTCGTGGCGAACAGCGGCGTCAGCGCCCAGTCGGCCTCACCGGTCGAGGCGGACCAGCCGGTATAAAACATGCGTACGCCACTCTCTTTTTGCCCTTTGCTTTCCACTTCCGCAGCGCGCTGTCCGGCATCCATAGCGGTGACTTTCACTTTCACGCCCACCTGCGCCAGCTGCTGCTGGGTAAACTGCAGCACTTTCTGCGCCGTGCTGTGGTTATGCGAGGACCAGAGCGTGGTCTCAAAGCCGTTGCCGTAGCCCGCTTCTTTCAGCAGCGCCCGCGCTTTAGCCGGATCGTATTTGATAGCCGGGTAACGCTGAGCGAAATCGATAGAGGGCGGCACGATACCGGTAGCGGGCGTGGCATACCCGGCAAACGCCACTTTTGCCAGCGCCTCGCGGTTAATGGCATATTCCAGCGCCTCACGCACTTTCGGGTTATCAAACGGCTTTTGCGTGACGTTCAGGCTGATATAACGCTGCATGATCGAAGGCGTGGTAATGACGTTCAGCTTAGCGTTACTTTCAAGGCGTTTGGCCTGCTCAAAAGGCACCGGAAAAGCAAACGTCGCCTCGCCGGTCTGCAGCATGGCCGCACGGGTGTTGTTATCCACGATAGGACGCCAGGTAATGGTATCGAGTTTCGGATAGCCCGGCTTCCAGTATCCCGCCCACTTTTTCACTTTGACAAAATCGGTCTGATTCCAGGTTTCAAACACATAAGGGCCGGTGCCGACCGGATGGAAGCCAATCTCTTTGCCATACTTTTTCAACGCGGTGGGCGAAATCATCGCCGCCGCCGGATGCGCCAGGTTGTTGATAAACGCTGAAAAAGGCTGCTTTAGCGTGATTTTTACCGTGAGCGGATCGACCACTTCCGTGGTCGCAATATATTTGAACAGGTTATAGCGTTTGAGATGGTTATCAGGATTACTGGCGCGATCGAGGTTCACCTTAACCGCCTCAGCGTTGAAATCGGTACCATCCTGAAATTTAATGCCGGAACGCAGTTTGATGGTGTAAGTGAGCCCGTCATCACTGGCCTGAGAGCTTTCGGCCAGCACGTTTACCAGCTTCATCTCTTTATCAAAGCTGAACAGCCCCTGATAGAAAGATTTGGCAACCGCCTGCGACAAGGTGTCGTTGGCGTCGTAAGGATCCAGCGTGGTAAAGGTTGAGCTCACGGCAATGACCGCATCTTTTGCCGCCCAGGCGGGCAGCGTCAGCGCAGCGCTCAGCACGCCAGCGGTGATAATCCCGTTACGCATAATCTGGTGCATGATGGTGCTTCTCCTGTAGTCCCTTGTGCTGCGTCCTGGGTTCAGGACGCTATGTTATTCGTCAGGCGCCACCGATCGCATGGCGTGCCACAAAGTGTCCTGGCGCCACCTCCAGCAGCGGCGCGACGTCCGGCTCATCCCCCAGCGGACGTACGGCGCTGGGGATCTCATCAACCATTAACGCCCGTTCGCGATGCCGGTGTGCCGGGTCCGCCACCGGTACGGCCGCCATCAGTTTGCGGGTATAAGGATGACGCGGCTGCTCAAACACCGCCTGGCGCGGTCCTGTCTCAACGATCTGCCCCAGATACATCACCGCTACACGGTGGCTGATACGCTCCACCACCGCCATATCATGCGAAATGAACAGAAAAGCGATGCCGGTTTCCCGCTGCAGATCCAGCATCAGATTGATAATTTGCGCCTGGACCGAGACATCCAGCGCTGACACGGACTCATCCGCAATGACCACTTTGGGATTCAGCGCCAGCGCTCGCGCAATACAGATGCGCTGCCGCTGGCCGCCTGAGAACTCATGCGGGTAGCGCTGCGCATGCTCCGGCTGCAGCCCTACCCGCTCCAGCAGCCAGGCAACGCGCTTCTCCGCCTGCGCGCGGCTCATCACGCGATGGACCAGCAGCGGCTCCATCACAGAAAAGCCTACCGTGAGGCGCGGATCGAGCGAGGCGTAGGGATCCTGAAAAATAAACTGAATATCGCGCCGCAGCGCCGCCAGCGCGCTCCCCTGCAGCGCGTCGATACGCTGACCGTTAAAGGTGATGCTGCCGCCCTGACTGGCGACCAGCCGCAGCAGTGAACGACCGGTGGTCGATTTACCGCATCCCGACTCGCCAACCAGCGCCAGCGTCTCTCCGGCATAGAGATCAAAGCTCACCTTCTCTACCGCGTGCACCCGGCGCGTAACCCGGTTAAAGAGACCGCTACGCAGGTCGAAGCGGGTTGTCAGATCGCGCACCTGCAGCACCGGCGGGCGATCGCGACGCACGGTATCCTGCGGCAGAGCCGGCGCCTCCTGCCCGGTGGTGCTCAGCAGAGGAAATTTTGCCGGCAGTGGCTGCCCGCTCATCGCGCCCAGCCGGGGCACGGCCGCCAGCAGCGCGCGGGTATAAGGCTGAGCCGGCGCGTTAAACAGCTGCTGCACCGGCGCCTGTTCGATAACATCGCCGCGATACATGACCTGCACGCGATCGGCCATTTCAGCGACGACGCCCATATCGTGCGTGATAAAAATCACGCCCATCTGCATCTCTTTTTGCAGCACGCGGATAAGCTGCAGGATCTGCGCCTGAATAGTGACATCCAGCGCCGTCGTCGGCTCATCGGCAATCAGCAGTGCGGGCCGGCAGGAGAGCGCCATCGCAATCATGACGCGCTGGCGCATCCCGCCAGAGAGCTGATGCGGATAACGCGACAGGATAGCGTGCGCATCCGGAATGCGTACCAGATCCAGCATGCGCCGCGCTTCAGCGAGCGCCTGCTGATGGCTCATCTTCTGGTGTAGTCGTACTGACTCAGCAATCTGTTCGCCCACGGTAAATACCGGATTCAGCGAGGTCATCGGCTCCTGAAAGATCATCGCCATGTCAGCGCCGCGCACCTGCCGCATCTGACCGGACGACGCGCGCATGACGTCCAGGATCTCCCCGTTTCGGCGGCGCAGCTTTATCTCACCGCTGATCTCGCTGCCCGCCTGCTGAATCAGGCGCATCAGCGCCAGTGACGTCACTGATTTCCCTGAGCCAGACTCCCCGACCAGCGCCAGGGTTTCTCCCCGCAGCAGATCGAGCGAAAGATGACGCACCGCTTCAGTTTTACTATCTTCATGCTGAAAAGTGACGCACAGATCGCGTACCGCCAGCACCTGTTGCTGTTCCATTCTGCCTGCTCCTTAGCTGTCGCGGTAAATGGCCACCTCAACGGCACCCTCAACGTAAGCAAAACCCCGGTACATGCCTTCGCTGTTAAACGGCAGTGCAAGGTTACCCTGTGCATCAACTGCAATCAGCCCGCCGCTGCCTTCCAGCTCCGGAATGGTGTCGTGGATGACGCTGGCGGTCGCCTGCTGCAGCGAGCGTCCTGCATATTTCATCTGTGCCGCAACATCATAAGCGGCCAGCGTTCGCATAAAGACTTCGCCAGTACCGGTGCAGGAGACAGCCACGCTGTCGTTGCTGGCATAGCAGCCGGCGCCAATCAGCGGCGAGTCGCCCACGCGGCCAGCCTGCTTGTTGGTCATGCCACCGGTTGAAGTCGCCGCGGCAAGATTGCCGTGCAGATCCAGCGCCACCGCACCCACGGTGCCGAGTTTGCGATCCTCATCCAGCGGCGTAGCAGCCGCGTCGTGATCGAGCTGCGTGGTGTTGCTGTCGCGCACGCGCAGCAGCTGCGCCAGGCGTTCTGGCGTTGAGAAAAAGTCAGCGGCAACGGGTTCCAGCCCCTGCGCCACGGCAAAGGCTTCTGCGCCGGCGCCGATCAGCAGCACGTGGGGACTCGCCTCCAGCACTTTACGCGCGGCGAGGATCGGATGTTCAATATGGCTGACGCCCGCTACTGCGCCCGCCTGCAGCGTGCGGCCATCCATGATGCTGGCGTCCAGCTCGTGTGTGCCCTGATGAGTGAACACCGCGCCCCGTCCGGCATTAAACAGCGGGCACGCCTCCAGCCGCCGCACCGCGTCAGTCACCGCATCCAGCGCGCTGCCGCCCGCGGCCAGAATCTGCTGCCCCGCTGCGACAATGTCGTGCAGCTGCTGCCGGTATTGCTGCTCGCGCGCCGCGCTCATGGTACTGCGGGAAAGCGCGCCCGCGCCGCCGTGGATAGCGATTACTGCCCTGGTCATTAGCTGCACCTGTCAGGATTATCAGCAGAAAAAACACTGATTTAGAATGGTTTTCATCATTTTCAGACAATTTTCGACTATAGGAAGCACCCGGCAGCTTGTAAAGCAGAAAGTGCATCAGCCCTCATAACCTTTTCTCAGGCTTTATATCTTTTTCCTTTGCCGGCAGACCCCATTGGCGGCTCACCGCGCGATCTGTGCGGCCGCGCCAAACGGGTCTGGCCTTACGCCAGCGCCTTAACCCATAATAGGTGACATCTGACATTTATCCGCCAGGGAGCGATATGGAACCCAACACCGCAGGCTTAATTTCACTGGAAGAGGCGCAGCACATGATGCTGCAACCGCTGCAACCGGTCAGCGGGACTGAACAGGTTAGCCTGGCTAATGCTGCCGGGCGCATTACCGCAGAGGCGGTGGTTTCACCGCTGGATGTCCCCTCATTTGATAACTCCGCAATGGATGGCTACGCGGTACGGCTGAGCGATCTCGGCGCTGGCGCGCCGCTTGCCGTGGCGGGCAAAGCCTTTGCCGGTTCTCCCTGGCACGGTGAATGGCCGGCAGGCAGCGCGATCCGTATTATGACCGGCGCTCCGATACCGGCAGGCTGCGACGCGGTAGTCATGCAGGAGCAAACGGAGCAGCATGCGGATGGTATTGTGATGACGGCGCCGGTAAGCGCAGGCCAGAATATCCGCCGTATTGGTGAAGATATTCGCGCCGGGCATCAGGTTCTGGCAGCGGGGGTGCGGCTGGGTGCCGCTGAGCTGCCGCTGCTCGCCTCGCTGGGCATTGCCAGGGTAACGGTACGGCGCAGGCTGCGCGTGGCGATATTCTCCACCGGGGATGAGCTGCAGGCGGTGGGTGAACCGCTGGCAGAGGGCCAGATTTATGACACCAATCGCCTTACCGTCTCTCTGATGCTCAGCAAGCTGGGCTGCGACGTCATCGACCTCGGCGTTATCGCGGACGACCCGGCCGCGCTGCGTCACGCCTTTACCACAGCAGACAGCCAGGCTGATGTGGTCATCAGCACCGGCGGTGTCTCCGTAGGCGAAGCTGATTTTACCCGGGAGATCCTCAACGAACTCGGATCTGTCAGCTTCTGGAAGCTGGCGATCAAGCCAGGTAAACCGTTCGCTTTCGGCCAGCTGGCGAATAGCCTGTTCTGCGGGCTGCCGGGCAATCCGGTCTCCGCCGCCGTGACCTTTTATCAGCTGGTGCAGCCGCTGCTGGTCAGGCTGAGCGGCCAGACAACGCCGGCAATGCCGCTGCGCCAGCGTGCGCGAACGCTGGATCGCCTGAAAAAATCGCCGGGGCGCCTCGATTTTCAGCGTGGCGTGCTCAGCCGCAGCAGCGAAGGTGTGCTGGAGGTGCGCTCCACCGGTGCGCAGGGTTCACATGTTTTCAGTTCGTTTGCGCTGGCCGACTGCTTTATTGTGCTGGAGCGCGAACGCGGTACGGCAGAAGCGGGTGAATGGGTTGAGGTTGAGCCCTTTAACAGCCTGCTGGAGGGGTAATGTCACGCGAACTGACGCATGAAGAGATGCTGCGCTATAACCGGCAAATTGTCCTGCGCGGCTTCGACTTTACCGCACAGGAGCAGCTCGCTGAGTCACGCGTGCTGATCGTCGGCCTGGGGGGGCTGGGATGCGCGGCTGCCCCCTGGCTCGCCTCCGCCGGCGTGGGGTATCTGACGCTGCTCGATTTTGATACCGTCAGCCTGAGCAATCTGCAGCGGCAGATCCTGCATCGCGATGAGACGATTGGCCAGCCCAAAGTAGAATCAGCGCGCGCGCAGCTGGCGGCAATCAATCCGCACTGCATTATTGAAACCTGTGACGTGCAGGCCGACGATGCGACGCTGAGCGCACTGATTGCGCGGCATGACGCGGTGCTGGACTGCACAGATAATGTGGCCACGCGTGAGCAGCTGAACCGCCTCTGTTTCCGGCAAAAGGTCCCGCTGATTTCCGGTGCGGCGATCCGCATGGAAGGTCAGCTGAGCGTTTTTACCTGGCAGCCTGGCGAGCCCTGTTACCGCTGTATCAGCCGCCTGTTTGGCGAACAGACGCTGAGCTGTGTGGAAGCTGGCGTCATGGCCCCGCTGGTGGGCGTAATTGGCGCGATGCAGGCGATGGAGACGCTGAAACTGCTTACCGCGTTTGGTGAACCCGCCCGCTCTCGCCTGCTGATGTATGACGCAATGCGCGCTGAATTTCGCAGCATGAAAGTGATGCAGGACGCACACTGTGACGTGTGTGGCTCCCCCTGAAATGCAAACAGGCCGCCCGGTCGGGCGGCCTGTTAAGCAGACAGAATGAGCAGGATTATGAAATGCCCTGACTGCGCAGGTAATCTTCATAGTTGCCGGTGAAGTCAACGATGCGCTCACCTTTCATCTCCATCACGCGCGTCGCCAGCGAGCTGACAAATTCACGGTCATGTGAAACAAAGATCAGCGTGCCTTCATACATCTCCAGCGCCATGTTCAGTGATTCGATCGATTCCATATCCAGGTGGTTGGTCGGCTCATCCATAATCAGAATGTTAGGCTTCTGCATCATCAGCTTGCCAAACAGCATCCGGCCTTTCTCACCGCCCGACAGCACTTTGGCCGGTTTTTTGATGTCATCATGGCTGAACAGTAAGCGGCCCAGTACGCTGCGCACGGCCTGTTCATCATCGCCATCCTGCTTCCACTGGCTCATCCAGTCGAACACGCTAAGGTCTTCAGCAAAATCTTCGGCATGATCCTGTGCGTAATAGCCGATGCGCGCATTTTCAGACCATTTAACGCTGCCGCTGTCCGGCGTTAATTCGCCCACCAGCGTTTTCAGCAGCGTGGATTTACCGATACCGTTGGCACCCAGAATTGCCAGCTTCTCGCCCACTTCCAGCATCAGATTCAGCTTATTAAAGAGCGGGCCGTTATCAAATCCTTTCGTCAGCGCTTCAACTTCCAGCGCATTACGGAATAATTTCTTATCCTGCTCAAAGCGAATATAAGGGTTCTGACGACTGGAGGCTTTGACTTCATCCAGTTTGATTTTATCAATCTGTTTTGCGCGCGATGTTGCCTGACGGGATTTAGAGGCGTTAGCACTGAAGCGGCTGACAAAAGATTGCAGGTCAGCAATCTGCGCTTTCTTTTTCGCGTTATCGGCCAGCAGACGTTCGCGCGCCTGCGTCGCCGCGGTCATATATTCATCATAATTACCGGGATAAACGCGCAGCTCACCATAATCAAGATCCGCCATATGGGTGCAGACCATATTTAAAAAGTGACGGTCATGCGAAATGATGATCATGGTACTGTTACGATCGTTCAGCACCTGCTCAAGCCAGCGGATAGTATCAATATCCAGGTTGTTCGTCGGCTCATCAAGCAGCAGAATATCGGGATTAGAGAACAGCGCCTGCGCCAGCAGCACACGCAGTTTCCAGCCCGGTGCGATTTCGCTCATCGGCCCGTAATGCTGCTCCACCGGAATACCGACGCCCAGCAATAACTCACCGGCCCTGGATTCCGCGCTATATCCATCCATTTCACCGTAGGCGACTTCGAGATCGGCAACTTTGTAGCCTTCTGCTTCACTCATTTCTGGCAGTGCGTAAATACGATCGCGCTCTTCTTTTACGGCCCAGAGTTCCTGATGCCCCATTATGACCGTATCCAGCACACTATATTGTTCAAAGGCAAACTGATCCTGACGAAGCTTACCAATACGCTCGTTGGGATCGAGTGAGACATTGCCGTTGGTAGGCACCAGATCGCCGCCCAGTATTTTCATAAAGGTCGATTTACCGCTGCCGTTTGCACCGATTAAACCGTAACGGTTACCCCCGCCAAACTTAACGGAGATATTTTCAAACAGCGGCTTGCTGCCGAACTGCATAGTGATATTGCTGGAAACTAACACGGCATTGACCTTTGTTACACGGTGGATGAAAAAACAGCGGGCATTATGCCAGAGATGGGCTATATGAGCCAGTCTGCGCCTGGCGTTGGCGCAGCTTTTACGCAAAGGGATTGTTAGCAGACGCAAAATAGTGTTGCCGGCATCCGGCAGCAGACGCTTCTCGCCTGCCGACGTTACGTCATCGTTATCAGTTAGCGCAGTTTGTTACACAAATTAAAACGTCAGCCAATAAAAAAAGCCGGGGGCAATATGCCCCCGGCTCCCATATACAAGGATTGCGTCGCTTATTTAATCAGGAAACTGTCCAGGCTCTTGCCGGCATCCAGGGCTTTTTTAATCGCTGCTGGCGTGCGGCCCTGACCGGTCCAGGATTTTTCATCACCGTTTTCGTCGGTATAAGTATATTTAGCCGGACGCGGTGCGCGCTTGGCGCGTTTTTTACCGGTTTCAAGTGCGCCCAGTAATTCGTTAGGATCGATGCCATCAGCCAGCAGCATTTCGCGATATTTAGACAGCTTCTCTTCTTTTTCGCGGTTTTGCGCTTCTTCGGCTTCAACTTCTTCACGACGCTCAGTCACAACGACAGTTAATTTTTCCAGAATCTCTTCCAGATCGCTCAGTGGCAGTTCACGCGCCTGCGCACGTAATGTGCGAATGTTGTTCAGTACTTTAAATGCGTCACTCATCACAATGTCCTTGTTTAAGGGGTATAAATAAACTGTAGCGGCAAGATTACCCAATTCAAATAAAAAAATAAATTAATTTTGCAGACCGGATTATTCTTAACAGGTTCGCTTATTGTTATTGTTCAGTAAGGATAACCCTCACCGGTTAACATTAAGCGTTAATAAACTGATAAGGTTTCCCGGCAGCTGTTGCATTGATATCGATTTCATTTGCTAATCCCGCGAGCGAAACAAGTAGTTAGCAAAATTTTAGTTTGTGACATTCTGCAGGCGAAGCGTAAAAATAATTAATCATGTATCCGTTATTCACTTTTAATGCGCGTTTTAATGACGTGGCTCTCAGCCTGACTGACAGACTAAAAAGAAAAACCGGCCTGCGCCGGTTTTATCAGGGAAATCTATTTTTAACTACCCTTTTGGGCCGATGGCCTCATTACCTGACGCGGCGATGTTTCCGTCAGCCAGTCGCGCAGATAATGTTCAATCTGCTCCAGTGAACGATTACGGGTTTCCGGTACGCAGCAGAAAACAAACAGCGTTCCGAACAAGCCGGCTGCGGCAAAAATAAAAAAGGCACCTGACAGCCCCACCCATGCAAGCAGCAGCGGAAACAGTAACGAGATAGTAAAATTAGTCAGCCACATGGCAAATACCGCCCCGCCCATAAATATACCGCGCAGCCGCGTCGGAAAAATTTCGGATAAGAGCAGCCAGGTAACCGGCGATAACGCTCCCTGCTGAAAACTTAAAAACAGCAGCATGCCCAGCAGGACCATATAGCTGCGCAGCATATCAGGCTGACCGTTTACCGTTTCCGGCATGAAGTAGCTGACGGCCCCGATCAGAACCAGGCAGGCGGTACATCCTATCTGTCCGATAAGCGCGAGGGGGCGGCGTCCGATACGCCCAAGCAGCCAGATCCCCGCAAAGGTCATCAGCACTGAGATAACGCCATTGGCGATAGTAGCAACCAATGCCGCATTATCATCCATACCGACTGCTTTCAGCATTACCGGCGCATAGTACATGATGGTGTTGACGCCGGTGAGCTGCTGAATAGCGGCTATGCCTGTGCCGATGAAAAAGAGCTTCAGCAGCCAGGGCTGGCGTAACTCCCGCAGGCGTGGGCGCTGCTGCTGCTCCTCTTCCAGCGTCTCAGTGATTTCGGTCATCTCCCACTCCACGTCCTCACGTGCGCGGGTCCGCTCCAGGACTCTGCGGGCTTCAGCCAGACGCCCCTTCATGGCATACCAGCGCGGCGTATCCGGCATAAACATCATGCCAAACCAGAGCAGCACTGCGGGCAGCGTCGCCACCGCCAGCATCCAGCGCCAGGTACTCTCACCGCCCCAGGCGGCATGAAACCCGGCATTGGAGATATAAGCCAGCATCTGGCCGGAGACGATCATCAGCTCCTGCATTGTGACCAGCTGACCGCGTTTATTGGCAGGTGCCATCTCCGCAATGTAAACCGGAACGGTGGCAGACGCGCCGCCGACGGCGACCCCGAGGATCAGGCGGAAGAAAATCATCCATTCAGCATCCGGCGCCAGCGCCGTGCCCAGCGCGCCGGCCGCAAAAATGGTTGCCAGTACCAGAATGATTTTTCTCCGCCCGACCGCTGCGGCAAAATGCCCCGATATCAGCGCACCAAATGCCGCACCAAACAGCAGGCTGCTGGTGACAAGGCCGGTGGTTAATGGCGTCAGATGTATATCATCCCCCATGAATAGCAGTGCGCCGGAGATAACGCCGGTGTCATAGCCGAACAGCAGTCCGCCGAGGGTGGCAACGGCCGCAATAACTTTAACAAAGGGTTCAGTACGCGTATTACTGTTCGGCCCTGAGGCTTTATTGAGGGTAAGCCAGGTTTCACGAGGCATAACTAACTCCATTTCTGAAAGATGCATCAAAAATAGAGTATTTTTGCCATAAAAATTAAATATGAAATTTTAGTTTTGCCATATTCATCATAACTGATGCCAGGAAATCAGATACCGATCACATAAACTCAGCGTGAATATCTTTTTATGTCAGCGACAATACGCTCAAAATTTAATCCTTACATAAAAAGGAACATTTATTTCAATTATCAGGTCGTCCCGGTGGCGGGACGACCCGGGGGTCAGTTGACCTGCGTGGCCGGACCAAATACTGCGTAATCCGGCAGAGTCACCTGCTGATAATTTTCCCAGCCGCCGCCCAGCGCTTTATAGAGCGCGACCAGATCGAGCGCGCTTTGCGTACGCGCCTGAACCGACTGTGCTTTTGCCTGCGCCAGCTGCCGCTGCGCATCCAGCACGTCAAGAAAGGTCGTCAGGCCCTGTCGATAGCTGTCGCTGGCCAGGTCGAATGTCCGCTGCAGTGCGCCGGTAGTTTCATCCAGCGCGGTAACCTGCTGCTGATCCGCCCGGTAGCTGACCAGCGCATTCTCCACATCCTGCAGCGCCGTCAGCACTGTCTGCCGGTAATCCAGCGCGGCGCTGGCCTGCTGTGCCCGCGCCAGCTTCACGCTGGAAACCAGCCGTCCGCCCTGGAAAATCGGAATAGAGAGTGACGGACCGATGCTGAAAAAGTGGCTGCTCCAGTCATCAAGGTAGCTGGCGTCGGTGTTCCTGACCCCGAGCTGCCCCGTCAGGGAGAGAGCCGGGAAGAGGCTGGCAACCGAGACGCCAATATTGGCGGTCTGCGCGTGAAGCGTGGCCTCAGCCTGACGAATATCGGGCCGCCGGCGCGCCAGCGTCGCCGGGATCCCTACCGGTACCAGACCTGGCAATGCTGGCAGCGCTTTCGCCGTCATCAGCTCACTATCCAGCGCACCGGGCGTTTTACCGAGCAGGACCGCCAGACCGTTCATCGCCTGCCGCGCCTGCGCCTCATACTGCGGCAGCTGCGCATTAAGCGAGGCGAGCTGCGCCCGGGCATTTTCCACATTTGTCGCCGGTGCCAGCCCGTTTTGCTGCTGGCTTTGCGTCAGCTCCCAGGTCTCCTGCGCCACCTTTATCTGCGTCTGCAGCGTAGCCAGCACCGCCTGCGCCCCGCGCAGCTGCAGATAGGCGCGCGCCACTTCAGCTTCCACTGAAATCAGCACGTCGTCACGCTGTGCGACAGCCGCCTGCTGCTGCGCATCGGCGGCCTCCATCTGCCGGCGTACCTTGCCCCAGATATCCAGCTCCCAGCTGGCATCAAAGCTGCCCTGATAGAGCGTTACGGAATGGTTCAGTCCATCCAGCTGTCCGGCGATATCATCATCCACCCGATCGTATACGCCGTTGGATTTCAGCAGACCTTTCAGGCCCAGCTGCTGGCGCGTGACTTTAGCTGAGCCATTCAGCGCGGGAAACAGCCCCCCGCGCGCCTGCGCCAGCTGCTGCCGCGCACCGGCGATGCGTAACACCGCCTGCTGCAGCGAGAGGTTACCGCTGATGGCGCGATCGATCAGGCTATTGAGCTGCGGATCGTTAAAGCTGCGCCACCAGAGCGGGTTGGGTGCGGCGGCCAGTGGCTTAGAGGTTTCCTGTGACGACAGTGCGCGAAAGCTGCCGGGCGTCTGCGGGCGCGGGGCCTGATAGTCGGGGCCGACGGCACAACCCGCCAGCAGCAGCGTCAGCGGCAGCGCAACGCGTGAAAAGGTTCTCATTTTAGTGTGCTCCTGCACTGCCTTCGCTCTTAATCGGCGAAAGTAACCAACATAGAGGGATCAGTATCATGGCGACGATGCTCAGTCCCGTGAACACGTCGATATAGGCCAGAATGCGCGCCTGAGCGATCATCTCCTGATAGAGCTGACCCGCGGCAAGCTGCAGCGGATCGCCAGCTACCTGCGTAAAATCGCGGATCGCCTGAGCCCACTGCTGCAGTGTCAGGTTGAACTGCTCATTCAGCGGCGACATGTTATGCACCATGTGCGCGGAACGCACCTGTTCACGCTCGGTGATCCCGGCGGTTGCCAGTGAGATACCGATAGAGCCGGCCACGTTACGAAACATGGTAAACAGCGCGGACGCATCGGCGTTAAGCTTCTGCGGGATGGTGACAAACGCAATGGTGGTAAGCGGAACAAACAGAAAGCCCAGCCCGATAGATTGCGCGCTGCGCATCATCACCAGGGTTTTAAAATCCACGTCCGGCGTCAGCGTACTGGAGTAAAAAAAGGCCAGCGCCAGGCAGCTGAAGCCGAAGGCGATAATATAGCGAGTCTGCACAACTGGCATCAGCTTCAGTACCAGCGGAATGGTCAGCACGATCAATACGGCTCCGGGCGACAGCACCAGTCCTGACCAGGTGGCGGTATACCCCAGATCCTGCTGCGCCAGCTGCGGCAGCACCACTGAGCTGCCGTAGAGGATCATAGCCATACCGGCCATCAGCAGACCGGCGACCCAGAAGTTGCGATCTTTCATCACGCGGATATCCACGACCGGCTTACGCGCATAAAGCAGCCAGTAGACCGCGCCCACCAGCCCCACCGCGGCCAGCATGGCGAACAGACGAATAAAGTGCGAAGCGAACCAGTCTTCATCTTCACCGCGATCGAGAAACACCTGCAGACAGCCAAGGCCAAGCGTGATCAGGCTGATGCCGATATAGTCAATTTTCAGCCGGCCTTTATCCCACTTGCGCTCCCACGGCGGATCTTCAAGCAGCTGGTAAATCGCCAGCACGGTTAAAATCCCTACCGGAATATTAATAAAGAAGACCCAGCGCCAGCTGTAATTGTCGGTGATCCAGCCGCCCAGCGTCGGGCCAATCACCGGTGCTACGATAATCGCAATCGAAGAGAGGCCAAAAGCTTTGCCGCGATCGGCAGGCTTGAAGTAGTCGAGCAGTACCGATTGCTGAACCGGCTGCAGGCCACCGCCAAAAAAGCCCTGCAGCACACGAAACAGAATGATTTGCCACAGCTCGGTGGCAATGCCGCAGAGAAACGAGCAGATAGTGAACATCACAATACAGATCAAAAAGAACTGCTTGCGGCCAAACAGACGGCTAAAGAAGGCGGAGATCGGCAGCACAATGCCATTCGCAACCAGGTAGGAGGTGAGTACCCAGGTGGATTCGTCATAGCTGGAGGAGAGCGAACCCGCAATATGCGGCAGCGCAACGTTTACGATGGTGGTGTCCAGGATCTCCATGAACACCGCCAGCGTAACCGTGATGGCGACCAGCCAGGGGTTGCTGGCCGGGCGCCAGCTCTCGCCTGCACTCATTCTACTGTCACCTCAGGCTCTACCGAGAGTCCAAGCGGCAGTGGATGAGCAGGATCCAGTCCGCTATCGATAACGATTTTAACCGGGACGCGCTGCACAATTTTCACATAGTTACCGGTAGCGTTTTCCGACGGGAAGGCGGAGAAACGTGAGCCTGACCCCATCTGGATGCTGTCGACGTGGCCGTGCAGTTTCATATCAGGCCATGCGTCCACGCTGATCTCGACTTTGTCACCCGGATTCATGCGCGCCAGCTGTGACTCTTTAAAATTAGCGGTGATCCAGATGTCGGGTGACACCAGCGAAAAAAGGGCTGACCCAGCCTGCACCAGCGTACCGAGCTGCACGTTGCGTTTGGTGACAAAACCGTCGTAAGGGGCACGCACTTCGGTGTAAGAGAGATTGAGCTCTGCGGTATTAAGCTGCGCCTGCGCCTGTTCCACCTGCTGCTGGCGCGCTTCCACATTTGTTTCCTGTTGCCGGATCTGCAGTTTGACCTGTGAGGCGACCTCAACCTGCGCTTTAGCACTCTGCAGCTGCGCTTCCGCTGAGCGCAGCTGCGCCGCGGCGGTATCGATATTACGCTGAGACGTGGCGCGGGGATCCACGCCGCGCTGCCGGCGGTAATCCGCCTGCGCATTAAGTAAGTTCGCCTGCGCGCTCGCCTGCTGCGCCAGCGCCTGATCGCGCTGCGCCGGATACTGCACGCGCGACAGCGCCAGCTGCGCCTGCGCCTGATGCAGCTGAGCCTGAGCCAGCCCCAGTTGTGCTTTTGCCTGATCGCGCTGTGCAGCACTGTCGCGCGGATCGATCACCACCAGCAGATCGCCTTTTTTTACCCGCTGGTTATCTTTTACCAGCAGCTGCACCACGTAGCCTGAGGCTTTAGGTGCCACGGTAACGGCGTTACCTTCCGTAAAGGCGTCATCGGTGGTTTCAATATTGCGGGTGGTAAACCAGAACCAGAACCCCACGATCAGCATAATCACCACAACAATCGCGAGAATAATCAGCGGCTTTTTACCCGGCCGCTTACGCGGCTGATCGTCATCCTGATTATCTTTGTCCTGTTGCTGCTGCTGGCTGTTGTCCTGCTGCGGATCGTTGTCGTTATCTGACGGCTTCTGCGGGTCCTGCTGCTGATTTTCGCTCATAATTTGTCATCACTGGCTGAAAGCCCGATCCCCGGGCATAAACGGTCAACTTAACATTAGATAATAAATTGACAAATTCCAGTGTAACTTTACATAAGCAGAGACGGGCGGCACGTTATGCCACAGCGGTGGCTAAGGCGCTGAAGAGCCAGCGCCCGCACTCAGTGAAGCCACTGCAGCAGCAGCCAGCCGCACAGCATTGACCACGCCAGCATCGGCAGTGAGTAGAGATGAAAACGCCACCAGACTGCTTTGTCCTGCGCCATGCGCAGCGCAATCAGGTTGGCCAGCGAGCCTGGCAGCAGGCCAAAGCCGCCAATATTCACCGCCCAGGCGAGCACCACAGAGGGATCGGTTTTTTGCAGCAGCAGGATAGTGGCCGGGACATTACTGATAAACTGCGACAGGCCGATAGCCAGTAAATAGATACCGCCCTCCCCCAGCTGTCCGATACGGGCAAACCACGGCTGCAGCGCAGGCAGATGCATGAGCAAAAAGACGTCGATAAACATTGCGACAAAAACCAGCAGCAGGCTCCAGTCAATGGCGGCCAGCACCCCTCGCGCCATGATCAAAAAGCAGGCGGCGACCAGCAGCAGCGCCCAGCCCGTCATCTTCAGCTCCAGCGCCACGATAAATACGATATAGAGCAGCAGGCTGACGCTGAACAGGCGCCGGCTCCACTGCTGCGCACCGGCGTCACTGTGTTTATCTATGTGCTGCGCCGGGAAGCTCCACCAGGTCAGCGCGACCAGCGTTATCATCAGCACGGCTGCCAGCGGCAGCATCTGCAGGATGAATCCGCCCACGCTCAGCGAGCCGTGACTCCACAGCAGGATATTTTGCGGATTGCCGACCGGGGTCAGCAGCGATCCGGCGTTAACCGCCAGTGCTTCAAAGATAATGAGCCGCGAGACCGGCAGATGTGAAAATTTACGCAGCGTCAGCGTCAGCGGTACCAGAATAAATAGCGCGACATCGTTGGTCAGAAAGGTTGAAAGCAGCGCGGCGGCGCAGACCATAAACAGCGCCAGCGCACGTTCATGCTGAAAGCGCTGAATCAGGCGGGCGCCCAGTACGTCAAAATAACCGCTGTTCTCCAGCCCTTTCGTCAGCATCAGCAGGCCGGTCAGCGTCATGATGGTCTGCCAGTCGACGGAAGCCGGCAGCTGCGACCAGCGATACTCTGCCAGCGGCAGCAGTATCACACCCAGCAGTAACAACAAATGCAAAATACGGTCACGCATTAAGGATCGAAGCACGATGGGCATGATAGCGGCAGGCCTTATAAGTTAGCGATTCTCGTAAAATTTCTGAAAGACGGCCAGGGTTTCGTCGCTGACGTGATGCTCCAGCCCTTCAGAGTCGCGGCGTGCGGTCTCCGGGCTGACGCCTAATGCCAGCAAAAACGTTTCAACGATATGGTGGCGAACGCGGCTCGCCTCGGCGAGTTTTTCACCTTCCGGCGTCAGGAAGACGCCACGATAGGGCACCTGCTCTACCAGGCCGGTGGTGCTCAGGCGCTTCAGCATTTTTGCCACGGTAGGCTGGGATACGCCAAGGCGCGCCGCCATATCCACCTGACGCGCCTCACCAAATTCACGAATGAGATCGGAGATCAGCTCGACGTAATCATCAATCAATTCACGACGATGAGCTTCGCGCACCTGACGAAAGCCTTCAACATGCTCCTCAATATCCTTAAGCGGCCCCTGAGGGGTATTGATGGCATTTTTCGCACGACGACTCATTAAGCTTCCTCTTTATTATCTGCCGCACCTTACCTGCCGTGCGGACTGGCTGCGCTCATTGTAAACCAGGCGCAAATAAGCACAAATTTTTCATGAATAGTGTTGGCTAAAGAGTATAGCCAATGCTATCTTTGTACATGATGTAAGCGAAAAGCGTGAAAAGGCAGCAATGTCCGGTACGCACCAGCGCTTACGCATCATCTGTTATTCATGGGGAGGTGAAGATGAGCACCCTGAAAAACTGCCTTGATTGCGGCAAATGCCCGCAAGCCGCTCAGCGCAAGCCCGCTTTTGATATCAAATCGCTGCTCTGCCTGTTCAGCCGCTCGCCCTTTGCGCTCCGCCTGATGCTGCTGGAAAAGCTCGCAGGCAAAAAGTGCGAACGCCCGTGCAACCAGATTATCTGGCGCGGCTGAAAGCCCGCAAGGCTACTGCTTAACCCGCCCGATGGCGGGTTTTTGTTTTTCTGCTCTGCTGCACCGGCACCCTCTTCAGGCAAAAAAAAACGGCCCCCTGCGGGACCGTTTCATGTGCAACTCTGGTCTAAGCTAAACTTAGAAGCTGTAGCCGACGCCAGCGATCCAGGTGCCTACGTCAACGTTGCGGATGCGGCTCTGCTCGTAGCCTACGTCCAGTGCAACGTTTTCAATTGGGTTGAACTGCATACCTGCGCCGTAAGCGATGCCTACGTCGCTGCTGTCAGATTTAGACTGACCGGCAGATTCGTTCTGCTGGAATTTACCGTAGCCGATACCTACAACGCCGTAGATGCTCGCCCAGTCGTTCAGACGGTAAGCCGGGCCGCCGGTGAAGCCGTAGTACTGGCCTTTGTTATAAACGCCATCTTCAGTACGATCTTTTTCGGTGTAGGTGAAAGAACCGATCCAGCCCAGTGGGTTTGAACCGTCTTCGTAGCGGTATTTCAGGTTGAAGCCGTTAGCTTTGTTAGCAACGCCCTGATAATCGCTCTGTGCGTAACCGCCAGAAACGGTGCTCTGTGCCATGGCTGAGCCAGCAGAAACTGCCAGTACACAAGCCAGTGCTGAAAGACATGCAATTTTTTTCATAACCACCTCAAATGTGAAAATACTTCTCTCCTGACAACGCTAAAAATATAACAAAAGTTAGGGAGAAACTCTGCCCGGATTTTGTTGTCCAAGAGATTGTTTGGTGTAACAGAAAGTTAATGAAGTTTCCTATGTCATTCATTTTACTTATAAAATGCCTCCCTGTTTAGTTCAATAATTCTGCGAACAAAAAATGCCTTTAAGTAAATTCCTAAAGTAATCTGACAATTCTTTACAAAATTGGCCCTGTAAACGGCTCTTTTTTAGCCATTTTCTGAAGCGAAACTGGCCTTATTTTTTCCCGTCAGCCTGCAATTGCTTTAAGCTACTCTCCTTCGCTCACCCCTCATTTCCGGAATCGACAACAGGATGTCTGCGCCTCTTTCTCGTAAAAATAGCTTTCCCGTATGGCTGCCCATTGTGATTTTGCTTTTCGCTATGATGTCGCTGCAGGGTGGCGCCTCGCTGGCAAAATCGCTGTTTGACGTCGCGGGCGCGCCCGGCATCACTGCGCTGCGTCTCGGACTCGGTACGCTGCTGCTTTGTCTCTTTTTCAAACCCTGGCGTTTGCGCTTTACTCCGGCGCAGCGTAAACCCCTGCTGATTTACGGCCTGGCGCTCGGCTGTATGAACTTTCTGTTTTACCTCGCCCTGCGGACAATCCCGCTGGGTGTGGGCGTGGCGCTGGAGTTTCTCGGTCCGCTGGCGCTGGCGCTGGCAGGCGCGCGCCGCCTGCTTGATTTTCTCTGGATAGCGCTGGCAGTCGCCGGGCTCTGGTTTCTGCTGCCAATCGGTGACGGCATCAGCCATATTGATCCGCTCGGCGCACTGCTGGCAGTAGGTGCCGGCGTCTGCTGGGCAATCTATATCCTCTCCGGACAGCGTGCCGGCGCGGAGCACGGCCCGGCAACGGTGGCAATGGGCTCGCTTATCGCTTCTGTTATCTTCGTGCCGCTGGGACTGCTGTTTGCCTCCCCCGGCATCTGGCACTGGGAGATCCTGCCGCTGGCGCTGCTGATCGCCCTGCTCTCCAGCGCAATTCCCTATTCACTGGAGATGATTGCCATGACCCGCCTGCCGGCGCGGATCTTTGGCACCCTGATGAGCCTCGAACCGGCTGTCGCGGCCCTTTCCGGCATGCTGTTTCTGGGTGAACAGCTTACCCTGCCGCAGTGGTCAGGACTGCTGGCGATTATCGCCGCGTCGGCAGGCACCACGCTGACCATGCGCCAGAAAG
The DNA here is from genome assembly GCF_003057675.2 of Pantoea sp. RIT413. NCBI lineage: Bacteria > Pseudomonadati > Pseudomonadota > Gammaproteobacteria > Enterobacterales > Erwiniaceae > Pantoea > Pantoea sp. RIT413. Next base: position 27,914 of record NZ_QBJB02000003.1, read on the forward strand.
CCCGTCTGAAAGAAGTCGCCTGAGTTACGCTTAATTAACGCTGTCTATCGCAGCCTGTTATTTCAGCAGGCTGCGCCGGCATCCGGAATCATTATCATTCCGTTATTGCATCGCCGGGCCGTTATTATTTTGTCACACAGATAACATCTTTAAGACCTATATAATAAACCATTGATTATGGTTACTTAATTCATGATTGCATCCGCAACGTTGCATGACGTCTTTATCTATCTCTGCTATCGGCCAGATCGCTTCAGCATATTTTATAACAGCTGCTATACTTATTTCCGTGCTTGATTAGGACAACATCAATTAGAGGACATAAATGATGAGTACCGCAAAACTGGTTAAAAACAACGCTTCCGATCTGATTTACACCCGCAATGATGTGGCTGACAGCGAAAAGAAAGCCACCATTGAGGTGCTCAACCGTCTGGTTGTGGAATTCATTGACCTGTCCCTGATCACCAAACAGGCGCACTGGAACATGCGTGGCGCAAACTTTATTGGCGTGCATGAGATGCTGGATGGTTTCCGTGCTGCTATCACCGAACATCAGGACACCATCGCTGAGCGCGTGATCCAGCTGGGTGGCGTAGCGCTGGGTACCACGCAGGTCGTGAATGATAAAACGCCGCTGCAGAGCTATCCGCTGAACATTCACAGCGTTCAGGATCACCTGAAAGCGCTGGCCGATCGCTACGCCATTGTGGCTAACGATACCCGCAAAGCGATCACCGAAGTCAAAGATGAAGATACTGCCGATATCTTTACCGCAGCGTCCCGTGACCTCGACAAGTTCCTGTGGTTTATCGAAGCCAATATCGAATAATCATCAGAGGCGGGTTAACCCGCCTTTTTTATTGCTTCAGATCCGCTTTTTTGACCCTGTTAACACTTCTTTCATCCCACCCTTTCCTTGTCATTATCCTGATGCACACTGTGGCTGCACCAAAAATGTTTCATGCACCATAATAGTGCCCACAAATGGTGCAAAGGATCATTTTTCTGCAAAATCGTGTCAGCTGACAGCCCTGCCGCCGGTAATTTCGGGCTGTTATTAAAGTTGGCATAATTTTTTCATATGACAGTCGTAGTGCAGACCATCAGGTCTGCAGAGCAATAAAGGATAAAATGATGAAGTCTCTGTTTAATGTCTCTGTGGCCGCGCTGGCGCTGGCCTTTTCTCTTTCTTCTACTGCCGCAGATAAAAAACTGATTGTCGCAACCGACACCGCATTTGTTCCTTTTGAGTTTAAGCAGGGCGACAAATATGTGGGTTTTGATATCGACCTGTGGGATGCGGTGGCAAAAGAGCTGAAGCTCGATTACACCCTGAAACCTATGGATTTCAGTGGGATTATTCCGGCTCTGCAAACCAAAAATGTCGATCTGGCGCTGGCCGGTATTACCATTACTGACGAACGTAAAAAAGCTATCGACTTCTCTGATGGCTACTATAAAAGCGGTCTGCTGGTGATGGTGCGCAATAACGAAAACGAGATCAAAGGCATTGACGATCTCAACGGCAAAACCGTTGCGGTAAAAAGCGGAACCGGTTCGGTGGACTACGCCAAAGCGCATATCAAGACCAAAGATTTGCGTCAGTTCCCGAATATCGATAACGCCTATATGGAGCTGGGAACCAATCGCGCCGATGCGGTGCTGCACGATACGCCGAATATTCTCTACTTTATCAATACCGCCGGTAAAGGTCGTTTCAAAGCGGTTGGCGAGTCGATTGAAGCTCAGCAGTATGGTGTGGCGCTGCCAAAAGGCAGTGATGAACTGCGTGACAAAATCAACGGCGCGCTGAAAACGCTGCGCGACAACGGTACGTACAACACAATCTATAAAAAATGGTTCGGTACTGAGCCAAAATAATGCCTGCATAAGCGGGCTTATGCAGCAGGGCGCCCTTTGCGCCCTGCTTTTACCTTTTCCATTGCAACATATTCCGGAGTAACACCATGGAGTTTGACTGGAGCGTCATCTGGCCAGCCCTGCCGATTCTGATCGAAGGCGCCAAAATGACCCTGCTGATTTCCGTTCTTGGCCTGATAGGCGGCCTGATTATCGGCCTGGTGGCTGGCTTTGCCCGCGCCTACGGTGGCTGGATCACCAATAACGTCGCGCTGGTATTTATTGAGCTGATCCGCGGCACGCCCATTGTCGTGCAGGTCATGTTTATCTACTTTGCGCTGCCAATGGCTTTTCCCGATCTGCGCATCGATCCTTTCACGGCGGCAGTCGTGACCATCATGATCAACTCAGGCGCCTATATTGCTGAGATTACGCGCGGCGCCGTGCTCTCTATCAACAAAGGCTTTCGCGAAGCGGGACTGGCGCTGGGCCTGTCACGCCGCGAGACCCTGCGCTATGTGATTATGCCGCTGGCCCTGCGCCGTATGCTCCCGCCGCTGGGCAACCAGTGGATTGTCAGTATTAAAGATACGTCGCTGTTTATTGTTATCGGCGTGGCGGAACTGACGCGACAGGGCCAGGAGATTATTGCCGGTAACTTCCGTGCGCTGGAGATCTGGAGCGCGGTTGCCATTATCTATCTGATTATTACGCTGGTGTTGAGCTTTGTGCTGCGCCGTATTGAGAAAAGGGTGAAAATCCTGTGATTGAATTTAAAAACGTCTCTAAAAATTTCGGTCAGACGCAGGTTCTGCACGACATCAATCTGAAAATTAATCAGGGCGAAGTGGTGGTGATTATCGGTCCTTCCGGCTCCGGTAAATCAACGCTGCTGCGCTGTATCAACAAACTGGAAGAGATCACCAGCGGCGATCTGATTGTGGACGGCATGAAAGTCAACGATCCGAAAGTGGATGAGCGGCTGATCCGTCAGGAAGCGGGCATGGTGTTTCAGCAGTTTCATCTGTTTCCGCAGATGAGCGCGCTGGATAACGTCGCCTTTGGTCCGATTCGCGTCCGCGGCGCGAAAAAAGAGGAGGCCCACAGGCTGGCGCGCGAGCTGCTGGGCAAAGTGGGCCTGGCGGAACGGGCGCATCATTTTCCGGCTGAACTCTCCGGCGGTCAGCAGCAGCGCGTGGCCATTGCGCGGGCGCTGGCCGTGAAGCCAAAAATGATGCTGTTTGATGAGCCGACGTCCGCGCTCGATCCGGAGCTGCGTCATGAAGTTCTGAAAGTGATGCAGGATCTGGCCGAGGAAGGCATGACGATGGTGATCGTCACGCATGAAGTGGGGTTTGCACAGAAAGTCGCGTCGCGCCTGATCTTCATTGATAAAGGTACGATTGCGGAAGATGGCGATCCGGATACCCTGATTACCGCGCCGCCAAGCGAACGTCTGCGCGAGTTCCTGCAGCACGTTTCCTGACGCGCTGCGCGCGCTGAATAAGGCCGCACCGGATAACCGGGCGGCCTTTTTATCGGGTGATACGCTTAGCGCTTCATCCGCTGCGCGCGGGCGGCGGGCGTCATAAAGCTCCAGGCGAGGAAGCGGCTCTGTTTCTGACCCTGCGCCATATTGACGATGCGCACCTCACAGGCCTCTGCTGCGAGCCGGTCGCGCAGCGCCGGTAAGTTCTCTTTTCGCGAAACCAGCGATGTAAACCAGACAATGCTGCTGCCCAGCGCGACGCTCTCATCGATCATCCTGCCGATAAACGCCAGCTCGCCCCCTTCACACCACAGCTCAGTCTGCTGACCGCCAAAATTGAGCGGCGCGTTCTGCTTCAGTCCCAGGTTGCGTACTTTGCGCTGGCTGCCCGCTGCGGCATCAGCTGCCGATGCGTGAAACGGCGGATTGCACATCACGGCATGGTAGCGCTCATTTTTATGGATCACGCCGCTGAAAATCGCCTGCGGCTGTTTCTGGCGACGCAGACGTACCGCACGCTGCAGGCCGGGATTACCCGCCACAATCTGGCTGGCGGCGGTAATCGCCTCAGCGCTGGTATCCGTACCGGTAAAACGCCAGCCATACTCGGCGTGGCCAATCAGGGGATAAATGCAGTTGGCGCCGCAGCCAATATCCATGACGTCCAGATCGCGCGGGATCGCCCCGCCGTTATCACCCGCCAGCAGATCGGCCAGCGCGTGAACGTAATCAGCACGCCCCGGTACCGGCGGCGTCAGATACCCTTCCGGCAGCTGCCAGTTAAGGTTATAAAAGAGCTTCAGCAGCGCCTGATTAAGCAGCATTACCGCCTGCGGATCGGCGAAATCGATCGACTGCTCGCCGTGACCGTTAGGACGAACCTTCGGCGCAAGCGGCGGATGCGCGGCAATCAGCGCAGGAAAATCGTAACGCCCCTGATGGCGATTACGCGGATGAAAGGGCGCACTGGCGGCTGGCTTATTCATAGTCTCTCCGGAAAGTAAGGCGGGCGTAAGATACTCCGGCTGCCGCCAGCGCACAATCCGCTTACCGCAATTTTACGTTTACACCAGACTCTCTGCGAACCCTTTTACTGCAATGCACGCCGCCTGCCGCGACGTGCCTTCACCCTGACTCAGGAGTTTTTATGACGCGCCATCGCTACAGCTACCAGCCCCGGACCGGACACGGCCTGCCCCACGATCCGCTGAACGCCATTATCGGTCCGCGTCCGATTGGCTGGATCAGCTCCCGGAGCGGCAGCGGCCAGGATAATCTTGCGCCGTACAGCTTTTTTAACTGTTTTAATTACCAGCCTCCGATCATCGGCTTTGCCAGCAGCGGCTGGAAAGACAGCGTGCAGAACATCAGCGAAAGCAAGGTGTTTGTCTGGAATCTGGCCACGCGTCCGCTGGCGGAAGCGATGAACGAAAGCTCCGCCTCGGTCAGCAGCGATGAGTTCGCGCTCGCGGGCCTGACGCCGGTTGCCGCTTCCCATATCGACTGCAGCATGGTGGCAGAGAGCCCGGTTAACTTTGAGTGTCGCCTGACGCAGCTGATCCGGCTGCAGGATGCGCAGGGCGGGGAGCTGGAGAGCTGGCTGGTGCTGGGTGAAGCGGTCGCCATTCATATTGATGAAGCCCTGCTGGAGGATGGCATTTACCAGACCGCCAGAGCGCAGCCGATTCTGCGCGCCGGGGGGCCTTCTGCCTATTACGGCATCAGTGAGGCGCAGCGTTTTGATCTGGTCCGCCCGGACGCGCGTAAGCGGTAAGCGTTTAACGCTTTCCTGCCGCCAGCAGCGCGCCGATCAGCTGCTGCAGCACCGGCTGCAGCTGTGAGGCGCGCGCTGGCTGCCAGGCAAAAGTCAGCGACTCATCCATATAGTTGTGCTGCGCCAGCTCCAGCTGTACCGCCTCGACGCCCTGCGCCGGCTGGCCATAGGCGCGCGTAATATAACCGCCTTTAAAACGGCCATTCAGCACCCAGCTATAGCGCTGCTGAGCCTTACACACCTGCCCCAGCGCGTCGCTCACCGCCGCTGAGCAGCTGGCGCCATCACTGGTTCCCAGATTCAGATCGGGCAACACGCCGCTGAACAGCCGGGGCACCCGTGAAGCGATAGAGTGCGCATCAAACAGCAGCGCATAGCCATATTGCGCTTTCAGGCGCGCCAGCTCCTGCTGCAGCTGCTGATGATAGGGCTGCCAGAGGGTCTGCAGATAGCGCTGACGCGTCGCCCGATCCGGCGTCATGCCCGGTCTGAACACCGGCGTGCCGTCAAACAGCGTCTCTGGCCAGAGTCCGGTAGTGGCGGTGGTATAGAGCGGCCGGTCGTCAGGCGGCCGGTTGAGATCGATAACGAAACGGGAATAGCGTCCGGTCAGCACGCTGGCGCCAATATCCTGCGCAAAATCGTACAGCTGCGGCAGATGCCAGTCGGTGTCCGGCAGCGGGCGTGCCGCGTCGCTCAGCCCCGCCTCAACCTCCGGCGTAAGCTGCGTACCGGCATGCGGTATTGAGATCAGCAGCGGCAGCCTGCCCGGTACAAAATCAAAGCTCATTGTGCTTCTCCACGATAGATAACCCGGCACGGCAATTCGCCGCCCAGCCAGTAAGCCAGCTCGCCCGGACGCGTCAGCGGCCAGTGAACAAAGCTGGCGACTTTGCCCGCCTCCAGTGAGCCGTGCGTCTGCTGCAGACCCAGCGCTTTCGCGCCCCACAGCGTCACCCCCGCCAGCGCCTCCTCCGGCGTCATGCCAAACAGCGTACAGCCCATATTCATCATCAGCCGCAGTGAAAGCGCGGGTGATGTCCCTGGATTAGCATCGCTGGCGAGCGCCATCGGGACGCCGTAGCGGCGGAACAGCGCGACCGGTGGCCGCTGCGTTTCGCGCAGCAGATAGAACGCTCCCGGCAGCAGCACAGCAACGGTGCCATGCTCTGCCATCGCGCGGACATCCTCCTCGCTGGCGTACTCCAGATGGTCAGCGGAGAGCGCGCCATAGCGTGCGGCCAGCGCCGCCCCGCCCTGCGCCGAGAGCTGCTCAGCGTGCAGTTTGACCGGCAGATCCAGCGCGCGCGCCGCATCAAACACCGCGCTGACCTGCGCAGGCGACAGCGCCAGATGTTCACAGAACGCATCCACCGCATCCGCCAGCCCCTCCTCTTTTACCCGTGGCAGCAGCCGCTGGCAGATAATATCGATCCAGCCCTGCGGATTGGCGTGAAACGCCGGCGGGATCGCATGTGCGGCCAGGCAGGTTGCGATGACATCAGCCGGCACGCCGGCTGCCAGCTGGCGTATGGCCCGCAGCATTTTCAGTTCGCTCTCTTCATCAAGCCCGTAACCCGATTTGATTTCTACCGTGGTGACGCCCTCCGCCAGCAGATGCGCCAGCCGCCCGCGCGCTGACGCCACCAGCGCCTCCTGTGAGGCGGACCGCGTGGCGCGTACCGTGGCGAGAATACCGCCGCCCTGCGCAGCAATTTCTGCATAGCTGGCACCGTTGAGACGCTGCTCAAATTCCGCGCTGCGATCGCCGGCGAACAACAGATGCGTATGGCAATCCACCAGCCCCGGCGTGATGATGCCGCCGCTAAACGTATGCCGCTGACGCGGCGCAAATGCCGGCAGTTCACCGCGCGCCCCGACCCATATCAGTACGCCGTTATCCACGGCCAGCGCGCCATCGGTGATGATGTTGTAGCGCCCGTCGCGCAGCGTAACGATATCTGCGCCCAGCCACAGGCTGTCGATCTGCTTCGCGTCTCTCATGCCCTGTTCCCTGCGTACGGGCGATTTACACACCCGGTTAAAGTATGTATATGTATATACAACTTTCCAGCCTGAAGGATCAACCATGACCACCTATTTTGCCCCGCGCGCTCAGCTGGCAGATGGCTGGCACAGCCACGTGACGCTGGAGGTCAGCGACGCCGGTTTTATCACCCGCGTTACGCCAGATAGCGCGCCGGGCGCTGCTATACCGCTGGCGGGGGCCGTCATTCCCGCCATGACCAACCTGCACTCGCACGCTTTTCAGCGCGCGATGGCGGGACTGGCTGAGGTGGCGGGCGATCCGCAGGACAGCTTCTGGACCTGGCGCGAGCTGATGTATCGCATGGTAGCGCGGCTGACGCCGCAGCAGGTGGGCGACATTGCGACCTGGCTCTATATTGAGCTGCTGAAAGGGGGCTACAGCCAGGTCGCTGAGTTTCACTATCTGCATCACAATCCGCAGGGCCAGCCCTATCCGGATGATGCCATGCTGCAGCAGCTGATGCTGGCCGCTGAGCGCACCGGCATCGGCCAGACGCTGCTGCCGGTGCTTTACAGCTACAGCAGTTTTGGCGCACAGCCCGCCAGCGCCGGACAGCGCCGTTTTATCCAGCAGACCGGCGCTTATCTGCAGCAGCTGCAGCGCGTGGCCGCGGTCTGCGCAGATAAACCGCTGCTGAACTACGGCGTCTGTTTTCATTCTCTGCGCGCGGTCAGCGAAGCGCAGATGCACGACGTGCTGGCCGCAGCGCCGGGCGATCTGCCGGTCCATATCCACATTGCCGAGCAGGAAAAAGAGGTCAGCGACAGCCTGGCGTGGAGCGGTGAGCGTCCCATCGCCTGGCTGATGCGCCGCTTTAACGTTGATGCACGCTGGTGCCTGATCCACGCCACCCATCCGGATGAGAGCGAGCTGCAGCAGCTCGCCGCCAGCGGGGCCGTTGCGGGATTATGCCCGACGACTGAAGCCAACCTCGGCGACGGTATTTTTCCGGCGAGTACCTATATTGCGCGGGGCGGACGCTGGGGGATCGGCTCTGACAGCCACGTCTCGGTCAGCGCCCGTGAGGAGCTGCGCTGGCTGGAGTACGGGCAGCGGCTGCGCGACAGGCGGCGCAACCGTCTGGCGCTGCCGCAGCAGCCGTCGGTAGGCGATCTGCTGTGGCAGCAGGCTGCGGCCGGAGGCGCTCAGGCGTGCGGCATCCGCAGCGGCGTGCTGGCACCCGGCCTGCGCGCCGACTGGCTGGTACTGCGCGACGACCCGCTGCTCAGCGCAACCCCTTCCGATGCGCTGCTCAATCGCTGGCTGTTTGCCGGCGCGCGCAGCGGGATCCGCGATACGTTTGTCGCCGGCCGGCAGGTGATCGCTGACGGCCAGCATGCAGAAGAGGCGCAGGCGGCCATCCGCGTTGCCGACGCGCTGCGGGCGCTGCAGTGATCCGCCGCTTTTGCCACGACGCGCTGCCGGTCAGCCGCTGGCGCAACGGCGGCGGCGAGACGCGCGAAATCGTCAGCTTTCCCCCCGGCGCGGCGGATTTCGCCTGGCGTGCCAGCATCGCCACGCTTGACGCCAGCGGCCCTTTTTCGCTGTTTCCTGGCGTGGATCGGGTGATTACCCTGCTGCAGGGCGACAGCCCGCTGCTGCAGAGCGGCGGGCTGACGCACCGGCTGCAGCCCTGTCAGCCGTGGCGCTTCGCCGGAGAAGCCCCGGTGCAGGCGACAGTGCACGGCCGCTGCAGCGATTTCAATATCATGACCCGCCGCGACAGCTGGCGGGCGGAGGTCAGCATCCTGCAGCAGGCACCGCAGCAGAGCCGGCACGGGGTGTCGTATGTGTTAGCCGGTGCGTGGCAGTACGCCTCCGGCGAGGTCCTGCACCAGACGCAGGGGATCTGGTGGCTGGATGAGCCACTGACGCTGACGCCGCAGAGCTGCGATGCCCTGCTGCTCTGGTGCCGGCTCAGCCGTGTCCTTTAAAACGTCCCAGCAGCTTATAGCGCGAGCCGGGATAGAGCAGCCGCGCATAGGTCACAATCTTACTGTCGCTCCACGTCTGCCGCCGAATCAATAAGCAGGGTTCGTGCTCCTCCAGCGCGAGATGCCTGCGCTGGCGCAAATCGGGCAGTACCGCCTCAACAATATGCTCGCCGGCGGTCAGCGGCGCGACCCGCATCAGATAGGTATAAGGGGTAACGCTGTGATAATCCTGCTTCAGGTAGTCCGGCGCCATCTGCGGGTTCACCAGGCGATCTTCCAGCTGTACCGGCAGATCGTTTTCGTAATGCACCATCAGCGAATGAAACAGCGGCTGGCCGGTGCGCATCCCCAGCAGCGCCGCCTGCTCCGGATCCGCCCGCCCCTGCGTCAGGGTCAGGATCTGGCAGCGGTGCTGATGACCGCGCTGCGCAATCTCATCCGCAATATTGTGCACCTCCAGCATCGCCGTGTAGCCTTTCATCTCCGCGACAAAGGTGCCCACCCCCTGCATACGCAGCAGATAGCCCTCGGCGGTGAGTTCACGCAGCGCGCGGTTGATGGTCATCCGGCTCACGCCCAGCTCGCTGACCAGCTCGCTCTCGGAGGGCACACGCTGCCTGGCTTTCCACTCTCCCGCGCGGATCTGGCTGATAATCGCCTGTTTGACGCGCTGGTAAATCGGTGCCGGTTCATCGCCCATTGCGGCGGCTAACTGCGCCAGTGCCGTTTGCTCGGTCATCTGCTGTTCCTTTCTGCTCTGAGAAGGAAAGTTTACTGTTCCGCCAGGCAGATGTATAGACATGCAGTAGTGCAGCGCAGCGGCTGCGGGTGCAGAGGCTGCTGCTTTAGCGTGCATCAAATTGGCTGATTAGCCTGCCTGCCCGCAGTGCGGCACATTTCACAAATTGCAGTGAAACTGGCATAGCGCTTGCTACTTGTATAGACAGGAATAACAAACCTGTGCTTCACTCGGTTTACCGCGGGTGAAGTAACCTGACGCATGGCGTTAAGAAGCGTGACTTTTCCCGCCACTTACTTGTATATACAGGAGTAGATCATGTCGCATGCACTGCAGGAAATCTGCCTGGAACCCGGTAAGGTGGATCTCGCGACCCTGCGCACTATCTATCAGCAGCCGGTGACGTTACACCTGACGCCAGCGGCGCGCAGTGCTATTCACCGCGCTCATGCGACCGTCGACGATATCGTCGCGTCCGGCAGTGTGGTGTATGGCATTAATACCGGCTTTGGCAAGCTGGCACAGACGCAAATTCCCGCTGCCCGCCTGGCTGAGCTGCAGCGTAACCTGGTGCTGTCGCACAGCGTTGGCCTCGGCGATCTGCTGCCGGATAACGTCACGCGTCTGGTGGTTGCCAGCAAGATTATCAGTCTGGCGCGCGGTCATTCCGGCGTCCGTATTGAGCTGGTGGATGCCCTGCTGGCGCTGTTTAACGCCGGCGTGATGCCCTCTATTCCGGCTAAGGGCTCAGTAGGCGCGTCTGGCGATCTGGCTCCGCTGGCACACCTGTCGCTGATGCTGCTGGGTGAAGGCGAGGTGCGCATTGCCGGTGAACGGCGGCCGGCAACGGAAGGTCTGGCGCGCGCCGGACTGACGCCGATTGTCCTCGGGCCAAAAGAGGGACTGGCGCTGCTGAACGGAACCCAGGTCTCAGCGGCCCTGGCGCTGCGCGGCCTGTTTGAAGCGGAAAATCTCTTTGCTGCTGCACTGATGGCGGGCGCGCTCTCGCTGGAGGCGATTAAAGGCTCGGTTAAACCCTATGATGCGCGCATTCATCAGGCGCGCGGCCAGCCTGGCCAGATCGCTGTCGCCGCCGCCGTCAGCTCGCTGCTCAGCGGCAGCGGGATCCTGCAGTCGCACACCCACTGCGGACGGGTTCAGGATCCCTACTCTGTTCGCTGCGTGCCGCAGGTGATGGGGGCCTGCCTTGATAATCTCAGCCACGCCGCGCGCGTCCTGCAGATTGAGGCCAATGCCGCCTCCGATAACCCGCTGGTTTTCAGCGACAGCGGTGAAGTGATCTCCGGGGGCAACTTCCACGCCGAGCCGGTGGCGTTTGCGGCTGACATTATTGCGCTCGCCGTGGCCGAAATAGGTGCTATCTCCGAGCGCCGTCTGGCGCTGCTGCTTGACAGCACTCTCTCCGGCCTGCCGCCTTTCCTGGTGCAGGATGGCGGCGTCAACTCCGGCTTTATGATTGCCCAGGTGACCGCTGCCGCGCTGGCATCAGAAAACAAATCGCTGGCGCACCCTGGCAGCGTAGACAGCCTGCCTACGTCAGCGAATCAGGAAGATCACGTCTCTATGGCCACCTATGCAGCACGCCGTCTCGGGGAGATGTGTTTTAACACCGCTGCGGTGGTCGGCATTGAAGCGATGGCCGCAGCCCAGGGCATTGAGTTTCACCGGCCGCTGCAGAGTTCGGCCATCCTTGAACAGGAGATGCAGCGCATTCGCAGCAGGGTGGCGTTTCTTGCCAGCGACCGCCTGCTGGCACCCGATATCGAAGCGATGCGTCTGTGGGCTGCGGGCACGCAGTGGCCCGACGCGCTAATAACCTTGCTGCCGAGCCAGCGCCAGAACCAGCACTGAGGAGTGAATCATGAGCGAAACCCTGACGCAGGCCGTGGCCCGCGAAATCCGTGCCCCGCATGGCAGTGAACTGCACTGCGCTAACTGGCTTATCGAAGCGGCCTGGCGCATGATCCAGAATAACCTCGACCCCGATGTCGCCGAACGTCCGGACGATCTGGTGGTCTACGGTGGCATCGGCAAAGCCGCACGTAACTGGCCCTGTTTTGAGCAGATCCTGCGCTCGCTGCGCCTGCTGCAGCCGGATGAGACGCTGCTGATCCAGTCCGGTAAACCGGTGGGCGTATTCCGCACCCATGCCGACGCACCGCGCGTGCTGCTGGCTAACTCTAACCTGGTGCCGCACTGGGCGAACTGGGATCATTTTCATGAGCTGGATCGCGCCGGCCTGATGATGTATGGCCAGATGACCGCCGGCTCGTGGATCTACATTGGCGCCCAGGGCATTGTGCAGGGAACGTTTGAGACCTTCGCCGAAGCGGGCCGCCAGCACTATAACGGCGATCTTACCGGTCGCTGGATCCTCACCGCGGGCCTCGGCGGCATGGGCGGCGCACAGCCGCTGGCCGGCGTGCTGGCGGGTGCCTGCGTATTAGCGATTGAGTGCCAGGAGTCGCGCATCGATTTTCGCCTGCGCACCCGCTATCTCGATCACAAAGCGCGTACGCTGGATGAGGCGCTGGCGCTGATTGAACAGGCCACGGCGGCAAAAGAGGCGATCTCTGTCGGCCTGCTGGGCAATGCGGCGGAGATCCTGCCGGAGCTGGTAAACCGCGCCCGCGCCGGCGGCATACGCCCCGATATCGTGACCGATCAGACTTCTGCGCACGATCCGGTCAACGGCTATCTGCCGCAGGGCTGGGAGGTGGCACGCTGGCAGGCGGAGCGCCAGCGCAATCCGAAAGGCGTTGAACAGGCGGCGCGCGCCTCCATGGCAGTGCACGTCCGGGCCATGCTCGATTTTCACCATATGGGCGTGCCGACCGTGGACTACGGCAATAATATCCGGCAGGTGGCGCTGGACGAGGGGGTCAGCAACGCTTTTGACTTCCCTGGTTTTGTTCCCGCCTATATCCGCCCGCTGTTCTGCGAGGGCAAAGGCCCGTTTCGCTGGGTGGCGCTCTCGGGCGATCCGGAAGACATTTATAAAACGGACGCAAAATTAAAGTCGCTGTTTCCGGATAACCTCAATCTGCATCGCTGGCTCGACATGGCGCAGGCGCGTATCGCTTTTCAGGGCCTGCCCGCCCGTATCTGCTGGCTCGGACTGGGCGAACGCCATCTGGCCGCGCTGGCGTTCAACGAGATGGTACGCAGAGGCGAGCTGAAAGCGCCGGTGGTGATTGGCCGCGATCATCTCGACTGCGGTTCGGTGGCATCGCCTAACCGCGAAACGGAAGCGATGCGCGACGGCTCGGACGCGGTCTCTGACTGGCCGCTGCTTAACGCGCTGCTGAATACGGCCGGTGGCGCCACCTGGGTCAGCCTGCATCATGGCGGCGGCGTCGGCATGGGTTTTTCCCAGCACGCCGGCGTCGTAATTGTCTGTGACGGTACGCCGGAGGCGGATGCACGGCTGGCGCGCGTTTTGTGGAATGACCCGGCCACCGGGGTAATGCGCCATGCCGATGCCGGCTACGAGCAGGCGCAGGCGTGCGCCGTGCGGCACGGGCTGAACCTGCCGATGCTAACGTAACGGCCGTTTACGCAGGGAAGCGTAGCCGCTATCAGGGAGAGTTGTATATTCCACAAGGATATAATCTATAGCCAAATTATTCCTTTTAGCGATAGACGCTCCGGCGACATATCACTACAGTGATGACTTATCCCCTGCGCTGGCGCGCGTTGCAAACGGAGCCCTCTGTTATGAGTCTGCCTGCTCTCCTGCTGGAAAATGCCCTTAACTGGCGTCATCAGTTACATCAACTGCCTGAGCTGGGCTATCAGGAACAGCAGACCAGCGAGCTGGTCGCCCGCGTACTGGAGCAGGCCGGGCTTCAGGTATTCCGCGGCATAGCGGGCACCGGCGTCATTGGTACGCTGGAGAACGGTCCGGGGCCGGTGATTGGACTGCGCGCTGATATGGATGCGCTGCCGATCACAGAAAAAGGCAGCGCGGAGTGGAAATCGACCCGGCCCGGCGTGATGCACGCCTGCGGTCACGACGGCCATACCGCTATTCTGCTGGCCGCCGCCTGCCAGCTCGCCGCCACGCGCGATTTCAGCGGCACCATCCACTTTCTGTTTCAGCCCGCCGAAGAGAACCTCGGCGGCGCACGCCGCATGGTAGAAGAAGGTCTTTTCTCGCGCTTCCCTATGGATGCCGTCTATGCAATGCACAACTGGCCCGGACTGCCGCTCGGCACGCTGGCGGTGAATCCGGGGGCGATGATGGCGTCGCTCGACTCCTTTGAGATCACCCTTTCCGGCCGCAGCTGTCATGCGGCCATGCCGGAAAGCGGCGCCGATCCGATGGTCGTGGCGGCTGAGCTGGTGCTGGCGCTGCAGACCATCCCTTCACGCCGCCTTTCGCCGCTGGCGTCCGCCGTGGTGAGCGTGACGCAGATCCACGGCGGCGAGGCGATTAACGTCATCCCGGAGCAGATCACGCTGCGCGGCACGGTACGCTGTCTGCAGCCGGAGGTGCGCGAGCGGGTGCGCGGCCTGATTGAAGAGTTTGTGACCGCGCTGCCGCGACCGTTTGGCGTCAGCGGTGACATTCACTGGTATCCCGGCTATCCGGTGACCGCAAATCACCCTGCCCCGGCACAGCAGGTGCGCGAGGTGGCGGAGCAGATGCTGGGGGACGCGCAGGTAAAATGGGCGTGCAGCCCGTCGATGGCGTCAGAAGATTTCGCCTGTATGCTGGAAGCCTGTCCGGGCGCCTACTTCTGGCTGGGCGCCGACGGCGAGGTGCCTTCTGCGCCGCTGCATAACGCCAGCTACGATTTTAATGATGCGCTGCTGCCGGTGGGGATTACTTTCTGGCAGAAACTGGTGGAGAGCGTACTGGCGAAACGCTGAGCCGCTGCCGTCTGCTAAACCGGGTGCGCAGCACGCCCTGCACCGCGCTTACATGCCCGCCTGCTGCAGCCTGATCTCAGCAGCAGATAAGTTTGCCGCTTCACCCGTTGCCACCAGGCAGCAGGCGAGCTGCAGCCGCAGCGACTGCGGCACGGCACGCGTGCCGTTCAGCACCTCATCACTCCAGCGCGCGGTGGTTTCAGCCTGTTTGTTCTCCGGCAGCGCTTCCACACGCTCCGGCTGCCGCTCAACCCAGATCTGCGCCTCACCCGCCGCGCCGGCAATATAGTTGATCGCCGGACAGCGCAGCGGACTGGCATATACCTCGCCTTCCGTGCCGTTGAGCAGAATAGCGGGCGCGTCTATCGCCTGGAAAAATGCGCCGACGCGCGGCACATATTCAGGATGCGACACGCTGGCAAGACGCAGCGCGGCGCGTTCGGCAAACGGCGTGGCCAGCTTTGCCAGCGTATGCGCGCTGTTGCGCACGCCCATCCGCCAGCGCAGCGCCAGCTGTCTGGCCACAGGCGGACAGAGGTTATCGATGGTGATAAACGCCAGCTCGCCGTTATCCAGCGCCGCCTGCGCCTGCGCGGCGGTCGTTACCGCCGCGATGCCTGATGCGGCAAGCACCGCTTCACTGGTTACGCGCGTGGCGTCTTCGCTGACACCGTGCAGCAGCACCGGAAAGCCCAGCTTTACCAGCAGCCGCGCCAGCAGCGGCGTCAGATTGCCCTGACGGCGCGCGCCGTTATAGCTGGGGATCACAATCGGCATCGGCCGGCCGGCCGGCGCCTGCAGCCGCAGCATACGCTGTTGCATGGCGTGATAGAAACCGCGCATTTCCGCTTCGCCTTCGCCTTTAATCCGCAGCGCAATCAGGATCGCACCCAGCTCCAGCTCCGGCACCTCGTCTGCCAGCATGGCGCTGTAGAGCGCCACCGCAGTGTCGAAATCGATATCGCGCGCATGGTTTTTACCGCGCCCGATCTCTTTAATAATTTTATTCAGTTCCATAGTTACGCTTCCTGCTTTCTGGGCGCGCCGCAGTGCGGCGGCCGGAACGAGTAGCCGCTCAGCGCGGCTACTCAGGCTTTTCGTTTGCGCCTGGCGCTTTTTTTCTCTTCCGGCACCGCAGGCTGCTCGATCGGAAACACCGGCAGCGCCGCCAGCAGCCGGCTACCGTAGCTTTTGCTGAGCAGACGGCGATCGTAGATCACAATCTCACCAAAACAGTGATGACTGCGGATCAGGCGCCCGACCTGCTGTATCAGCGTAAACGAGGCGCTGGGCAGGCTCTGGACTTCAAACGGATAGCGGCGCAGGCTTTTCAGCCACTCGCCTTCGGTCAAAATTACCGGACTGTCTACCGGCGGGAAAGCGATTTTATGAATATGCACCTGCGACAGCAGATCGCCTTTAAGATCGAGCCCTTCGGCAAACGACTGCAGGCCCACCAGAATGCTGCTGTTTCCTGCGGCCACCCGTTCGCGATGCAGCGTCACCAGCCGGGAGCGCGGCTGATCGCCCTGCACCAGCATCGTGAGACGCAGCTCCGGCAGCTGCGCAACAAACTGCTGCATCGCCCGTCCGCTGGCAAACAGCACCAGCACGCCTTTATGTTCCCCTTCCGCCATCTGCTGGCGGAAAAAGCGCGCCATTTCGGCGATGTGCTCAGCTTCGTTTGCCAGCAGCGGCTCATAGCGCATCTGCGGGATCACCAGCTTGCCCTGGTCGACATGATTGAACGGAGAATCGAGCGCCACGAAACGATCGCCCGCTTTCTCACTCAGTCCCGACATCTCCTGCAGGCGGCTGAAGCTGCTGAGCGAACGCAGCGTGGCTGATGTCACGACCACATGCGGAATTTTACGCCACAGCAGCTTCTCCAGCTGGTCGCTGACGCGGATGCCGGCGCAGTGAAACAGCAGGTGCGCCTGCCCCTCGCGCAGTTCACGCGTAACCCATTTAGAGACCGGCGCGTTTGAGGCTTTTTCCATCGCCGCCAGCCGCCAGAGTTTACTGATGGCTTCAAACCAGCCAAAGTGCCGGTTGAGCTGCAGAATCGCTTTATGCAGGCGCATAATATCCGCCTTACCGGTCTGCTCGCCCAGCTCATTCAGCAGCCCCTCACTCAGACCGCGCAGCGCGTCGCTAAGCTTAAACAGTCGCGCACAGAGCGTGAGCAGCGCTTCCGGCAGCTCCCCCAGCACAAAACGAAACTCACCCGGCTGATTATCGGGCGGCAGCAGCGGATTGAGCGCCTGACTCAGCGCCTGCAGCAGCTCGCGCATCTCTTCGCAGTGCTGTTTGAGCCGTTCAGGATTGGTCAGCGGCGGGGGCGATTTGGGGCGGAACTGCGCCATGATCGTCTCCACCAGCCGTATGAAGAGATCGAGCTGCAGCCCGCTCCAGCCTGGCGTGATCTCGGCGCTCATCTCCAGCGCGTCACGCGCCACTTCCGGCAGATGGTGGCCCTCATCCAGTATCAGCATCAGATGCTTTGCCGGCGGCAGCACCGACTCATTTTCCATAGCTGCCATTACCAGCGCATGGTTTGCGACGACGACGTCAGCCTGTTCAATCTCGCGCCGGGCGACAAAAAAGGGACATTCACGATACCAGCGGCAGTGGTGAGCCAGACAGTTGGCTTTATCGGTCGAGAGGCGCCGCCACAGGCTGTCATCGATCGCCTTCTCCGCGTGATCGCGCAGGCCATCCCATGTATGGCGGCTGAAATCTTTCTCCAGCCCGGAACAGATTTTCTGCTCCTCTTTTGAGCCGGTCACCGCCTCTTCATCCAGATAGAACAGCAGGTCGCCCTGCTGATCGTCGCTGGCGGCCAGCGCGGCCAGATTACGCGGGCAGACATAGCGTCCGCGGCCAAAGGCCGCCGTAAAGGTGAGATCGGGGATGATCTTTTTCAGCAGCGGGAGATCTTTGGTGAAAATCTGATCCTGCAGCGCCACGTTGGCTGTGCTGATCACCAGTCGTTTTTCATCGGCACGGCTTACCGCAATGCCGGGGATCAGATAAGAGAGCGTTTTACCCACGCCGGTAGGGGCTTCAATAGCCAGATGGCGCCCCTCATCGCCCGCCAGACTTTTTGCCACTTCGGCAATCATCTGGCGCTGCGGCGCGCGCGGGATAAAGTCAGGAACCTGCTGCTGCAGCGCCTTATACCATTGCGCAATCTGGCTTTTAATCGCTGCTGTCAGAGCCATAATTATTACTGTTGAGTTAATCCGGCCTGTATTTTTACACAGTAATCTGGCAGCGTCAGCCTCAGCGCATCTTTTTTCGCACCCGCTGCCCGTTACAGCAGTTTGTACATCAGGGTGGTCGCCTCCATAACCCCTTCCGTTGAGCAGGCATAGTGCGGTATCTCTCCGGCGCTCTGCCAGCCCAGAGAGAGATAGAGCTGGCTGGCCACGTCCCCGCTGCGGGTATCCAGCACCAGCAGCGTTTTTTTCTGCGCCCGGGCCAGCTCTTCCGCCTGCAGCATCAGCTGACGCGCAATGCCCTGCCGTCGCCGCTGCGGGTGCACGAGCAGCTTGCTGATTTCTGCGCGGTGATAACCATTAGGCATCGGGCTGCCGCTCAGTGTTACGGTCGCCACCGGGATCTGATCCTGCCAGGCCACCAGCAAAATATGACTTTCATCTGCCAGCGCAGCGGCTCTCGCCTGCCAGAAGCGCTCTATAACCTGCCGATCGCCGGCGTCGGTAAAGCCCACGCTGGCACCGTCTGCGACACAGGCCTGCAGCAGATCGCTCAGCGGAGCGATAGCGTGTGCTGCGCTGGCAGCAGTAAGCTGAGAAAACGCGATCATGGTTTGCATACCGCCAGAATATAGCGGGCGCCCGCTTGCGCATCGGCGCTGAAGGCGGAGCGTCCCGTCAGGTGAAAACGCAGGCAATCGCCGGCAGCCAGCGTCCAGCGCTGCTGCTCCATCACGATCGTTAAGCCGCCGCTCTGCAGCCAGATATGCTGCTCAAGCCCCTGAAGAGGAGGCGTGTCATAATAAATATGTGCGCCTGGCGGGAGTACCCCTTCAATCAATTCTGTTTTAAACTGCCTTGCAGGAGGAGAAAGGGTGCGACGCTGAAAGCCGCTATCGGGATCGCGCCAGCAGGTTTGCTGGTCAGCTTTTATCAGCAGCAGCGTCTCATCTTCGACCTCCTGCAGCAAACGTGACATTGTCACGCCATAGGCATGACATAACCGGTTAAGTAATGCGGCGGTAGGACTGGTCTCAGCGCGTTCAATGCGCGACAATGAGGCCCGGCTGATGCCCGTAGCCTGAGCGAGTTCATCCAGCGACCAGCCCTGCTGTTCACGAAGCTCAGCGAGCCGCAGCGCCAGCCGGTTATCCGTTTCAGTTACTGACATAGTGCCCTCTCAGATATGAGAAATTACTCTCTTATTTGAGAATTAACCGAAAATCGGGAAAAAACTCAAGTTGTACAATAAAATAAAGATTGTACAAGGCAGCCCCGACGGTTAAGGTGTTTTTATGCAGGTCGCAATATTTGAGGACATTATGGCCTTATACAGTATCGGCGATGTTGCCGAGCGCTGTGGAATAAACCCGGTAACACTTCGCGCCTGGCAGCGACGTTACGGTCTGTTAAAGCCTCAGCGCACCGAAGGTGGTCATCGACAATTTGATGATGAAGATGTTCAGCGTATCGAAGAGATTAAACGCTGGATAGAGAGCGGCGTGCCCGTCGGTAAAGTAAAAGCGCTGCTTGAGGGTGAAACGGTCAACGTGCACGACGGCTGGACTGCGCTGCAGGAAGAGCTGATGAGCGTGCTGCGCCACGTCCGCGCGTCAAAGCTGCGCACCAAGATTGCCACCATCGGTCGTGAGCATCCGATTGATGCACTGATCGATCACGTTTTTGTGCCGGTACGCCAGCGTCTGGGTCTCGATCAAAACACTGCCCGCACGATGTGCAGCCTGCTGGACGGCGCTATCATCGATTACGTCGCGTTTTGTCTGGCGGGTGCCCGCAAAAAACCAGGTAAAGATGCGCTGATTATCGGCTGGGCCGTGGAAGATCGCACCCGAATCTGGCTGGAAGCCTGGCGTCTGGCACAGCACGGCTGGCGCATGGATGTGCTGGCTGAACCGCTGGATATGCCGCGCCCTGAGCTCTTTCCGGGACAGCATCTGTTTATCTGGACCGGGAAACGGCCAACGCGGCGTCAGCAGGAGCAGTTTGAACACTGGCAGGCGCAGGGGTTTTCCATACAGATGCACGAACCGGCTTAATGTAAAACCGCACGTCAGGCCTTTTTCCTCTGCCGGGCGCGCGTTATCATGCCTGACTCACGGCATTAATCAGGTACTGCAATGAACTGGAATAAAATTTTTATCGGTACGCTGTTCGCCATCATGGCGATAGGCGGTATGGGTGGCATGATGCTGGTAGGCTACAGCCTTATTCTGCATACCCGGTAAACCAGCGCTGCACCCGCTCCAGCAGCCGGTCGCAGATCAGCGCCAGCAGCGCAACCAGTATGGCTCCCTGAATGACATAGGCGGTGTTAAAGCCGCTCAGACCAATGATAACGGGCGAACCCAGACTGGCCGCGCCTACCGTTGACGCGATAGCCGCAGTCCCGATATTGATCATCACCGATGTGCGTATACCCGCCATCATCACCGGCGCAGCCAGCGCCAGTTCAATCTGCCAGAGGCGCCGCCACGGCCCCATGCCAAGCCCGGTTGCGATCTCCCGGTTACTGGCCGGCACGCTCTCAATACCCGCCAGCGTCCCCTGCAATACCGGCAGTACGCCATAAAGAAACAGCGCGACAATTGCAGGCGTTGCGCCAAATCCCATCACCGGTACGGCAATCGCTAACACCGCAACCGGCGGAATGGTCTGTCCTGCCGCAGCCAGCGTCTCCAGCGTTGGCCGGAACGCCTCGCCAGCGCGGCGCGTGGCAAAAATTGCCCCGCCCACGCCCACAATCGTTGCCAGCAGAGTGCCGCTGGCGACCAGCCAGAGATGGGCCAGCGTCAGACGCCAGAAGCTCTCCTGCTGATAGAGCGGACGCTCCAGCCGGGGAAACCACCAGGCAAACAGCGCCTCACTGTGCGGTAATCCCCACAGCAGCAGTAAAAACAGCCCAATCAGCCAGCTAAGCGGCTCGCGTAACAGGCGCTTCATTGCGCCTCCCGCGGGCGCAGCAGATCGCTGAAATGCAACACGCCCACCCGCTGCTGCTGCTGATCCACCACCGGTAAGGTATCGGTCCCGCGTGCGATAAACTGCGACAGCGCTTCACGCAGCGACAGCGCAGCGGTAATCGGCTCGGCATCAACCCATTCGCCGCGGCGCGCCATGCTGCCCGCCTGCCCCAGCGCCAGCAGCCGCACGCCCAGCTCGCTGCGGCCAAAAAAGTTGCGGACAAAGTCGCTGGCGGGCTGCGTCAGCAGCGTAACCGGTGCGCCCTGCTGCACAATCTTACCGTTATCCATCAATACCAGCTGGTCAGCCAGCGTCAGCGCCTCATCAATATCGTGCGTCACCAGCACGATGGTGCGGCCGGTAAGCCGCTGAATGCGCAGCATCTCCTGCTGCAGCGCCTGGCGGTTTACCGGATCGAGCGCCCCGAAAGGCTCATCCATCAGCAGCAGTTCCGGATCGGCAGCCAGCGCGCGCGCTACCCCCACCCGCTGCTGCTGCCCGCCGGAGAGCTGATGCGGATAGCGGGTCGCCAGCCGGGGATCGAGATTCAGCAGCGCCAGCAGCTCTGCCACCCGTGCCGCAATTTTCTGTGCGGGCCAGCCCAGCAGCGATGGCACGGTGGCGATGTTTTTCGCCACGCTCCAGTGCGGGAATAAGCCGATTGACTGAATGGCGTAGCCGATGCGCCGGCGCAGTGCGCGGACGTTCATCTGGCCGATAGGCTCGCCCGCAAAGCGGATCTCGCCGCTGTCATGCTCCACCAGCCGGTTGATCATCTTCAGCAGGGTCGATTTACCGGAGCCGGATGTGCCGATCAGAACCGTAAAACTCCCCTGGCCGATCTGCAAAGAGAGATCGGAAATCGCCGTTTTACCGGCAAACTGTTTGCTCACGTTATGAAATTCAATCATCTTTTCTCTCCAGCAGCGCGGACAGCAGCCGCAGCAGCGCATCACAGAGTACCGCCAGCGCCACTACCGGGATCACCCCCAGCAGAACCAGATCCAGCGCGCTGCTCAGCAATCCCTGAAAGACGATAGCCCCGAAGCCGCCGGCACCAATCAGCGCCGCCACGACTGCCAGACCTACGGTTTGCACCACCACCACCCGCAAACCGGCAAGCCAGACCGGCAGCGCCAGCGGCAGCTCCGCCAGCCAGAACTGCTGTCCGGAACTCATGCCCATGGCGCGTGCGGTTTCGCGTACTTCAGGCGGCACCTGCTCCAGCCCGGCCACCACGCTGCGTACCAGCGGCAGCAGCGCATAGAGCACCAGCGCAATCAGCGCCGGCGCCATACCGATACCGCTGATGCCAAAACGGCCGAGTACGGGAAAATGTGCAGCCAGCCCGGCCAGCGGCGCGATAAGCAGCCCGAAGAGCGCCACAGAGGGAATGGTCTGGATAAGATTCAGCAGGCTGAATACCGGCCGCTGCCAGCCAGGACGGCGCGCAATGGCCAGCCCCAGCGGCACCCCCGCCAGCAGCACCGGCATCAGCGTACCGCAGACCAGCAGCAGGTGCTGGCTAAAGGCCGCATGGAACGTGGTGCTGCGGCTGGCATACTCTTTCAGCAGCGACAGCTGATCCAGCCAGCCGGTCAGTAAAAGCAGCAGCGGCAGCACGCCGGTCTGCAGATTCAGCAGAATGCGCCAGACAGCCTGCCGGCTTATTGCTCTGATCGCTTCTGCTGCCAGCAGCAGCGATAATCCGGCCGCACACCATAAACCGCTGCCAAACGCCGTGCGCGCCAGCGGCGAACTGCTGCGCGCCAGCTCGCTGGCACCGCTGCCGCCGAGGCCGATAAGCAGTGCAAACAGACCCTGCGCGCCCAGCAGGGTTAGCAGAGCCGTACGCCGGCCCGGCGGCCCGAACAGGCTCAGCCAGAGCAGCGCGATCGGCAGCGCCAGCCAGCCGGCGTGCGCAACCTGCCACACCATCAGCGGCTCGCCCGATACCAGCCGGTTAGCCGCAAAGCGCAGAAACGGCAGCGTCAGCAGCGTCAGCGTGATAAGCGCCGTCAGCAGCAGCGTGACCGGCTGGCGGCCGGGGCGCAGCAGCAGCTGTCGCACCTTTTACAGCAACTTGTTCTGCTGCAGCCACGCGATTGCGACCTGGCTGGCGTCCTGCCCTTCTACCGCAATCTGCGCATTAAGCTGCTGCAGCGTTTTTTCATCCAGCTTGCTGAACACCGGCTGCAGCCACTCTGCCATCTGCGGATACTGCTTCAGTACCGCTTCACGCACGACCGGCGCCGGCGCATAGATTGGCTGTACGCCTTTGGGATCGCTCAGCGTCTGCAGACCCAGCGCCGCGACCGGGCCATCCGTTCCGTACGCCATCGCCGCATTGACGCCAGAGGTTTTCTGCGCCGCGGCTTTAATGGTGACCGCCGTATCGCCGCCTGCCAGCGAAAGCAGCTGCGACTGATTGAGTTTGAAGTTATACGCTTTTTCAAACGCCGGCAGGGCATCACCGCGTTCAATAAATTCCGCAGAGGCAGCCAGTTTGAACGTGCCGCCCTGTTTCAGATACGCGCTGAGATCGTCAAGCGAGTTCAGCTTATTCTGCTGCGCCACGTCGCCACGCACGGCGATGGTCCAGGTGTTATTGGCGGGTGCCGGCGTCAGCCAGATAAGATGATTCTTCTCTGCATCGAGCTGTCTGACTTTCTCATAACCCTGCTGCACATTTTTCCACGCGCTCGCTTTTTCATCGTTAAAAAAGAAAGCGCCGTTGCCGGTATATTCCGGATAGATATCCAGCTCGCCCGCGACGATGGCACCGCGAACAACCTGCGTATTGCCGAGCTGAATTTTGTTGACGGTTTTGACCCCGTGCTTATTGAGCACCTGCAGAATAATATTGCCCAGCAGCGAGCCTTCTGTATCGATTTTCGACCCGACCTTGACCGCATCGGCGGCGTGCGCCGCGCCCATGCTCAGCGACAGGGCAATCAGCCCCAGTAACCCCTGTTTAATCATGATGTTTTCCTTATGCCCTGTTTAGCACCCGGTGATAAACAAGCGTAGCCTGGCGCAGCAGGCGACGGGAAAAAAGCGCAGATTTTACGTCTGTTTTGTTAAGCCGGGCAAAAATTGCCCCGCACAGAAGGCGCGAGGTGTGTCCGGAGAGAGGGGCGTGTCAGGCGGTGAGGCGAAAGTCACCCAGCGTATGCGGAATACGCGGGAAGGTGTGCAGAAACCATGGCGTAAACTGTTCCGGCTCGGTCTCCATCTGCTGCTGGATCTGCCCGACTGAACGGTAGCACCAGGCGTCCGCTTCTTCCGGGTTCAGCACCGGCTCTTCATCGCTGATGGCAAAGAAGACGTGTCCATACTCATGTTCAATCAGGCCGTTACTGAGCGGCAGGTTGTAGCTCAGCTCAAATACCGGCGTCAGCGCCAGGTTCAGTCCCATCTCTTCACGCAGACGGCGCTCAGCGGCATCGAGCGTCGGCTCCTGCGGAAACGGATGACTGCAGCAGGTATTACTCCAGAGTCCGCCGCAGTGGTATTTGCTGCTGGCACGCCGCTGCAGCAGCAGCTCATGACGCGAATTAAACACGTAAACCGTTACTGCGCGGTGCAGTAAGCCTTTTTCATGCACTTCCAGCTTTTCCATCTTGCCGGTGGGACGATCGAGGTGGTCAACAAGAATAACTTCTATGGCAGGCATGAGGGCTCCTTCAGAAAAATCCCTGCTATTGTACACAATCGCCGTGGCAGCAGCGGAGAAAAAGGCGCACGTTTCGTGCGCTGGCGCGGTAAAAAATAAGCTTAGCAGGCATAATCTGAATCGGCGAAGAAGAAGGTATGCAGAGGTAAAGCACAATGAGATTGCGGCAGCCTGTAAGCCGCCGCAATAGTGATGAGTGCGGTTATAGTCTGAAGCTCTGCACCACCTGTTCCAGCTGCACGCTCTGCTCCTCCATTGCACGCGCGGCTGAAGAGACCTGCTCTACCAGCGCGGCGTTCTGCTGCGTGCTGCCATCCAGCTGCGTGATCGCGACGTTAACCTGATCGATACCCATGCTCTGCTCACGGCTGGCGGACATAATTTCGCTCATCAGGGTGGTGACGCTGCTGACGCCCTGCATCAGCTCATCCATGGTCTGTCCCGCCTGCTCAACCAGCTGGCTGCCGGTATCAATATTTGCCACTGACTCTTCAATCAGCTTTTTAATCTCGCGCGCTGAGTTAGCTGAGCGCTGCGCAAGGTTGCGTACTTCTGAGGCCACCACCGCAAAACCGCGCCCCTGCTCTCCGGCGCGCGCCGCTTCAACCGCCGCGTTCAGGGCCAGAATGTTGGTCTGAAACGCGATGCTGTCGATGACGCTGATGATATCGACGACTTTACGCGATGAGTGGTGGATCTCCCCCATAGTGGTCACGACCTGACGCACCACTTCACTGCCGCGCGCCGCCACGGTGGCTGCGCCGTCAGCCAGCTGATTAGCGTGGGTGGCGTTATCGGCGTTTTGGCGCACGGTGCCGGTCAGCTCCTCCATTGAGGCTGCCGTCTCGACAATGGAGCTGGCCTGCGATTCGGTGCGCGCAGAGAGATCGGCGTTGCCGCTGGCAATTTCGCGCGAGGCCGCCGTGATCGCCAGCGCGCTGTCGCCCACCTGACGCATCAGCCCCTGCAGGTAGCTGATGAACTGGTTAAAGCTCTCAGCCACGGCGTTAAATTCCGGGCTATTGCTGGCAGGCAGGCGCTGTGTGAGGTCGGCGCCGCCGGTTGAGAGTGCTTCAATATTTTTGTGCAGCACGCCCAGACGCTTCATCATTGCGCGGACAAAGCCCAGCGATACCAGCAGCAGAATAATAGCCAGCGGGATCTGTACCACGCCCAGCCGCGTCAGCATACTGTGCGTCTGTGCATCCAGCAGGCTGGAGGGGACGTCGCTGGCGAGATACCACGGGCTGCCGGGGATCGCCTGCAGGAACAGCGTATGCTCACCATCCTCACCGCTAAACGTTGTCTGCGCCGGCTCGCTCCCCGCCTGCGTCAGCAGCGACTTCAGCGCAGTGGCCATCGGCAGCCGGGTATCGCTCAGGTTTTCCAGCTTTGGCGCACCGTCCAGCAGCGCCGCGTTCCCGACCACTTTGCCATCCGCTTCAACAATCAGCACGCGGCCTTTAATGGCGTCACCCATCTGCTTCGCCAGCTGATTAAAAAAGCCCAGCGTGACATCGATTGTGGCGACGCCCCAGACGCTGCCGTCGCGATAGATAGCCATCGCACAGTTGGTACGCGGCTGCGGGCTGGCCGCATCCTGATAGGCTTTGGCCCAGGCGCACTGCCCTTTTGCTGCCGCCATACCCGCTTTGTACCACGGCTGCTCCCAGTACTTATCGGCCGCATCGGAGTTCCAGTAAGTATTGACCTGCAGCTGATTGCTGGCGTTGCGCGCAAAGAAGGTGCTGTCTTTCTCTTTTGCCGGATCGCGCCGGTTCGGCAGCGGCCAGATCCCGCCGCCAAATACGTTGCTGTCCTGGTACTGGTTTACCAGCGCCGGCAGCAGCGTTTCTATCGTTGCGCTCTCCATCACGCCCGCTGCTTCCGTTATCGCCCGCTGCTGCGCCTGAACCCGGTTCATCTGTTCAACAATGCGTCCGGCCAGACCATCAACTTCATAGCGCACCAGGCGGCTCTCATTCTGACTCAGCTGCGGTGCGATAAACTGATTGATCACCAGTACAGTGACCAGCATCAGCACAACAAAAAATGCGACCAGCGTCGCGGTGAAACGGGATTGTGTCGTTTTAAACATTCGGATGCCCTTACCCTGGTTGGCGAGTTGCCTGATCGAGGTTAACGGCGTGTTAATGGGGAACTTGAGAGGCGCGGGATCACAAAAAAAGCAAATAGTTGAATCGGGTGACTATTTTTACAGGGTAGGAATAACCGGCGATAAGCAGAGCGGAGAATTGCCTGCCTGGAGACAGCGCGCCCCTCTTCACAGAAGAAGGGCGGGCGTTTACTGAGGCGGCGCCACCACCTCCTGACGCGGGCGGAAGATATGGCTGTTGCCCTCCGCCAGCAGCCGCTGAAGCAGCTGCTGTCCGCCCTGTTCATCCGACTGCGCAAAGTGGCGTTCCGCTTCGGTGATCGGCGTCGCCCAGAGCAGTTCCGGCCGATCGCCGTCGCGCTTCGGCAATCGCAGCGACACCGCCTCCGGTGCCAGCGCGTTAGCCAGCAGAAAGCTTTCAAAGCCGACCGGCGCCACTTCAGATGCCAGCGTATGCCCTTCGCCAATCCACGTCAGCCGCGCCCACGGCAGATGGGCAAACTCAGCCAGCGCGCTCGCCATCTGCACCGCGTTGGCCTCGGTCATCACCTCGCCATCTACCGCCAGCGCCAGCTCAACCCGCCGGTACTGGGGAGCCAGCTCTTCAAACAGATAATCGACCTGCGGCATCGGACGAATGCTCATTCCCAGCGTGACAAAATACCAGACGCCGTTATGCCAGTGCTGAGAAAGCGCCATCGGCGGCCAGCTGCCCTGATCGATAGCGTAATATTTGACCGACTCACCCCACCGCGCCTGGAAGACCTGCAGCATTTCATGCTGAATTTTTTCCCACTGCTGGTCGTCGTGCCAGTCGCGCCAGAAGTGACGCTGCTGCTCAGCACGCGCATAGTATTCATTGGTGGAGGCGGAACCCAGCGGCGCCGTCAGGCGGTTTTTCCTGATACAGCCGGCTGAGAAGCTGACCTGTTTGCTCTGATAGAGGCTCCAGCCGGGGATCACCGCCAGCAGCTGGCCGTAGTACCACAGGGCAGCACCGGTATCATCCGGCTCCCACAATACCTGCAGGCCTGCGGGATCGAGCATCGGCTCCGCCTCCAGCGTGCGGCAATACTCTGCGCTCAGCAGCGGCGCGATCCCCTGCTCCATCGCTTCGCGATCTTCCTCTGCCGGTGCCGGCAGAAGGTTGCGCAGCCAGCAGCCGCGAACAGCGTACTGGCTGCGAAACAGGTCGTTGGGCCAGATATAAAAATAGGCGGTGCGCGCATCCTGTTCGACGATCGCGGTTAAAGTATGTTGCTGATTCGGCACCTCAGCAATCAGAGGGTAACTGGTCATAACGCCTCGACAATGCCTGGAGGGATCCATTTTCCCCGAGAATAGAGCAGGATCGGCACTCGCGCCATGTGAGACAAGGGTAAAACTCTCAAAGTGCGGCTGCGCTCGCGCTGAGCGTCTGGCTTTGCTTCAGCGGTAGCGGGCGTCACGCCCCATACGCTGCATCGCCCGTGACCAGGCGCCGCGCTGTATCGACCAGCGCAGCAGGCGCGCCAGCAGCAGCATCTGCCGGTCGGTGCGCCACTGCGTCAGCGGGCTGACCGGGCGCTGCAGCTGCTGCTGTGCCCACGCCGGCAGCAGACCGATCCCCGCCTGCAGCATGGTGCGCATTGCCGGTCGCGCCTGCCAGCCGGGTGCCGGCGCATTCATCAGCAGCGCCATCATCTCCTGCGTGCGCGCATCAAAACAGAGCTCCGGACGTATCGCCTGCAGATAGTGCTCAACGTCGGTGACGCTGCACGGCACCTGCTCTGCGCCCAGCGCAATCGCCACCTGCGCCGCCTCCTGATAGTAGCGATCCTGCTCAGCCCGGCTGAGCGCCGGGTTTTTATAGCGCAGATGGGCCGCCAGAAAACGGCTGGTTTCCGCCACGTGCACCCAGGTCAGCAGATGCGGATCGCTGGCCGCGTAAGGATTACCGTTGCTGTCCGTGCCGCTGACCTGCAGATGGATGCGCTTCACCCGCTCAATCAGCGTCCGGGCATCGGCACTGTTGCCAAAGGTCGTTACGGCGATGAACTGGCTGGTGCGGCGCAGCCGGCCGAGCATATCCTGACGGAAGCTGGAGTGATCCCAGACCCCGGCCAGCGCCGCCGGATGCAGCATCTGCAGCATCAGGGCGCTGATACCGCCGCAGAGCATCGCCGGAAAATCACCGTGGATGCGCCAGATAGTGGAGTCGGGGCCGAACAGGCCGGGATCGCCGGGGGGCTGTGAGAGGTCAAACTCGTTGAGTGCCAGCCCGTTAAGGCGAAAGATCTGCTGTTCAATGCGATTGCGAAGCGTCATGGTGGCGTGGTGTCGGATAAAAAGGCGTCAGGGATAGCGCTCCCGGCCTGGCGACCGGGAGACGCGGTTATCCGTTAAAGATAGTCGAACTGCGCATCCTGAGTGCGTACGGAATCCAGGCCAATCATAATGTTAAATTTGCCGGGTTCCGCCACGTGCTGCATCTGCTGGTTCCAGAATTTCAGCGCGTCAGCATCAATCGTAAAGCGCACGGTTTGTGACTCACCGGCTTTCAGCATAATGCGCCGGAAGTCGCGCAGCTCCTGAACCGGACGGCTGATACTCGCCACCGGATCGTTGAGATACATCTGTACCACCGTTGCCCCGTCGCGTTTACCGCTGTTGGTCACCGTTACGCTCGCTTCAATGCTGCCGCTGCGCGGCATCGTGCGGGCGGAGAGCGTCACCGGTGAAACGGTAAAGCGGGTATAGCTCAGGCCGTAACCAAACGGATAAAGCGGGCCGTTGATGGTGTCGTAGTAGTGAGAAGTATATTTATTCGGCTTTTCCGGATTATAAGGTCGCCCGGTTGGCAGATGATTGTAGTAAAGCGGGATCTGCCCCACTGAGCGCGGGAACGTGACCGGCAGCTTGCCGGAAGGGTTGTAATCGCCAAACAGCACGTCCGCGATAGCATTGCCGCCTTCGGTGCCGCTGAACCAGGTTTCCAGCATCGCATCCGCCATGCGGTCTTCATTCACCAGCGTCAGCGGCCGGCCATTCATCAGCACAATCACCAGCGGCTTGCCAGTGGCTTTCAGGGCCGCCAGTAATTTCTGCTGGCTGGCCGGGATCGCCAGTTCGCTGCGGCTGGACGCTTCATGCGCCATGCCCTGCGCTTCACCCACCGCAGCGACGACCACATCCGCCTTCTCTGCCTGGGCTACCGCCTCATCAATCATCTGCTGCGGGGTGCGTGTATCGACGCTCACCGCCTGCTCGTAAAGATTGAGGAAGCCCTGAATACCTTTGTTGTCAGAAACGTTAGCCCCTTTGGCGTACAGCAGCGTGCCTTTGTCCGCCATGGCATTGCGCATCCCCTGCAGCAGCGTCACTGACTGCTTTGCCACACCCGCGGCTGACCAGCTGCCCATGATATCGCGCTGGCTGTCCGCCAGCGGTCCCACCAGCGCAACGGTCGCGTCACGCTTCAGCGGCAGCGTCTCGTGCCAGTTCTTGAGCAGCACCATGCTCTTGCGCGCCACGTCGCGCGCTTCAGCACGGTGCAGACGGCTCTCAGCGTTGGTATCCTGCGGATCGCTGCTCTGCGGTCCGAGGTGGCTGTACGGATCGTTAAACAGCCCCATGTCATATTTCACGTTGAGCACGTGACGGGCGGCATCATCAATTTCACGCATACTCACCGCCCCGCTTTTCACCAGCGCCGGCAAATATTTACTGTAGTACTCATCGCTCATGCTCATGTCGATGCCTGACTTCAGCGCAATGCGCACCGCATCCTGCGGATCGCTCGCCACACCATGTTTGATCAGCTCTTTAATCGCGCCGTGATCGCTGATGGTAATACCTTTAAATTTCCACTGGTCACGCAGCAGATCTTTCAGCAGCCAGCCATCGGCGGTGGCCGGGGTGCCGTTCAGCGAATTCAGCGCCACCATCACGCCACCGCTGCCGGCATCGAGCGAGGCTTTATAAGGCGGCAGGTAGTCCTGTGCCAGCCGCTGCGGACTCATATCCACGGTGTTGTAGTCACGCCCGCCTTCCACCGCGCCGTAGGCGGCAAAATGTTTCACGCTGGTCATCACGGCGTAACGATCGGCCGGGCTTTTGCCCTGCATCGCTCTGACCATGGCGCTGCCCATCTGCGACGTAAGATAAGTATCTTCGCCAAAGCCTTCTGAGCCACGCCCCCAGCGCGGTTCGCGGCTGACATCCACCATCGGTGCCCAGGTCATATTCAGACCATCATCCGCGGCCTCATAAGCAGAAATACGTCCCACTTCACCAATCGCATCGCGATCCCAGCTGGCCGCGAGGCCCAGCGGAATCGGAAAAATAGTGCGCTGCCCGTGCACCACATCGTAGGCAAAAAAGAGCGGGATTTTCAGGCGGCTAAGCTGCATCACCTGATCCTGCATGGCGCGAATATCCTGGCGGGTGACGGTATTAAAAATCGCCCCAACCTGACCCTGCTGGATCATGTCGCGAATCGCCTCTTTCGGCGTGTCGGGTCCGACGCTGATCAGCCGCATCTGGCCGATTTTCTCATCCAGCGTCATTTTGCTGAGCAGCTGGCTGACATACGCGTCGCGCGCCTGCTCCGTCAGGGGATGTGTTTCACGCAGCGTATCGGCAAACGCCGGCTGCAGAGCCAGGGAGACCGCGAGGCTAACAGAGTAAATCCATTTCATCAGGTTGGGTTCTCTTAAGTAACTGCGCACAATAAAGATTACCGGGGCAGTGTGCCACAAGATGAGGATAGCAGGTAGCCGCCTTTGTCACACGGCGACCAGAGCCGCGCCGCGTGCTACAGTAGAAACGCCACGTTAACGACAAGGACAGGCTCATGAATTCTCACCTTTCTCACCCTGCACTGGTTGCCGACCTGCGCCGTCTGGTTGGTGCCTCTCATCTGCTGACTGACGCGGAGCAGACCGCGCGCTACCGGACCGGCTTTCGCTCCGGCGCAGGCGATGCGCTGGCGGTGGTCTTTCCGGGGTCGCTGCTTGAACTCTGGCGGGTCCTGCAGGTGCTGGTCAGCGCGGACGCCATTATCCTGATGCAGGCGGCAAATACCGGCCTGACGGAGGGTTCCACCCCCAGCGGCAACGATTACGATCGTCCGGTGGTGATCGTCAGCACCCTGCGTCTCGACCGGCTGCAGCTGATTGATGGCGGCAAACAGATCCTCGCGTTTCCCGGCAGCACGCTTTATCAGCTGGAAAAAACGCTCAAACCGCTCGGGCGCGAGCCGCATTCGGTCATTGGCTCCTCCTGTATCGGTGCGTCGGTGCTGGGCGGGATCTGTAACAACTCCGGCGGCTCGCTGATCAAACGCGGACCGGCCTACAGTGAGATGGCGCTGTTTGCGCAGGTGGACGCCAGCGGTAAACTCAAGCTGGTTAACCATCTGGGAATCGATCTGGGCCACTCACCGGAAGAGATCCTCGGGCGGCTGGATGATGAGCGCTGGCAGCAGAGCGACGTGCGCTGGGATGAGCGCCACGCCTCGGACCATGAATACGCCGGGCGGGTACGTGATATTCACGCCGATACGCCGGCGCGCTTTAACGCTGACGCCCGCCGGCTGTT
Source organism: Pantoea sp. RIT413 (assembly GCF_003057675.2). NCBI lineage: Bacteria > Pseudomonadati > Pseudomonadota > Gammaproteobacteria > Enterobacterales > Erwiniaceae > Pantoea > Pantoea sp. RIT413. The sequence continues at coordinate 60,234 of NZ_QBJB02000003.1, forward strand.
TGAAGCCTCCGGCTGCGCCGGTAAGCTTGCGGTGTTTGCCGTGCGTCTGGATACCTTTCCGACTGAGCCACAGCAGCAGGTATTCTATATCGGCACCAACGACCCCGCCGTGCTGGGCGACATCCGCCGTCATATCCTGGCAGAGTTCACCCATCTGCCGGTGGCGGGTGAATATATGCACCGCGATATCTTCGATATTGCCGAAGTGTACGGCAAAGATACTTTCGTGATGATCGACAAGCTCGGCACCGATAAGATGCCGCTCTTTTTCACCCTCAAGGGCCGGGTTGATGCCTGGCTGAACAAGCTCAGCTTTGTGAAGCCGCACTTCACCGACCGTCTGCTGCAGCGTATCAGTCGCCTGTTCCCGGCCCATCTGCCGAAACGTCTTAAGCACTATCGCGATAAGTATGAGCACCACCTGATGCTGAAGATGTCCGGCGAAGGCGTTGCCGAAGCGCAGGCGTATCTGCAGGACTATTTCCGTGAGGGTGGCGGCGAGTTTTTCGCCTGCGACAGCAAAGAGGGATCGCATGCCTTTTTGCATCGGTTTGCCGCCGCCGGTGCCGCCGTGCGCTATCACGCGGTGCATGCGGATGAAGTGGAGGATATTCTGGCGCTGGATATCGCCCTGCGCCGCAACGATGAAGCCTGGTTTGAACAGCTGCCGCCGGAGTTTGATAACGATCTGATCCACCGGCTCTACTATGGCCACTTCTTCTGCCACGTGTTCCATCAGGATTACATTGTGAAAAAAGGCGTGGATGTGCACGCGCTGAAAGAGAGGATGCTGGCGCTGCTCAGCGCGCGCGGGGCAGAGTATCCGGCGGAACATAACGTCGGCCATCTCTACAAAGCGAAACCGCAGCTGCAGGCGTTTTATCGTGAACTGGACCCGACCAATACCTTCAACCCCGGCATCGGTAAAACCAGCAAGCAGAAAGGCTGGGCAGTCAAAGCCTGAGACCGGTCGTCATGTGCAGGGTGGTCCGATAACCACCCTGCCATTGACTCAGGATTGCGGCGCATCCTGCTCCTGCGTAGCCGCCGCCAGAGCGCGGCGCTCGATGATCATGGTCTGCGGCGCCGACAGCACAATGCCCTCTTTACGCAGCCGCGTCAGAATATCGAACAGCAGATCGCTTTTCGCACCCGAAATCTGGCGCTGGCTGGCGACGTTGCCGGTTACGCTCAGCACTATGCCCGACGGGGTAAGATCTTTAAACGATACCGAAGGTTCAGGCGTCTCCAGAATGCGCTCATTCTCGTTATAGACCTCCAGCAGCAGCTCGCGCACCCGCACCGGATCGATATCGAGCGGGAACGTCAGCTGAATGGTCACCACCCCCTGTGCATTGCCCATAGTGGCATTACGTACGTTCTGTGAAATCAGCTGCGAATTAGGCACGATCACCGTTGACTTGTCGCCCAGCTGAATCTCAGTGGCGCGAACGTTAATCCGCCGGATATCGCCCTCAATGCCGCTGATGCTGACCAGGTCGCCTACCTTGACCGGCCGTTCGGTGAGCAGGATCAGACCGGAAATAAAGTTTTTAACGATCTCCTGCAGACCAAAACCGATACCCACCGATAGCGCGCTGACAATCCACGCCAGCTTGTTCCACTGCAGCCCCATGATGGAGAGCGTCAGCAGGATAATCAGCACGTAGCCGATATTGCTGAACAGCGTCACCAGCGAGACGCGCATGCCGATATCCATAGTGGTTTTCGGCAGAAAATCGTTATCCAGCCAGCGGCGCACTGAGCGCAATATCCAGATGCCCGCTACCAGGCAAATAAGGGCATTTACCATATGCGCCGGTACGATATTCAGCGACTCCAGCCCTTTGCCACCCCAGAACTCAATGACTTTCTGAATAAGCTCTACCGGCGTGGAGGAGGCGAACGTGCCGGTCATCAGCGCCAGCGCCACAATCCCCATCAGCAGCGCTTTACCCAGCGCGCTGAGCAGCGTGGCGGCCTGCTGCAGATAGCGCTCATCGATATTGAGCGAACTCTGCAGGCGGCGCCCGGCGGCGCTGCTGGTGGAAAACAGGCTTTCACAGCCGTCGGTAATGACGTGGCTTAAAAAATAGAAGGAGCCAAACAGGATCCCGCACCACACCACCTCGTAGCCCAGAAAGCGCGCCAGCGTCACATAGCCGATCGTCAGTGAAATCAGAATCGCAACGGCAGTCAGCGTGAGCGCCAGCTGAACCAGTCCGACCACCGTCGGACGCGCCTCTGGCGGATTGCCGAGCCGGGCCATCCGGCGGCGCACGCGGTTGGTACGCATACTGATAGCGAGCCCGGTGCTGCCAATCAGCAGCGCGGTCAGGCCATTAGCAAAAATCGTCGTGCTGAGACTGGTACCTACCGTGTAGTTAAACGCTTCTGCGGTCTGAAAGATAAACACCAGCGCAGCGGTAATCGGCGGGAACGGCTTCAGCGCCAGCGCAACCTCATTAGAGATGGCCGGCAGACGCCAGCTGGGACGACGGGTCGAGAGAAACGCCCGTCCCAGACCGGCAATCAGCCCGCAGTAGACGCTCAGCTGCACCAGGCGGGTAACAAAATCCTGTACGTCGCCGGAGACTTCATCCCGGCGGGTAAACGCCAGCGCGCTAAAGTTAAAGGTCAGCACCACTGCAGCCAGCGTGGTCAGCGCGATGGCAGCCGCGAGGAAGCTGCGCCGCAGCCGCCCTTCCGGCAGCTTGTTAATACTCACCCAGGCGAGAAACTCTTCGCTGTAGCGCCGTCCCAGCGTCATCACCAGCATCGCCGCCACCAGCCAGCCGATGGTACCGACGCGCCAGTCCGGCTCCCACGACAGTGCCGCCGACGCCTTCAGCTCCGTAATAAAGTCACTGATTTTTTCGCCGTCGAGATCCTGACGGCTCACCAGCGGCGCCCAGAAGCGCGGGCCAAAAATACTGCCGGAATTGAGCGCCAGCTGATTTTTCAGCTGATCGCGGCGCAGGTTCACAATCTGCGAAGAGAGCACCAGCGCACCGTTTTTAATGCCTTCTGCCTGCTTGATCTGATCGTCCAGCTTGCCTTTCTGGTTTTCCAGCGAGCGGCGCTTGCGCGTCACCTCCGGCGTCTCTTTAACGCCGCTGTCCGCTTTGGGCGCGGGACCCAGTACCGCCAGCTGCGCATCAAGCTGCTGGCGCTGCGGGACTAACGCCTGTCCCAGCGTCTCTGCATTGCCCGACAGCTCCAGCGCCATCTCATTAAGCTGGTTGAGCTGGTTTTCGCTGGTTTCTCCCGATACCTGTCCTTTGATCTTATCGAGAATTTTTTGCATTTTTGGCAGCTCAACCGCCGGATTCGCCTGCGGCGGCGCTTCTTCGTCCTGTGCCGGCTGCTGTTGCGTCACATCGGGCGCGTCATCCGCCTGGCTCAGCGCGGGCACGCACAGCATGAGCAGTAACAGCGGAACAGTGAAAAAACGAAACTTAATCATAGAACGACATTCCAGCGAAAAAGCCAGTTAAACGAGTGTGGCGGCCAGTACAGGAGGTCGCCGCCGGGATGAAAACAGGTGTGATAAGGCTAAATCAGGGTACTGATGATACGCCAGTTTGCAAGTGGCGCGCCCCTCCTGCTGGCGGGCGCACCCTCGCCGTTACTCCACTACCGTATTGCTGGTGGTGAGGCCCGCTTTCTGTTTTTTATATGCCAGCGCTGCCGCCGGAACCGGGGCCGCTTTACCGGTTTCCAGCCAGTCGCGCAGGCGATTAGCATCGGCAAAGTGGGTATATTTACCAAACGCATCCAGTACCACCAGCGCCACCGGGCGGTTGTTGATCACGGTACGCATCACCAGACAGTGGCCCGCCTCATCGGTGTACCCTGTTTTCGTCAGCTGGATCCGCCAGCCCTCTTTGTAAACCAGGTGATTGGTGTTGCGGAACGGCAGTGCGTAGCTCGGGTGCTGAAACACCGCCGTCTGCTCTTTCGTGGTGCTGAGCTGGCCCAGCAATGGGTACTGACGCGTCGCTTTCAGCAACTTAACCAGATCGCTGGCGCTGGAGACGTTCTGCGTGGAGAGGCCGGTGGGTTCTACATAGCGCGTATGCGTCATACCCAGCGCGCGCGCTTTGGCATTCATGGCGCGGATAAAGGCGTTATAGCCGCCCGGATAGTGGTGCGCCAGACTGGCCGCCGCGCGGTTTTCAGACGACATCAGCGCCAGCAGCAGCATCGAGCGGCGGCTGATTTCGCTGTTGAGTTTGACGCGCGAAAACACGCCGCGCATCTCGCGCGTCTGGCTGATATCTACCGAAAGCATCTCATCCATCGGCAGCTTTGCATCCAGCACAACCATCGCCGTCATCACTTTGGTAATGGAGGCGATAGGCCGCACGCGGTCAGGATGGCTGGAGAACAGCACCTTGCCGGTATCGAGATCAACAATCATTGCGCTGCCGGAGGCGATTTGCGGCTGGGCCAGCGGTGCCAGACCCGACAGCGCGGCCGGTGCAGCCAGTACAGGTGTTACCGCCGCCGGGGCCGTCATAAACAGCGCCAGCGACAGCAGAGAAACAGGTAATTTAACAGACATCGTGTCAGTGAGATCCGATCAGGAGTTTTGCGCTGTGAAAGCTCCACAGGCCGCCCGCATCAGGCCTGTCAGGGTGCGGGCTGGCAGCGGCATAATACGCGCAAATGCGGCAAATTTCTTAGTGAGATTGTTTCCGGGCGTTAAAAAGGCCGCAGTTATGTGCGGCCTCAGAAAAAAGCAGGGAAATCAGAACAGCCTTGGTCCATAGCCCCACAGCACAACCGTCAGCGCCAGCAGCACTTCAAATACCAGTACCCCTATCGCCAGCGTTGAACCGGAGAAGCGCATGCTCTCTTCGCGGTCGATATTCAAAAACACCGGGATGCCGACATAGAGCAGGTAGCCGGTGTAGACCAGCGCCACGGCACCCGCCAGTACGCAGAGCCATACCAGCGGATAAAGTGCGACCAGACCGCTGAGAAACAGCGGCGTGGCGACATAGCCGGCGAACACGGTACAGCGCTGAATACCGGGACGCTGCGGATAGTCGCGCGCCATCCAGTGAATGACCCGCCCCATTACCGCGACGCCACCCAGAATTAACAGATAAAAGAGAATACCCAGACCGAGGCCAGTGAGCAGATTGAGCTGAATAAAGCGATTGTCGCCCAGATTCCAGCCAAATTGTGTCGTGCCGATAAAGGCGCAGATAACCGGTATCGCTGCCATCAGCAGCACGTGATGCGTATAATGATGTGAAACGCTTTCGTTTTCCTGCTTGATATGGCGCATTTCCTGATTCGGATGCGCCAGAAGACCCCAGACATGATTCATAAAATCACTCCTCTGATGCAGTGGGCCGCCCCTTTAGCATTCAGTCAGACTCCGACAGGCAGCGTCTCTTCAAGTATAACCAGCGCGCCTGTTTTTGCGGCCCGCTGCACAAAAAAAGCCGCCTGCAGCTACACTGCTCAGGTGTCTGTTCTGTCCAGGGAGAAAAAATTGCATCTCGATATCAATGGATTAATCACCCAGTATGGCTATCTGGCCCTGATGATTGGCTGTATTGCCGAAGGGGAAACCTTTACCTTGCTGGGCGGCGTGGCGGCGCATGAGGGGCTGCTGCACTACGGCGGCGTGGTGCTGGCGGCGATGGCAGGCGGCATCATTGGTGACCAGCTGCTGTTCTGGCTTGGCCGCCGCTACGGTACGCGCATTTTGCGCCGCTTCAGTAAACATCAGGCGACGATTGGCAAAGCTAACCGTCTGATCCAGAAGCGTCCCAGCCTGTTTGTTATCGGCGTGCGCTTTATGTACGGTTTTCGCCTGATTGGGCCGATTATCATCGGCACCAGCCGTCTGAAGCCGCTGCGCTTTTTTGTGCTTAATGTTATCGGTGCTGCGCTCTGGGCGCTGATTTTTGTCACGCTGGGCTATTTTGCCGGCGAAATCATTGCGCCCTGGCTGCATAAGCTCGATCAGCATCTTAAACATCTGGTCTGGCTGGCGGCGGCTATCGTCACCGGTATTGTCTTACGCTATCTGATCCGCCGCTGGAACCACCGCCGCGCCGGTTAACTGTGGTAGCCTTTGAACTGCGGATTCGCCAGAGTGAATCCGCCATCACACGCTCTCCTCGCTGTTAACGATTTTTCAGTACAGAAGTTATCCATCCGTGCCACGGCGCTGCCCGGCCAGCCGTTTCGTCTATAGTTAACAGTCAGATAAGGTACCGGAGGCGGGATGAGCAAAATTAAACGCAGAATTGATGACCACGGCGTAATCGGCGATTTGCGCACCTGCGCCCTGATCGCAAACGACGGCACTATCGACTATCTCTGCTGGCCAGAGCTGGACAGCCCTTCTGTCTTTGCGGCGCTGCTCGACAGCGAAGAGGCGGGCCGTTTTACCCTTGCGCCTGACTGGCCACAGGCGCGTCGCCAGCAGCTCTACCTGCCTGATACCAATATTCTGCAGACCCGCTGGCTGGCCGATGAGGGGGTGGCGGAGATCACCGACTATATGCCGATCTGCGACGAGAGCAGCAAAGTCCCGCGGCTGGTACGTCGGGTAAAAATGGTGCGCGGCACCGCTACTTTTCAGCTGGTCTGCGCGCCGCGTCACGATTACGCCCGGGCTGAGACGCGTGCTGAAGTGCGCGAAGGCGGCGTGGCGTTTCTGGCGGAGGGGCAGCCCGCGCTGCGCCTGAGCGCCACGCTGCCGCTGCGCTGCGAAAATCAGGCGGCGGTAGCGGAATTTACGCTGCAGAGTGGCGAACACGCAGAGTTTGTCTTTGGCAACGATGACGATCCGCACGTTGAAACCATCTCAACGGCGCGCTGCTTTCAGGATACGCTCGATTACTGGCTGCGCTGGAGTAATCACAGCTCCTATCAGGGGCGCTGGCGTGAAATGGTGACGCGTTCAGCGCTGACGCTGAAGCTGCTTACCTCACATGAACATGGTTCGATCGCCGCCGCCGCCACCTTTGGCCTGCCGGAGGAGCTGGGCGGCGAGCGCAACTGGGACTACCGCGCCTCCTGGATCCGCGACGCCTCGTTCAGTATGTATGCGCTGATGCGCCTTGGCTATGTAGAGGAGGCGCACGATTTTACCCGCTGGGTCGGCCGCTGCGTTGAACACAGCCATGACGACACGCCGCATCTGCAGGTGATGTATCGTCTCGATAGCGGCACCGAACTGCATGAAAGCGAACTGCTGAACCTCTCTGGCTACGCCGATTCACGGCCGGTTCGCATCGGTAATGACGCGTGGCGTCAGACGCAGCTTGATATTTATGGCGAGCTGATGGACGCCATCTATCTGGCCAACAAATATGGCGACGCCATCTCCCACCGCGGCTGGCTGCACGTCTCCAGCATGATTGATTACGTCTGCGACAACTGGAACCAGCCGGACGCCGGCATCTGGGAGATGCGCGGTGAGCCGGAGCATTTTCTCCACTCGCGCCTGATGTGCTGGGTGGCGCTGGATCGCGCGCTGCGGCTGGGCATGAAGCGTTCACTGCCGATGCCTTACGATCGCTGGGACCGGGTGCGCAGCGAGATCCGCGACGATATCTGGCAGAACTTCTGGAACGCCGACCTGGGGCATTTCACTGCGACGCGCGGCGGCACCGCTTTGGATGCCTCAATGCTGCTGATGCCGCTGGTGCGCTTTGTCAGCTCCACCGACCCCGACTGGCTGGCCACGCTGGATGCCATCAAGGCTAACCTGGTCAGCGATGGTCTGGTACGGCGCTATAATATCAGCGAAACACCGGCTGACGGATTGGCCGGCGGCGAAGGCTCTTTTGTCGCCTGCTCTTTCTGGTACGTAGAGTGCCTGGCGCGCGCCGGCCGGGTGCAGGAGGCGCATTTTGAGTTTGAGAAGCTGCTAAGCTATGCCAACCCGCTGGGTCTGTATGCCGAAGAGTTTACCGAGCGCGGCTATGCCCTGGGCAACGTTCCGCAGGCGCTGAGCCACCTGGCGCTGATCAGTGCCGCCTTTTTTCTTAACCGGAAACTCAGCGGTGAAGTCACGCTCTGGCAGCCCTGACTATTCACAATTTGGGTCATTGCGCCAACAGATTTATCTGTGAAGAAGGACTTTTTGCGTAAAGTATCTTCAGGCAGTAAAAATCATCATTCCCATCGCCGCGGCAATGCACATATAATGCGCAGCGGGTCACACTGACCACGATGGATTCGATACTCTGACAAGCCTGAAACACGGCCATAACGACTTGTAAAAACATGAAAAAAAGCATTCGCGCGTTCGCTTCACTAGCTCTTGCCCTGGCCGCTTTCAGCCAGTCAGCCTTTGCTGTCGTCTATCCGCTTCCTGCAGCGAATAGCCGCCTGATTGGCGAAAATATTGAAATCACCGTGCCGGAAGAGAGTAAACTTCCGCTGGAAGCTTTTGCGGCTCAGTACCAGATGGGCCTCAGCAATATGCTGGAAGCGAATCCCGGCGTTGACGTTTATCTGCCTAAAGCGGGCAGCAAAATGGTGATCCCACAGCAGCTGATCCTGCCTGACGCACCGCGTGAAGGCATCGTGATCAACAGCGCTGAGATGCGTCTCTACTACTACCCGAAAGGCACAAAGACCGTGGTCGTGCTGCCTATCGGTATCGGTGAGCTGGGTAAAGATACTCCGGTAAACTGGACCACCAAAGTAGAGCGTAAAAAAGCGGGTCCGACCTGGACGCCAACCAAGGCGATGCACGCTGAATATGCGGCACGTGGCGAAAGCATCCCGGCGGTCTTCCCGGCTGGCCCGGATAACCCGATGGGGCTGCACGCGCTCTATATCGGCCGCCTGTATGCCATTCACGGGACTAACGCCAACTTCGGTATCGGCCTGCGCGTCAGCCACGGCTGCGTCCGCCTGCGTGCCGACGATATCAAATGGCTGTTTGACAACGTGCCGGTCGGCACCCGCGTTCAGTTTATCGATCAGCCGGTTAAAGCGACCGTTGAGCCGGATGGTTCACGCTGGATTGAGGTGCACAACCCGCTCTCCACCACGGAAGAGCAGTTCAACTCACGTGAGCTGGTCCCGATCAATCTGACTTCAGCGGTGACGAAAGTGGTTGCTGACGCCAGCACCCGTCAGGATGCGGTCAACAATGCCATCCAGGCTCGCAGCGGCATGCCGACCAAAATCAACGGTCAGGCTGACGACGCGCAGCCGGCAGCGATTGCCGTGCAGGAATCGGCTGATGCGATGCCAAAAGAGGAACCGATGACGCCGCAGGGCGCAACGGCCGTTGCACCGCCAGCCGATCAGCCTGCTGCACAACCGCAGGCAGAACAGCAGCCGGCACCGGTCGATCAGGCACAGCCAGCGACCAGCAGCAGCCTCTGATATCGTTCTGACGCCGTCAGAAAAGCCAGCCTCCGGGCTGGCTTTTTTATTGCCATCATCATTCTGTCACACTGCAGGCGTATCACACTGCCAGTAGCGGATGCCGTGGGTGCATCCGATCATCAATGGGGTGTGTCATGGCTGAAACCAGTTTACCGGCGGCGCGCGGACGTCCCGATCTGCAGCGCGGCAGCGGTCCGCTCTCCCGCATACTGTTTCTGCTGCTGCTGGCCGCAGGGCTGATTTTTACCGGGGTTAACCTGTTTAACGATGTGGCGGAAACCGGCGCGGTGGTCACCACCTATACGCCCTTTGTGCTGCTGACGCTGGCGTTGCTGATTGCGCTGGGATTTGAATTTGTGAATGGCTTTCACGACACCGCCAATGCCGTAGCCACGGTGATCTACACCCATTCTCTGACGCCCGGCGTGGCGGTGGTCTGGTCCGGCATCTGCAACTTTCTTGGCGTGCTGCTCTCCAGCGGCGTGGTGGCGTTTGGCATTATTTCGCTGCTGCCGGTCGAGCTTATTCTGCAGGCGGGCAGCGGACACGGCTTTGCCATGGTCTATGCGCTGCTCTTCTCTGCCATTATCTGGAATCTGGGAACCTGGTATTTTGGTCTGCCGAGCTCCTCATCCCATACGCTGATTGGCTCCATCATCGGCGTCGGCGTAGCGAATGCGCTGCTGCATGGCCGCAGCGGCACCAGCGGCGTTGACTGGGATCAGGCGCTGAAAGTGGGCTACGCTCTGTTGCTCTCGCCGATCGTGGGATTTGTCTGCGCGGCTCTGCTGCTGCTGGCGCTGAAAGCGCTGGTGCGTAATCGTCAGCTCTATCAGGCGCCCGACAGCGCCCGCCCGCCGCCGGTCTGGATCCGCGGGCTGCTGATCCTGACCTGCACCGGCGTCTCTTTTGCACACGGCTCTAATGATGGTCAGAAAGGCATGGGGCTTATCATGCTGATTCTGGTCGGCACGATGCCCATTGCCTATGCGCTGAACCGGTCGCTGCCGCCGGAGCAGATCCCGCGCGTCGCCGCGCTGGCGCAGGTCACGGAGCAGCAGCTGCTGACGCTGCAGCCGGCACCCGGGGCGATGCCGGCACCGCGTACGGTACTGACTGAGTTTGTCCGCAGCCGTCAGCCCCGGCCTCAGGTGCTGCCGGCGCTGGGCCTGCTGCTGGGTGATATCAGCGATCAGATCCGGCGCTACGGCTCGGTGAATGATATTCCGGCACAGGCGGTGACCAATACCCGTAACGATATGTACCTGGCTTCGGAGAGTATCCGGCATCTGCAGAGCAGCAGCGTAACGCTGCCCGAAGAGACCGCCCGCAATCTCAGCGCCGTGAAGCGCGAGCTGGACAGCGCCACGCGCTTTATTCCGCTCTGGGTAAAAGTGGTGGTGGCGCTGGCGCTGGGTCTGGGCACGCTGGTGGGCTGGCGACGTATCGTCATTACGGTAGGCGAGCGCATCGGCAAATCGCATCTCAGCTATGCCCAGGGTGCCAGCGCCGAACTGGTTGCGATGGCGACTATCGGCGCAGCTGATGCGTTTGGCCTGCCGGTCTCCACCACGCACGTGCTCTCATCGGGCGTGGCGGGAACCATGGCCGCAAACCGTTCCGGCCTGCAGCTTGCCACGCTGCGCAACCTGGCGATGGCCTGGATCCTGACGCTGCCGGTCTCCGTGCTGCTGGCGGGCGTGCTTTATGCGCTATTTGCCCGGATATGAGCGCCGGTAAGGTAAAAAAAAGCCAGCACGGAGGCTGGCTTTTACTGTGGGAAGCGCATAACGCTTAGCGCACCAGGCGCGCCGCATAGCGCTCAATCGCTGCGGCGATATCGGCAGATACCCGCAGCGTCCGCACTTCGCTGAAGAGATCGTTCGCTTCGGCGTAGGCTTTACGCAGATAGCCCAGCCACTGTTTGATGCGCGCAACGTGGTAGTTGCCGGTATCTCCCTGCTTCTCCAGCTGGGTATACTTCAGCAGCAGCGCCACCACGTCCGGCCAGGCCATCGGCGCCTCGTTATGCTTCACTACGCGCCCGAGGTTAGGCACATTCAGCGCACCGCGGCCCAGCATCACCGCATCGCAGCCGGTGATACGCATACAGGCCTGCGCATCTTCCCAGCTCCAGATCTCACCGTTGGCGATAACCGGGATCGAGAGCCGCTGACGAATTTCGCCAATCGCCTGCCAGTTAATGCATTCAGCCCGGTAGCCATCCTCTTTGGTGCGGCCGTGTACCACCAGCTCGCTGGCCCCCGCCTGCTGTACCGCATCGGCAATTTCAAAGCGGCGATCGCTGCCATCCCAGCCGAGCCGCACTTTAACCGTGACCGGCAGGTGATCCGGCACGGCGGCACGCATCGCCTGCGCGGCGCGGTAAATCAGCTCCGGATCTTTCAGCAGCGTGGCACCGCCGCCGCTGCCGTTAACCAGCTTTGACGGACAGCCGCAGTTAAGATCGACGCCCCACGAGCCGAGTTCAGCTGCGCGGGCGGCGTTTTCTGCCAGCCAGGCCGGATGCTGTCCCAGCAGCTGCAGCCGCACCCGCGTACCGGATGGCGTGCGGCTCTGGTGGCGCAGCTCCGGACAGAGGCGATAGAACGACTTTACCGGCAGCAGCTGATCGACCACGCGCAGAAACTCAGTCACGCAGAGATCGTAATCATTGACGCCGGAGAGCAGTTCACGCACCAGTGAATCCAGTACGCCCTCCATCGGAGCCAGTAACACCCGCATCGCGTTATGCGTTCCCGTTGCCTTTGGCAGCCGGACGACGTGAACGTGCCGGTTTGCCCGCGTGACCTGTCGCCGGACCGTTACCGCTCTGACGACGCGGCGCGCGCGACTCACTCTGCGGACGTGCCGCACCATTGCCCTGACGCTGACCGCCGCCGGAGCGACCGGCGTTGCCGCCCTGCCCCTGACCACGACCGCGCGGCTGCTGCTGGCGACCATTCTGGATCGGCTCCGCTTTAATGCTCGGATCCGGCTCAAAGCCCGGCAGCGCGATGCGCGGTATTTCACGCTTCAGGAGGCGTTCGATATCACGCAGCAGCTTGTGCTCATCAACGCAGACCAGCGACAGCGCGGCGCCGGTTGCCGCCGCGCGTCCGGTACGGCCGATACGGTGTACGTAATCTTCCGCTACGTTTGGCAGCTCATAGTTCACTACGTGCGGCAGCTCTTCGATATCAAGACCGCGTGCGGCGATATCGGTAGCGACCAGCACGCGAATGCTGCCCGATTTGAAATCAGCCAGCGCGCGGGTACGGGCGCCCTGACTCTTGTTACCGTGGATAGCCGCCGCGGTGATGCCATCTTTGTTCAGCTGCTCAGCCAGATGGTTGGCACCATGCTTGGTACGGGTAAACACCAGTACCTGCTGCCAGTTGTCACGGCCAATCATCAGCGACAGCAGTTCCCGCTTGCGCTTTTTATCAACAAAGTGCACCTGCTGCGACACCTGCTCTGACGCGGTGTTGCGGCGGGCCACTTCTACCTGCTCCGGATTAGTCAGCAGTTTTTCTGCCAGCGTTTTGATTTCATCGGAGAAGGTTGCTGAGAACAGCAGGTTCTGACGCTTCGCCGGCAGCTTCGCCAGGACGCGACGGATATCGTGAATAAAGCCCATATCGAGCATGCGATCGGCTTCATCCAGCACCAGAATTTCTACCTGCGAGAGATCGACCGCATTCTGATGCGCCAGATCCAGCAGACGGCCTGGCGTCGCCACCAGTACGTCAACGCCGCCGCGCAGCTTCATCATCTGCGGATTAATGCTGACGCCACCAAATACCACCAGAGAACGCATGTTCAGGTACTGGCTGTATTCGCGCACGTTCTCACCGACCTGTGCGGCCAGCTCACGCGTTGGCGTCAGGATCAGCGCACGCACCGGGCGGCGGCCGCGTGCAGCGGCAGGGTTTTCAGAAAGACGCTGCAGCAGAGGCAGCGTAAAACCGGCGGTTTTACCGGTACCGGTCTGGGCGCTCGCCAGCAGGTCGCGGCCAGCCAGTACCACAGGAATTGCCTGACGCTGAATTGGCGTCGGTTCGCGATAGCCCTGTTCTGCTACCGCACGCAAAATATCGGCATTCAAGCCGAGAGAGTCAAAGGACATGCAGGTGTATTACTCCGAACCGCCCTGATCGCGCTGCGCGATGTAGTTTTCAGGGGGGATATGACGCAGCCCCGGGGGCCTGCGTGTGAAAAGGGCACAAACTACCATGCGTAAGGAGGCGAGTGTACCAGCTTTCACTGCGCACTGCGACCTGCAAAACAGGCACGTCGCTGGTTGCTGCTGCGTGACGTGAGGTGCAGCAGGCAATAAAAAGGGAGCCTTTAAGGCTCCCTGACTGGCGGGATGCGCAGCGGTCAGCTACGCTTTTTCTCCACGCGGGGGGCAGGTTCTCTGGCCAGCAAAGAAACCAGCGCCGGGCCCACCAGCATCACGACGCCCAGGCAACCAATCAGCAGGTTGTTATGGAAAAAGCGTGAGATCAGGAACAGCGTCAGCATCGCTGCGCCAAAATAGTAGGTTGTGGTGACCTCTTCCAGAGTGTCACCCATACGGCGTAAACGGGCACTACGCTGCAGGGCCAGCATGGAGATAAACACCACTGCATAAGCTGCCACCAGGGTACTGCTCACTTCAACCAGTGCCTTATGTTTCCAGCCCCAGACCAGTGCGGCAATCACCAGCAGATGCGTGGCGATGTGGAGACAGGTTTGACCGGTAACAATCTGAACACGATTAGACCATTTCATACTTTTCTCCTGGCAGACCCAACAGGTCGCCCAAGTGTATCTGACCGAAGCCAGACGGATTTCCTCAATGTAAAACAAATTTCAGATAAGACCTTAATTTTCTCGCCCTGGCACCACCCGTTTGTGACAAAGACTACACTTTGTTCTATTCATGATGAAAAGGAGCGCGTCGCAGTATGCCACAAAACACGCAAGGATTTTCATTTAAAGTCCTGACGATCAATACCCATAAAGGTTTCACCACGTTTAATCGTCGTTTTATTCTGCCGGAATTACGCGACGCCGTACGCGCCACATCAGCGGATATCGTCTTTTTACAGGAGGTAATGGGTACCCACGCTATTCATGCCGCACAGATAGAAGCGTGGCCTGAGAACTCACATTATGAGTATCTGGCTGACACCATGTGGCACGACTTCGCCTATGGCCGCAACGCGGTTTATCCCGAAGGCCACCACGGCAACGCGATACTGTCACGCTTTCCTATTGCTGAATATCAAAATCGCGACATTTCTGTTGCTGGCAGCGAAAAGCGCGGCATGCTGCACTGCCAGATTACGCTGCCCGACCGGGCGCAGCCGCTGCATGTCATTTGCGTCCATCTTGGCCTGAAAGAGAAGCATCGGCTGACGCAGATGAAGATGATGTGCGAGGTGATCAACGCGCTGCCAGCGGATGCACCGCTGGTCGTGGCCGGGGATTTCAACGACTGGCAGGTGCGCGCTAACCGTTTTCTGCAGCGCGGTGCCGGTTTGAAAGAGGTGTTCAGCCTGAAAAATGGCCGGCCGGCGCGCACGTTCCCGGCACGCTTTCCGCTCTTACGCCTTGATCGTATCTATATTCGTAATGCGTCCGTCAGCCAGCCCTGGGCGCTGCCGGTCAAACCCTGGTCTCATCTGTCCGATCATGCGCCGCTGGCGGTGGAGATATTCCTATGAATTTCAACTGGCGTGACGGCAACCAGCTGCGCCTGCTGGAGAATGGCGAAGCGTTTTTTCCGCGCGTATCGGGTGCCATCCAGCGCGCCGAGCGCACGCTGCTGCTCGAAACCTTTATTCTCTTTGAAGATAACGTAGGTAAGGCGCTGCACCGTGACCTGCTGGCGGCGGCACAGCGCGGCGTGAAGGTCGAAGTCATGGTAGATGGCTATGGCTCTCCCGATCTCTCTGATGAGTTTGTTAATACCCTTACGGAGGCGGGCGTTCGGTTTATCTACTACGATCCGCGCCCGCTGGTCATGGGGATGCGTACCAATCTTTTTCGCCGTCTGCACCGTAAAATCGTGGTGATCGATGAGCAGATCGCCTTTGTCGGCGGCATCAATTTCTCGGCTGAGCACAACACCGATTACGGTCCGGAAGCGAAACAGGATTATGCCGTGGAGGTAAAGGGGCCGGTGGTGATCGATATCGCCCGCTTTGTCCAGATGGCGATGGGCAGCGATCAGATCACCCGCCGCTGGTGGGGAAAACCGTCAAGACATGTGGCCGTTAATGCCCAGCCCGGCAGCGCTCAGGTGCTGTTTGTTTATCGCGACAACAATGAACACCGCGACGACATTGAGCAGCACTATCTGGATATGCTGCGCAAAGCGAAACGCGACGTGATTATCGCTAATGCCTACTTCTTCCCTGGCTATCGCCTGCTGCGCGAGATGCGCAACGCTGCCCGGCGCGGCGTGCGCGTGCGGCTGATTGTGCAGGGTGAGCCCGATATGCCGATTGTAAAAGTGGGGGCTGAACTGCTCTATAACTATCTGGTGGATGGCGGTGTGGAGGTCTATGAGTATTGCCGCCGGCCACTGCATGGCAAGGTTGCGGTGCAGGATCAGCACTGGACCACCGTCGGCTCCAGTAACCTCGATCCGCTCAGCCTGTCGCTTAATCTTGAAGCTAACCTGATCATTCACGACCGCGCTTTCAACCAGACGCTGCGCGATAATCTGGAAGGCCTGATTCAGCACGACTGTGTTCGCGTCCAGGATGACAAACTGCCGCCGCGCAACTGGTGGCAGTTAACCAAGGGCGTCATTGTATTCCACTTTCTGCGCCACTTCCCGGCCATTGCTGGCTGGCTGCCTGCGCATACGCCTCAGCTATCCCAGGTCTCGCCTCCGGTTCAGCCTGAGATGGAGACGCAGGATCGGGTGGAAGCCAATAATGAAGGAGCGAAATCCTGATGAGCAAAAAGAATCCGAAGTGGCGGCTGGCGAAAAAAATTCTCACGTGGCTCTTTTTTATTGCCGTCGTTGTTCTGCTGGTGGTCTACGCGCGCAAAGTCAACTGGGAAGATGTCTACAAGGTTATCACCGGCTACAACCGCTATGTGGTGCTGGGCGCGGCCGGGCTGGTGGTGGTCAGTTATATTACCTATGGCCTGTACGATCTGATTGGCCGCGTCTACTGCGGTCATAAGCTATCGAAGCGGCAGGTCATGCTGGTGTCGTTTATCTGCTACGCCTTTAACCTGACGCTCAGCACCTGGGTGGGCGGCGTCGCCATGCGCTACCGCCTCTATTCACGCCTGGGCCTTTCAGGCAGCACCATTACCCGCATTTTTTCACTGAGCATTGCCACTAACTGGCTTGGCTATATTTTGCTGGGCGGCGTGGTGTTTGTCTCCGGCATGGTGCCGATTCCGCCACGCTGGTTTATCGGTGAAGGCACGCTGCGTATCATCGGTGGTGCACTGCTGCTGCTGACGGCAGTCTATCTCTGGGCCTGCGCCTTTGCGAAAAAGCGGCAGTGGACGGTGAAGGGCCAGCGGCTGCAGCTGCCTTCACTGCGTATGGCGCTGTTTCAGTTTGCCGTCTCCTGCGCAAACTGGATGGTGATGGGCACCATTATCTGGCTGCTGCTGATGCGTGAAGTGGACTATCCCATCGTGCTGGGCGTGCTGCTGATCAGCAGTATTGCCGGCGTCATTATTCATATTCCGGCGGGTATCGGCGTGCTGGAAGCGGTGTTTCTGGCGCTGCTGAGCGGACAGCACGCGTCACACGGTGAAATTATCGCCGCGCTGCTTGCCTACCGTGTTCTTTACTTCATTCTGCCGCTGCTGCTGGCGCTGGTGCTTTATCTCTGGCTGGAGAGCCGGGCGAAGCATCTGCGACACAAAAATCAGCAGAAAATGGCAGAGCAGTAACCGCAGCTGGAAGGATAAAAAACGGGGGCGCATCGCTGCGCCCCCGGTAAAGATAAAGCCGATGTCTTAGCGGCGGTTGCCGAAAATCCGCAGCAGCATCAAAAACAGATTGATGAAGTCGAGGTAGAGCGTCAGCGCCCCCATAATGGAGTAGCGACGCAGGTTTTCGCTATCGCGGGCGTCAATATTTTCACCCACCGCTTTCAGTTTCTGCGTGTCATAGGCGGTCAGCCCCACAAACACCACCACGCCGATATAGGTAATAGCCCACATCAGCGCCGGGCTTTTCAGCCAGAAGTTCACCAGCGACGCCAGCACGATACCAATCAGCGCCATAAACAGCAGGCTGCCGATACGGCTCAGATCGCGTTTGGTGGTGTAGCCGTAAAAGCTCATCGCCCCAAACATTCCGGCGGTAACAAAAAAGGTGCTGGCGATAGACGAGTAGGTGTAAACCAGAAAAATACTCGCCATGGTCAGGCCGGTCAGCGCCGAATAGAGCATAAATAGCGCTGTCGCCACGGCCCCGCTCATACGCTGGACCAGACCCGACAGCACAAAGACCAGCGCCAGCTGTGCGATGATCAGGCCAAAGAAGGTAATGCGGTTAGCGAACACCAGCTCCATGACCGCAGGCGTACGCGCGGCAAACCAGGAGACAAACGCGGTGAGCAGCAGGCCGCAGGTCATCCAGCCGTACACCTGAGCCATATAGGCCTGCAGCCCGGCCGACGCCGGCTGCACAAACGAATCATTACGTGGATATCGATCCATGATGCACCTCTCAAATAGAAATTACAGGGTCAGAGTGAAGTGTATACCATGCCGCCTCAACGGCGCGTCATACACTGCTGATATCGGCTGTTAACCCGCTGGGCAAACCACGCGGTGGTGAGATTACGGGTAATTTTCGGGCTCTCCAGTTTGATCCCCGGCAGCATCTCACGCGGCACCCGCTTGCCCGCCATTTTATCCGCCAGAATAAAGGTCTGTTTCCACAAGGTTGTATTGCTGAAGTCCGCCGTATCCCCTTTTTCCAGATCGCGACGAATTTCCCGATCGCTCATATCGAGGCGTTTGCCCAGCGTACGCACCGCCAGCTCAGTCGAGCCCGCCTGCTCGCTGCCATAATTGATCAGGTCGCCATCCAGCGCGAGGCGGATCCCACTGGCGCGCGCAATCGCGGCCTGAAACGCCGCGTTGCGGCTGGCATACCAGCCTGCGTTAAAGTCGGCAAAGCGATAGAGCGGCTGACTATAGTCTGCCGGATAGCCCAGCAGATGCTTCGTGCCGAACCAGATCCCTCCGCGCCGGCTGAACACCTCGCGCCGGATCGAACCATCGATGGCATACGGGTAGCCCTGCGCATGCGCCTCGGCAAAGGCAACGCTTACCTGCATCGGCCCGCCGGTGTGTACCGGGTTCAGCCTGCCAAACAGCGTCTGCCCCATCGGCACCATATCGATAAAATCATCAAAAATGGCGCTCAGCTCCTTTTCACTGCGCACCTTGTCCAGCCGCGCGGCGTAGCTTTCACCATTGGAGGATTTGATCAGCAGCGCAGTCCGCACCAGAAATGCCGGAATGTGCAGCTTTGCCGCGCGCCGGTCAATCTCCCCCCAGGCAATTTTTGGCAGCCCGGGCACCTCAGCATCGGCGCTGAAATTTGACTCCTGCCCGGCGACGGCGATCACCGCGCACAGATTGCTGGCGCTCGTATCGAGCTGCTGGACACGGAAAGCGGTATAGATGTCATCAGCCCAGGCTGATTTTTGCGTCACGTACCCGGGCAGCAGCTGCTCAATCTGCGCTTTAACATCTGCGGGCTGGCGCGCCGGCGCCTGCGGCTCTTTTTTACTGCTGCAGCCGGCTACGATCAGCGCGGTCAGCAGAAGCGCGCCGCGGCGTAAGAAGGTTGGTTTCATCCTGCTCCCTGATAAAAAAATGCGTGCTTCAGGCACGTTGCGGGCGCGAGGCTCCCGGCCTCCGCCCTGTCCGTTATTACTCCCAGCGCGCCGCTGCCTGATGGTCGCTGTCACGCGCATCCACCCAGCGATCCCCCTCCGGGGTGGCTTCGCGCTTCCAGAACGGCGCACGGGTTTTAAGATAATCCATAATAAATTCTGCGGCTGCGAATGCGCTGCCGCGGTGTGCGCTGCTGACGCCCACCAGCACTATCTCATCACCGGGAAAGAGTTCACCCACGCGATGGATCACTGTTATCTGCTGCAATGGCCAGCGCTGCCGGGCAGCCTCAGCGATTTCCGCCAGCGCTTTTTCCGTCATACCCGGATAGTGCTCCAGCGTCAGCGCCGCTACGTCGGCGCCGAGGTTATGATTGCGCACTTTACCGGTGAAGGTAACGATAGCGCCATCCCGATCGTCTGCAGCCAGCAGCCGGTATTCAGCCCCGGTATCAAACGGCTCAGGGCCAACGCGAATACGGGTTGTCATGGTTAACCTCCGGTGACCGGCGGGAAAAACGCCACTTCATCACCCGCCTGCAGCGGATGCGTCATGGGGACCAGCGTCTGATTGACTGCGGCCAGCAGCCTGCCCGATTCCAGCGCCAGCGCCCAGCGGTCGCTGCGCTGCGCCAGTGCAGCACGCAGTGCCGCCACGTCAGGATAGGCTTCCGGCAGCGTCAGTTCGCTGGTGCCGCTCAGCTCACGCACCTGGGCAAAAAACAGGACTTTAATCATGGCTGACCGCCCTGAAGTCACCTGACTTCCCGCCGCTTTTGCTCAGCAGGCGCAGCTGGTCAATCACGATATCTTTCTGCACCGCTTTGCACATGTCGTAGATGGTCAGCGCCGCCACGGAGGCGGCCGTCAGCGCCTCCATCTCCACTCCGGTTTTACCGGTCAGGCGGCAGCGCGCGGTGACGCGTACCCGGCTCTGCGCCGGTTCCGCTTCCAGCGTCACTTCCACTTTACTCAGCATCAGCGGATGACAGAGCGGTATCAGCTCCCAGGTGCGCTTTGCCGCCTGAATGCCGGCGATACGGGCCGTGGCAAAGACATCGCCTTTATGATGG
This sequence comes from Pantoea sp. RIT413, assembly GCF_003057675.2. Classification (NCBI taxonomy): domain Bacteria; kingdom Pseudomonadati; phylum Pseudomonadota; class Gammaproteobacteria; order Enterobacterales; family Erwiniaceae; genus Pantoea; species Pantoea sp. RIT413. The sequence goes on from NZ_QBJB02000003.1 coordinate 80,572, forward strand.
CTGCCTTCCATGATCATCTGCAGCGTGGCAGGTGACATCAAAACCAGCGCCTCCGCCTGCGCTTCGCGCACGGTTTCATTTTTGCCGGAGACATCAACCATGTGCGCTTCGCCAGCGGCGTTAATATGCGTTAACTGATTCATACAGTGACTTTCTTCAGATGAGAGACAAAATTACAGGGCCGGGTGCGCGCATCCAGCTGATCGGCGATGATGCGTTCCCAGCCGCAGCGGCAGGCGCTGGTGGAGCCTGGCAGGGCAAAAATCAGAGTCTGATTGGCGAGGCCGGCAACGGCACGCGACTGCAGCGTTGCGCTGCCGATATCTTCATACGAGAACATACGGAACAGTTCGCCAAAGCCGTCAATTTCGCGGTCAAACAGCGGCAGCAGCGCTTCCGGCGTACTGTTTTTGCTGTTAAAGCCGGTGCCGCCGTTCACAATCACCACCTGGATATCGTCGCTGGCGATCCAGCGCGATACCGTGGCGCGAATGCGGTAGCGATTGTCAGGCAGAATAGCGTGATCCACCACCTGATGCCCCGCGTCCGCCAGCGCCTCACGCAGATAGTCTCCTGAGGTGTCACTCGCCGCATCGCGGCTGTCGGATATGGTCAGCACCGCGGCAGTCAGAGCGGTAAATTCGCCGGTTGGTTTAGCCATGGCTGTAACTCCTGTGTTTAGCCACCAATGAAAGAGAGATTTTGCGTAATACCGGTCTGGCCCTGATGCAGAAAGTGGGTCTGCTTTTTCTGGCCAAGACTATGGGCGATACGCGCCTGCAGCTCGTCCTGCTGTGCATCGGAGGCGAGCAGATCGCGCAGCTCTACCCCACCGTCGCCAAACAGGCAGAGGTGCAGTTTACCGGTGGCCGAGACGCGCAGCCGGTTGCAGCTGGCGCAGAAATCTTTTTCATAAGGCATAATCAGGCCGACCTCACCCTGATAGTCGGGATGACGAAATACCTGTGCCGGCCCGTCGCTGCGGCCGCGCGGCTGCCGCTGCCAGCCCTGCACGATCAGCCGGTCGCGGATCACCTCACCGGAGATATGGTGACGCCGGAACAGATCGCCCCCTTCACCGGTTTCCATCAGCTCAATAAAACGCAGCTGAATCGGACGCGTGCGGATCCAGGCCAGAAACGTATCCAGACTCTGGCTGTTAACATCACGCATCAGCACGCTGTTAACTTTGACTTTTTCGAATCCGGCGTCAAACGCGGCGTCGATACCGGCCATGACCTCAGCAAATTTGTTCTGTCCGGTGATGGCATGAAACTGCCGCGCATCCAGGCTGTCCACGCTGACGTTGATGTGCGTCAGCCCTGCATCGCGCCATGACTGTACGTCACGCGCCATGCGATAGCCGTTGGTGGTCACCGCAATCTGTCGCAGCGCGGCGTTTTCACGCACGGCAGCGATGATGTCGGTAAAGTCGCGACGCATCGAGGGTTCACCGCCGGTAAGCCGGATCTTCTCCGTTCCCGCCGCGGTAAAGGCGCGGGTCACCCGGCGGATCTCATCCAGCGAGAGAAAGCTTTTGTTGCGGGTACTGCCAGGCTTGTAGCCGTCCGGCAGACAGTAAGTACAACGGAAATTACATACATCCGTGATCGACAGGCGCAAATAGTAGAAGCTGCGCGCCCAGGCATCTGTAAATTGTGGCACCTTAACACCTTTCCAAAGTCGGGAGATGCAGGCATTTCTTTCTGCACCCTGGCAGCATGACGCTGCGGCCAGGCGGCCCTATCATTTGACTTAGGCGCGCAAGGCTTGGGAGTTTGTTGTCATTGAGGACAACGCGGTCTCTGGATGGTAGCGCGCTTTGCGTCAGTCAGCCAGTCACTGCGTGCGTTGTATAACATGATATATAACAATTTTTCGCGGCATTATCGCAGCAGAATAGGCTAAACTGCGCCACATGACGCTGCCCCCGGCAGCAAAGAATTGGCTTTCAGCGCAGTGGACCGATAAGGAGCAGCATGAATCGAACGCTGGCAGATTTAGATCGCGTGGTGGCACTGGGCGGCGGACACGGCCTGGGCCGCGTCATGTCAGCGCTGGCGCCGCTGGGCTCGCGACTCACTGGTATAGTGACCACCACGGATAATGGCGGCTCCACCGGACGTATCCGCCGTTCAGAGGGGGGGATCGCCTGGGGAGACATGCGCAACTGTCTTAATCAGCTGATCACCGAGCCCAGCGTCGCTTCCGCGATGTTTGAATACCGTTTTGCCGGTAATGGCGAACTGGCGGGCCACAATCTTGGCAACCTGATCCTGAAAGCGCTGGATCATCTCAGCGTGCGTCCGCTGGAAGCGATTAACATTATCCGCAATCTGCTCAAGGTTGATGCGTTTCTCATCCCGATGTCAGAGCAGCCGGTTGATCTGGTCGCGCAGGATGCAGAAGGCAACATGGTGTATGGCGAAACCGCGATTGATGAGATGCGTCAGGCGCCTCAGGCGCTGATGCTGCATCCGGCGGTTAATCCCACCCGCGAAGCGATGGACGCCGTGGCTGAAGCCGATCTGATCCTGATTGGCCCGGGCAGTTTCTATACCAGCCTGATGCCGATTTTGCTGATGGAAGAGATGGCGCGCGCGCTGCGGCGTACGCCCGCTACGATGGTATTTATTGGCAATCTTGGCCGCGAGCTTAGCCCGGCAGCCGCCCGTCTTAGCGTGGCAGATAAGCTGGCCATTATGGAGCAGGCGATTGGTAAACGGGTTATTGATGCCGTAGTGATCAGCCCGACTGCCGATACGCAGGGTCTGGCGCAGCGCATTATTGTGCAGGAGCCGCTGGAAGCTGAAGATATCCGTTATCGCCACGATCGACAGCTTCTGCGCCTGGCGCTGGAGCACGCCATCCAGGCGCTTTAAAGCCGCCAGCCGTATAAATACGCCAGGGCCGCATAAATACGCCAGGGCCGCATAAATGCGGCCCCTACAGATATTGGTGTAGGGGCGCCATTTATGGCGCCCTGGTCGCGTATGAATTCGCGGAATAAACGTAGGGGCGCCATTCATGGCGCCCTGGTTGCGTACAAATCCGGTGGTGAATGGATACGCCAGGGCCGCATGAATGCGGCCCTCTACGGAATGCGGCCCCTGTGGAATGCGGCTCCTGCGGAATGCGGCACGGGTTGGTGGTTATGAGGCGGCAATAAACAGTTCGCGCAGCTCATGCAGCCGGTCGCGCAGGCTGGCGGCTTCTTCAAACTCCAGGTTTTGCGCATGCTGCTGCATCTGCGCTTCCAGTTCGTGAATTTTCTTCTGCATCGCCTGTGGCGTAAGCGCCAGGTAATCAGCATCATTCTCTGCTGCCGTGCGCGTGGCCGTTTTGCCTTTGCCGCGCGTTTTCACCACGTTTTTGCCCAGCTCAAGAATATCCGTGATCTTCTTATTCAGCCCCTGCGGCACAATGCCGTGCTCGGTGTTGTAGCGCTCCTGCTTCTCGCGACGTCGCTCTGTCTCTTCAATCGCGCGTGCCATAGAGGGCGTGATTTTATCAGCATAAAGAATCGCTTTGCCGTTCACGTTACGCGCTGCACGACCAATCGTCTGGATCAGGGAGCGTTCTGAACGCAGGAAGCCCTCTTTGTCGGCGTCGAGAATCGCCACCAGGGAGACCTCCGGCATATCAAGTCCCTCACGCAGCAGGTTAATCCCTACCAGCACGTCAAACTCGCCCAGGCGCAGGTCGCGAATAATCTCCATGCGCTCAACGGTATCGATATCAGAGTGCAGATAGCGCACCTTCTCACCATGCTCTTCAAGATATTCAGTGAGGTCTTCAGCCATACGCTTGGTCAGCGTCGTCACCAGCACGCGTTCGTTGATCTCCACGCGTTTGCGGATTTCAGAGAGCAGATCATCCACCTGTGTGCCGACCGGGCGCACCTCAAGAATGGGATCGAGCAGACCTGTCGGACGCACTACCTGATCGATCACTTCCGTGCCCGATTTTTCCAGCTCATATTTACCCGGCGTGGCGGAGACATAAATGGTCTGCGGGGCCAGCGCCTCAAACTCTTCAAACCGAAGCGGACGGTTGTCCAGCGCGGACGGCAGGCGGAAGCCGTACTCCACCAGCGTCTCTTTACGCGCGCGGTCGCCGCGATACATGCCGCCAATCTGCGGAATAGTAACGTGCGACTCATCCACCACCAGCAGACCATCGGCCGGCAGATAGTCAAACAGGGTCGGCGGCGCTTCACCCGGTCCGCGTCCCGAGAGATAGCGGGAGTAGTTCTCAATCCCCGAGCAGTAACCCAGCTCGTTCATCATCTCCAGGTCAAACTGGGTGCGCTGCGTAATGCGCTGCTCTTCCAGCAGCTTGTTGTTTTCCAGCAGCACCTTACGGCGCAGGGCCAGCTCATCTTTGATCTCTTCCATCGCCTGCAGGATGCGCTCGCGCGGCGTAACGTAGTGCGTTTTGGGATAGATGGTAAAGCGCGGGATCACTGACTCAATTTGTCCGGTAAGCGGATCAAATAGTGAGAGCCGCTCAACCTCTTCATCAAACAGCTCCACCCGCAGAGCCATATCGTCGGACTCCGCCGGGAAGATATCGATCACCTCCCCGCGCACGCGGAACGTACCGCGCTGAAACGCCTGATCGTTACGCGCATACTGCAGCTCAGCCAGACGCCGTAAGATACTGCGCTGATCGATGATCATACCGCGCGTCAGATGCAGCATCATTTTCAGATAGAGATCGGGATCGCCCAGACCATAAATTGCCGAGACCGACGCGACCACGATGACATCGCGTCGTTCCAGCATCGCTTTGGTGGCGGAGAGGCGCATCTGCTCAATGTGCTCGTTCACCGCCGCATCTTTTTCGATAAAGGTGTCAGAACTCGGCACATAGGCTTCAGGCTGATAGTAGTCATAGTAAGAGACGAAAAATTCTACCGCGTTATCCGGGAAAAACTCTTTCATCTCCCCATAGAGCTGCGCCGCCAGCGTTTTGTTAGGCGCCAGCACCATCGTCGGCCGGTTGAGATCGGCAATCACATTGGCAACGGTAAAGGTTTTGCCCGATCCCGTTACGCCGAGCAGGGTCTGATGCGCAAGGCCATCTTCCAGCCCCTCCTCCAGACGGCGGATCGCTTCAGGCTGATCGCCTGAAGGCTTAAAGGCGGAGTTGAGTTTAAAGACTTTGCTCATGATTTCAGAATTCCTGCTGAAGAAAAGGGCTGGCAGGCTGATAATTCTACTCTGCTACGGCGATTTTGCCAGAAAAAAACACTGGATATATTTACAGATAAACGTCACGATGGTCCTGCTGCCCGTGGCGCCGCTTCAGAGGCACTAAAGCGGCAGCTGGCTAAAATATGTCGCGCCAGGTTATCCCCAGGCGGGCCGGGCTTTTAACAATTGTCAAGAGAACGTCATTAAAATGCAGCGGTAAACTTCAGCCGGAGTTTTACAGGCTTGCTTTTAGATAACATACTGAATTTAATGAAAATAGACCAAAAGCCCAGTTTCGCAGCATAATGTATCCAGGCCGCGTATTTCCTCGCTTGCGCCCGGTTTTCAGTCGCTAATGCACAAGGTTATCCACAGGAATAGTGGATAAGTGAAGCCAGCCCCGAGCCCGCAGGCTGTGTATAAAAAATCCCGCCCTCTTCTGCGCTAACAAAAAAATTTTTTTTATGATTATTTTTCCAGCAGGGCTGGCGCAATTAACTATTCTTTTTTGATTCCACAGCGCCGCCACGCCTGGGCTGCGCTGTTTTCCTGCGCTGGCCCGCTGCCTTATTAATGAACAGATGCACCAGAAAAGCTTAGTAATCAGCACCGTCAAAGTGCAGCAGCTTAATCACCCCTTTTCACAGTTAAGCTTTCCTGATGTTTAAGGCGCGATGATGGACATTTAATAACGCCAGAAACGCAGGATTATCGATCTGGCCCGTTGATTGCATCTCTTTTCCGGCGGCAGAACATTCAGGTTTAACAGGGACGCCCTGATGTCTGATACCACCGCGTTACTTAATCTGTCACTGCATGCCAGACGACACAGAGCGGGTGCATTCAGGCTAACTATCTGTAAGGAGAAGATCAGATGCTGAGTTTACGATCGGTGAATCAGTTTTATGGCCAGAATCAGATTCTGTGGGATGTCGATCTTGATCTGCCTCCGGGATCCTGCACCGGCGTGCTGGGCAGTCCGGGGATGGGGAAAACCACGCTGGTAAACTGCATTATGGGCCATCTGCCGGTCAACAGCGGCTCTATCTGCTGGCAGGAGGCGGGCTATCCGCCGGAGAACCTGCTGCTGCAGCCCGCCGTGCAGCGGGCGCGGATGGGCATCGGATATGTGCCGCAAAAGCGCCATATCTTTACGCAGATGAGCGTTGAGGACAATCTGCTGATCGCCCTGCTGGCGGCTGAAGATGAGCGCAACCGCGCCATTCCGGAGATGGTGTTTGAGCTGTTTCCCGCGCTCTATTCACTGCGCCATCAGCGCAGCGGTGAGCTGCCGGTTAATCTGCAGCAGCAGCTGGCACTGGCGCGCGCGCTGGTACTGAAACCGCGCCTGCTGATCCTCGATGAGCCTTCCGGTACGATGTCGCCGTGGCTGGAGGAGGAGACGGGCAACCTGATCCGGCGGCTCAACCGGGAGTATGGCCTGACCATCCTGCTGCTGGAGCAGCACGTCTCGTTTATACGCCGCGTCGCCGACTACTTTCTGCTGCTGCACCGCGGACGTAATGTGGCGCAGGGGCGCGTTGCGCAGCTGGACGATCTTACCGTGAACAAATGGCTGACGCCGGCCTGATGTCTTAAGGGATGCTTATCGCTCAGGGCAGCGTCAGGTAGCGTCCGCAGGTCGCCTGCTCCGTCCCGGACGCCAGCCAGGGGATTTCGCCCAGAAACGGCGCGTCGATGCGCTGGCGCAGCGACGCAATATATTCACGATGCCGCTTGCCCGGCGGCTGAATATCGTTTGCGATCCAGCCTGCCAGTGGTAAGCCGGCTGCCTTGATCGCCGCAGCGGTCAGCATGGCGTGATTAATACAGCCCAGCTTTACGCCCACCACCAGGATCACCGGCAGCTGCTCTGCGATGACCCAGTCCGCATAGGTCTGCGTCTCAGAAAGCGGCGTAAACCAGCCGCCCGCCCCCTCAACCAGCAGCCATTCAGCCTGCGCTTCCACGCTGCGCAGACCCGCCGAGAGCTGTGCAAAGTCGATCGGCCTGCCCTCTTCTGCGCTCACGATATGCGGTGAGGTCGGTTCCATAAATGCCAGCGGGTTAACCTGCTCATAGCGCAGCGGCACGCTGCTGTAGCGCTGCAGCGCCAGCGCATCGCTGTTGCGCACGCCCTCCGCCGTCATCTCACAGCCCGACGCTACCGGTTTATACCCTGCCGTACGCAGCCCGGCCGCGCTGGCCGCCTGCAGCAGCGCGCCGCTGGCAACTGTTTTTCCCACTTCGGTGTCGGTTCCGGTGATAAACCAGCGTTTCATTTTTGCAAAACTCCATACATCAGGTGATAAGTGAGGCGATAGCCCTGTTCATCCTGCGGCCAGTGCCGCTCAAGCTGCGCCAGCTGCTGACGCGTCAGTACGCTGTTGCTGCGTCCGCCGTGCAGGTGGGTCGCGCCAATTCCCTTCAGCGAGCGCATCGCACTCAGCGCATCCGGAAAGTGAAGCGTAACGATCTGCTGCGTGCTGCGCAGCGGCTGGGCCCGCGCGGCAGCGGCAACCTCACCGGCCTGAAGAAAGCGGTTGGCGTGACGACGGGAATCTATCGCTGCCCATGCGCGATCCACCTCCGGCAGCGATCCCGCCAGCAGCGTGGAAAAAAGCGCGGTGCCGCCGGGCCGCAGCACGCGATAAAATTGCTGCAGAGCCACGCTCAGATCGCTGCTCCACTGCACCGCCAGGTTGCTCCAGACACCATCCACGCTGCCGTCAGCCAGCGGCAGCCGGTCGATATCGCCCTGCAGATAATGGTGTGCCGATCGCTGGGCGCGCGCGGCGTCCAGCATCGGCAAAGAGAGATCGAGCGCGGTTACCCGACGGTCGCGATCGCGCCAGTACCGGCTGTACCAGCCGGTGCCGCAGCCGGCATCTAGCAGGTGCGGACCAAATCCGGCTGGCGCACAGGCCAGCAGCGCATCGCCGCTCAGGCGCTGCAGCGCGGCGTGCTGCTCATAGTGCGGCGCGGCGCGGCCAAACGCCTGCGCCACCGCCTGCTTGTTAACCTGCAGCGTCATACAGCGCCTCCAGCAGCGCGTCGATATCTTCCGGCTCATGCGCCGCCGTAAGGGTAATGCGCAGCCGGGCCGTACCGGGCGGCACGGTAGGCGGGCGGATGGCGCTGACCCAGCATCCCGCCTGCGCCAGCCGCTGCGAGAGCGCCAGCGCGGCCGCGTTCTCCCCCACAATCAGCGGCTGAATGGCGCTCTCTGAGGCGGGAAGGCTCCACGGCAGCTGCGCTGCGCCGGCGCGAAAGCGGCTGATATTGGCCCGCAGTCGTGCCCGCAGCGCATCGCCCTGCTGCACCTGCTGCAGCGCCGCCAGCAGCGCGCAGCACTGCGCCGGCGGCATGGCGGTAGAGTAAATAAGGTGGCGCGAGAACTGTTCAACGTAATCGGCGGTCGCATCATCGCACAGCAGCGCTGCGCCGCTGACGCCAAAGCCTTTGCCAAACGTCACCACCAGCAGCTCAGGTTTCACCTGCTGCTGCCAGCAGCTGCCGCGCCCCTGTTCACCGCTCACGCCAATGCCGTGCGCGTCATCGACCAGCAGCCAGCCGTCCGCAGCCCGGGTCGCCGCAGCAATCTCTGCCAGCGGTGCGCTGTCACCATCCATACTGAAAACGCCTTCGGTGACCACCAGCGTGGCGCCCGCCCCCGGCTGCGCCAGCAGCTTTTGCAGACTTGCCGGCTGATTATGCGCAAAACGCCGCAGCGTGGCCGGGCTGTGACTGGCAGCATCCAGCAGCGACGCGTGCGCCAGTTTGTCCGCCACGATGCGGTCCTGCTTCTGCGCCAGCAGATGAACAATCGCCTGGTTGGCGGCAAAGCCGGAGATAAACAGCAGCGCACGTGAATAGCCGAGCCAGCCTGCCAGCTGCTGCTCCAGCTCTGCGTGATAACGGCTATAGCCGGTCACATACGCGGACGCCCCTGCCCCGGCTCCCGCCTGCGCCGCACCCTGCTGCCAGGCCGCAATCACCGCCGGATGCTGGCTCAGCCCGAGATAGTCGTTACCGGAGAAGTGGCGATAGCGCTGACCGTCCAGCGTGATTTCCCGCACGCTGTTCTGCTCAACACAGCGCCGGTAGCGCCAGCCATCCGCGTTCCGGCGCGCCTGCAGCGCCCCGGTAATACGTTCAGCCCACATTTACACCGCCGCGTTGTAAAACTGCGGCGTGTCGGCCTCAGCCAGCTGCGCCTGCAGCTGATGCTGCTGTGCGTTATCCCCGCTCGCGGTTGTGGTATGTTCCGGATTCAGCCCCAGCTTGCGGAACAGGATCAGATCTTTATCCTCCTCCGGATTGGGCGTGGTCAGCAGTTTGCAGCCATAGAAAATAGAGTTAGCGCCCGCCATAAAACACATCGCCTGCGTCTGCTCGCTCATCTGCTCACGCCCCGCTGAGAGACGCACGTGCGAAGAGGGCATCATGATGCGCGCTACGGCGATAGTGCGGATAAAATCAAACGGCTCCACGTCAGCGTTATCCGCCATCGGCGTGCCTTTGACTTTTACCAGCATGTTGATCGGCACGCTCTCTGGCGGCACCGGCAGGTTTGCCAGCTGCACCAGCAGTCCGGCGCGATCCGTCACCGTTTCACCCAGACCGACAATGCCGCCGGAGCAGACCTTGATACCGGCCCCACGCACTTTATCCAGCGTATCGAGACGCTCCTGGTAGGTACGGGTCGTGATGACGCTGCCGTAAAATTCCGGTGAGGTATCCAGGTTATGGTTGTAGAAATCGAGTCCGGCCTCTGCCAGACGCTGCGCCTGGTTTTGTTCCAGCGTTCCCAGCGTCATGCAGGTTTCCATGCCGAGCGCTTTCACGCCCTGCACCATCTGCTCCAGATAAGGCATATCGCGTTCGTGCGGGTTTTTCCATGCGGCGCCCATGCAGAAACGGCTGGAGCCGGCCGCTTTAGCTTTACGCGCCGAGGCGAGCACCGCCTCCACCTCCATCAGCCGTTCTGACTCCAGTCCGGTTTTGTAGCGCGCGCTCTGCGGGCAATATTTACAATCTTCCGGGCAGGCGCCGGTTTTAATCGACAGCAGCGTGCTGACCTGTACCTGACGTGGGTCAAAATGCTGGCGATGCACCTGCTGCGCCTCAAACATCAGTTCCAGAAAAGGTTTATCAAACAGGGCCTGGGCCTGGGCCAGTGTCCAGCGGTTAGCCATTACATACTCCAAAAAGGGGTTCATCCCGACAATGATCGTGGTTATACTTGTAAACTAAATCTTTTCAAAATGGTTTACAAGACAGATGTTCACGCCTGACGACCTCGATTTTGACCGCCAGCATATCTGGCATCCCTACACCTCAATGCGCGACCCGCTGCCCTGTTATCCGGTGGTGGCCGCCCAGGGTTACCAGCTGCAGCTGGCAGATGGACGCGAGCTGGTTGACGGTATGTCGTCATGGTGGGCGGCGATCCACGGCTACAATCATCCGCGTCTCAACCAGGCACTGCAGCAGCAGATGGCGCAGATGTCACACGTGATGTTCGGCGGTATTACCCATCCGGCAGCAGTCGCGCTGAGCCGTCAGCTGGTGGCGATGACGCCTGAAGCGCTGGAGTGCGTGTTTCTGGCTGACTCCGGATCCATTGCGGTGGAAGTCGCGATGAAAATGGCGCTACAGTACTGGCTGGGTCGCGGCGAGAGGCGCCAGACATTCCTGACGCTGAAGCGCGGCTATCACGGCGATACGTTTGCGGCGATGGCGGTATGCGATCCGGAAAACTCAATGCACAGCCTGTGGCGTGGCTATCTGCCGGAGCATCTGTTTGCCGCTGCGCCGCAGTGCGGTTTCACTGATACATGGGATGATGCCGATTTCAGCGACTTCGCCCGGCTGGCGGAGCAGCACCATCGCGACATTGCCGCGGTGATCCTGGAACCGATTGTGCAGGGTGCGGGCGGGATGCGCTTTTACCATCCGCGCTATCTGCAGCAGGTGCGGGCGCTGTGCGATCGCTACGGGCTGCTGCTGATCGCCGATGAGATCGCCACCGGCTTCGGCCGCAGCGGGAAACTGTTTGCCTGTGAACACGCGGGCGTGACACCCGACATTTTATGCCTCGGTAAAGCGCTGACCGGCGGGACGATGACGCTCGCCGCCACGCTGACCACGCGCGAGGTGGCTGACACCATCAGCCGCAGCGCCGCTGGCTGCTTCATGCATGGCCCGACCTTTATGGGCAACCCGCTGGCGTGCGCAGTTGCCGCTGAAAGCCTGGCCATGGTGGCGGAAGGCGAGTGGCAGACGCAGGTCGCGGCGATTGAGCTGCAGCTGCAGCGGGAGCTGCTGCCGCTGCAGCTGCATCCCGCCGTGGCGCAGGCGCGCGTGCTGGGTGCCATTGGCGTTATCGAAACGCATCAGCCGGTGAATATGGCCGCGCTGCAGCAGTTCTTTGTTGAGCGCGGCGTCTGGATCCGCCCGTTTGGCCGGCTCATCTATCTGATGCCACCTTATCTGATTTCTGCGCAGGCGCTGAGCCAGCTCACCCGCGCCATTCGGGACGCGCTGGATCACACCGGCCATTTTCAGCCCTGACGCCGCTGGTATCTGCGGCGGTTTTGCACCATGATGGCCTTCCGCGATTAGCAAAAAGGAGGAGTTATGCGCCTGTTTAGTCAGGATTTTAACGACGGCGATAAGATGCCAGAGCGCCACGTGTTTAACGGCATGGGTTATCAGGGCGATAACCTGTCGCCCCATCTCGCCTGGGATGAGGTGCCGGAAGGGACAAAGAGCTTTGTCGTCACCTGCTACGACCCCGATGCGCCCACCGGTTCCGGCTGGTGGCACTGGGTGGTAGCCAATATTCCGGCTGAGGTCACGGTGCTGCCGCAGGGCGCCGGTTCCGGCGTGGCAGAGCTGCCTGAAAGCGCCATCCAGACCCGTACCGACTTCGGCCAGACCGGCTACGGCGGCGCCGCGCCGCCGCAGGGTGAATCACACCGCTACATTTTCAGCGTGCACGCGCTGGACGTGGAGACGCTGGATGTGGATGAAGGCGCCAGCGGCGCAATGGTCGGCTTTAACGTGCATTTCCATGCGCTTGCCAGCGCATCGGTTACGGTAAAATACGCCTGATCGCACCGGGCGCGCTTCGCTGCGCACCCTGATAAAGGTCGCCTCTGAGGGCGACCTTGCGTGACATCATCACGCCAGCGCGAGGATCGCTACCCACATCGGCCCCTGCCCGACCGCATAACGCGCCAGCGGCTGCAGCAGGCCACGCTCCGCAATCCGGTACACTTCAATATGATGCGATTTCTGTCCCGCAGCCACCAGGTAAGCGCCACGGCTATCGATATTAAAACCGCGCGGCTGCGTTTCCGTTGGCTGATGGCCCTCAATGGTCAGCGCATCGCCCGCTTCACTGACGCTGAACACGGTAATCGTGCTGCTGGTGCGATCGCAGGCGTAGAGCGACCGGCCATCCGGTGTGATATGAATATCTGCCGCCCAGCGTGTGCCGCTGAAATCAGCCGGCATCATATCCAGACTTTGTACGCACCTCATCTCGCCCTGCAGTGACCAGACATCCACCGTGCTGTTGAGTTCATTGACCACATAGCCATAAGCGCCGCCGGGATGAAACGCCATATGGCGCGGGCCTGCGCCTGCGGCAGTATTGACGTCTGCCTGCGCGTGCGGCGTCAGCGTGCCATCCTGATGCAGCTGAAAACGGCAGATGCGATCCTGCTTCAGCGCCGGCACCAGCAGCGTCTCGTTATCCAGGTCGATGTTGGCGGAGTGGCATCCCTCAAGGCCGTTGATCACCTGCGACGGGGCCTGCGGCAGGCCGTTCTCATCCAGCGGACTGATGCTGACGCAGGCGTCATTATAGGAGCCGCAAAAGAGAAACCGGCCTTCGCGATCGGTGGAGATATGCGTCGGGCTGCCTGGCAGCGGCGCTTCACCCGCCAGCGTCAGCGTTCCGTCTGCGGCGATGCGGTAGGCGAGCACGCGAAAATCGGGACGTACGCCCACATAAAGAAAATCTTTTTTCGGGCTCACCACCATTGGCTGCACCTGACCGGCCACATCGGTAACCTGCAGTAGCGTCAGCGCGCCATCTTCCTGAAGCTGCCAGGCGTGGATCTGCTGGCTCTCGGGACTGGCGGTATACACGACTTGTTTCATGCGTTTTTCCTTATTCGCTGCCTGATGAAAGGGATAACTGTAGCCTGTTTCAGCCGGCTACGCTGGCGGGATTTTTGCCCGCTTTTTTGTCTCAGCGCGGCTGGCAGGTGTAGACTTGATGCCTGGTTATTCAAAGACGGAACCCGTAATGAGCTATCGCGTAATCGCCCTCGATCTGGATGGCACCCTGCTGACACCCAATAAAACTATTCTGCCTGAATCGCTGGAGGTGCTGGCCCGCGCGCAGCAGGCGGGCGTTAAAGTGCTGATCGTTACCGGTCGCCATCACTGCGCTATCCACCCTTTTTATCAGGCGCTGCAGCTTGATACACCCGCAATCTGCTGTAACGGTACCTATTTGTATGATTATCAGGCAAAAAAAGTGCTGGCCGCCGATCCGCTGGCGAAAAGTCAGGCTGCAAGGGTAATAGAGATGCTTGATGAGGAGAACATTCACGGTCTGCTGTACGTCGACGATGCCATGCTCTACCAGGAGCCGACCGGTCACGTCACCCGCACGCTGAACTGGGCGCAATCGCTGCCGGAAGCGCAGCGCCCGCTGTTCCTGCAGGTGCCCAGCCTGGCGCAGGCGGCGCAGGATGCTGAAGCGATCTGGAAGTTTGCCCTGTCACATCCGGATACCCGCGCATTACAGCAGTTTGCTGAACGTACCGAAGCGGAGCTGGGCCTGGCGTGTGAATGGTCCTGGCACGATCAGGTTGATATCGCCCAGGCGGGTAACAGCAAAGGCAAACGCCTGGCGCAGTGGGTGGAGAGCCAGGGCTTCAGCATGCAGGAGGTGCTGGCGTTTGGCGATAACTATAACGACCTTAGCATGCTGGAGCAGGTGGGACTGGGCGTTGCAATGGGCAACGCCGATGATGCCATCAAAGCGCGCGCGGCCGAGGTGACCGGCACCAACCTTGAGCCGGGCATTGCAGAGATTATTCGCCGGGAAGTGCTGTGACGGCAGCCGCCTCCGTCAGGCAATAACTGAAACGCTTTTGAGCTGGACATAGAGCCACTGATCGACGCGAATGCCCAGCTCATCGCGTGCCCACGGCGTGATGCGTGCCCAGAGCTCGCTGCTGCCGATGCGGACCCTGACTTCGACCTGATCGTCAATATCCAGCAGCTCCATGACCTGCGCAGGCAGAATGTTACGCACGGAGGTATGCTGGGCTGGCTGCAGCGCCAGTGAGACATCGGCTGACGCGATGCGAATGCGCAGCGTGCTTTTTGCTGGCAGGTTAACGCGACTCACCCAGATATGCTGATCGCCCAGCAGCAGTGCGGTCATGGGATAGTAAGGATGCTGCTCCAGCACCTGCACGCGCAGCACGCTGGTGCGTTCGCTGACCGGCAGCCAGGGGCGCATTGCGCTGCTGCTCCAGACTTTCTCCAGCGGGCCTGCCGCTTTAACGCTGCCGTTATCCAGCACCAGCACGTTGTCCGCGAGCTGCACAATCTCATCCAGGCTGTGCGAAACGTAGAGCACCGGCACGGCAATCTGCTTTGTCAGCTGCTGCAGCCACGGCAGCAGCTCACGCTTGCGCGGCAGATCCAGTGACGCCAGGGGTTCATCCATCAGCAGCAGATCGGGCGCACTCAGCAGCGCCCGGCCAATCGCCACGCGCTGTTTTTCACCGCCTGAAAGCGTGGCCGGAAAGCGATCCAGCAGCGCATCCAGTCCCAGCAGCGTCACCAGCTGCGCAAACTGCGGCTTCATTGATGCGGCCATGCTGTACTGCAGATTGCCGCGCACCCGATAGTGCGGAAAGAGTCGCGCGTCCTGAAACACATAGCCGATACGCCGCTGCTCCGGCGGCAGATTGATGCCGCGCGCGCTGTCAAACAGCAGCCGCTCATTGATCTGTATGCGGCCCTGCTGCGGCTGGGTCAGGCCGCTGATAGCGTTGATCAGCGACGTTTTACCCGCGCCCGAGACGCCAAACACGGCGGTAATACCGTGCGCCGGCAGCGTCGTATCCAGCTCCAGCAAATGATCACCCAGCCGCTGGGAAAACTGCAGCGTCAGCATCAGGCGATCCCCCAGCGTTTGCGGCCCCAGCGCGCCAGTAATTCTGACGCCACCAGCGACAGCAGCGCCAGTGCGATAGCCACCGCACAGAGCCGCGCGGCGGTGCTTTCTGCACCCGGCGTTTCAATCAGGGAAAACATCGCGGAAGGAATGGTACGGGTTTCTCCGGGGATATTGGAGACAAAGGTGATCGTGGCGCCAAACTCCCCCAGCGAACGGGCAAACGCCAGCACGGTACCGGCAATAATGCCCGGCAGCGTCAGCGGCAGCGTAATAGTAAAGAAGACCCGCCAGCGCCCCGCTCCCAGCGTTCGCGCGGCCTGCTCCAGCCGGGTATCCACCGCCTCCAGCGCCAGCCGGATGGCGCGCACCATCAGCGGAAATGCCATCACCGCCGCCGCCAGCGCCGCACCGCGCCAGCTGAAGGCGAAGGTAAAGCCAAACCACTCCCAGAGCCAGGCACCGATCGCGCCGCGACGTCCCAGCGCCAGCAGCAGCAGATAGCCCACCACTACCGGCGGCAGCACCAGCGGCAGATGCACCAGGCTATCGAGCAGCGTTTTACCCGGAAAACGGCAGCGTGCCAGAATCCAGGCCATGAGAATGCCAAACGGCAGGCTGCACAGCACCGCCACGCAGGAAACTTTCAGGCTGAGCGCAACAGCCTGCCACTCGGGATCGCTCAGTATCATTTTTTCGGCGTAAATCCATACTGTTTAAAAATAGCTGCGGCCTCAGGTCCCTGCAGATAGTGCCAGAAGGCGCTGACCGCCGCGTTCTGATGCGCTTTGACTATGGCCATCGGATACTCCACCGGCGGATGAGAATCGGCGGGAAAACGCCCGGCTACAACAACCTCTTTACTCGCGACGGCGTCAGATCCATACACGATGCCATAGGGGGTTTCGTTACGCTCAACCAGCGCCAGCGCGGCGCGCACGTTGCTGGCTGGCGCAAGCTGTGACGCGAGCTGCTGCCAGGCGCCCAGCTTCTGCAGCGCTGCTTTGGCGTAAATCCCGGCGGGCACATGTGCCGGATCGCCCACCGCCAGACGCTGCCCCTGCAGCAGATTTTTCCAGTTGGTGGCGGCAGAGATGGTTACGGGTGCCGCGCCGGCAGCTTTAGGCGCGATCAGCACCAGATCGTTACCCAATAGCGTTACGCACGTCTCCGCTTCAATGCTCTGCTTTGCCGCCGCATCATCCATCCACTGCTGATCGGCAGAGATAAAGAGATCGGCCGGCGCGCCCTGTTCAATCTGGCGTGCCAGCGTGGAGGAGGAGGCAAACGAGGAGACCACTTCGGTCCCACTCTGCTGCTGATAGCGGGTAGCGATCTCCTGCAGCGCATTGGTCAGTGATGCTGCAGCAAACACCGTAATTTTATCAGCCGCCACCGCCTGGCCCGCCAGCGAAAGGGTCAGCGTAGCCGTAGCCAGCCAGTAAGAAGATTTGTTCAGCATGTAAGACTCCCTGTTTCGTTGTATACCGAATGATACAACGCCTGGGCAGATGCCGCTATGCGCAGCATGCGGATAAATATTATCAGAGTGGGTATCGGCAGGAGCGGGCGGAAATTGATAAAAAAACGCCCGCAGCGTGCGGGCGGGTCAATCAGTGCTGTGAGCTTTTCGCCGGGCGGTCATTGCGGCGGCCAAATTTGGAGATAATGTTAAACACCTCTCCGAGGCCGTAAATCAGACCCAGCATAATCGCCATCACAATCGGCACCATGATGACCGCGACGGCCAGGCTTTTTATCAGTTCCAGCATGGAAACCTCACGCAGAATTTAAAAAAGTGATTGTAGCGGCAGCGGAAAAAAAGGCGCTGCCCTTTTCGTGCTTTTACTTTACGCCGTACACTACCCGCTTCCGACTAAAGGAGCTGACATGCAAGCCGATCTCTCACTTCATATTCGTCTTCAGCAGAAACTGTTTGCCGATCCGCGCCGTATTGAACTGCTGCGGCGGGTTGCTGAGACGGGGTCAATCAGTCAGGGTGCCCGGCTGGCGGGCATCAGTTATAAAAGCGCCTGGGACGCCATCAACGAGATGAACCAGCTGGCGGATGAGACGCTGGTTGAGCGGGCTACCGGCGGCAAAGGCGGCGGCGGCGCCCGTCTGACGCGCTATGGCACACGACTGATCCAGCTGTTCGATCTGCTGGCGCAGATCCAGCAGAAAGCGTTTGATGCCCTGCAGCAGGATAACCTGCCGCTCGACAGCCTGCTGGCTGCGATTGCGCGCTTCTCGCTGCAGACCAGCGCGCGTAATCAGCTGTTTGCCACCGTGCGCAGCCGTGATAACCGGCCGGTGCAGCAGCATATTGAGGTGGTACTGGCCGATGGCGTGACCCCGGTTAACGTGGCGCTGACCGCGCGCAGCGCGCAGCGGCTGCAGCTGGTACCCGGAAAAGAGGTGCTGGTGCTGATCAAAGCACCGTGGATCCGGCTCGGTGACGAAGGAGAACCCGGCGATAACGCCCTCTCTGCTCAGGTCAGCGCCATTGAAGAGGGAGAAGAGATGAGCGAAGTGCTGCTGACGCTGAGCGGTGGTGAAACGCTGTGCGCTACTCTGAGCGCAGCGCAGCTGGCGCAACAGCCGCTGCGGCCAGGCGACGCAGTCACCGCCTGCTTTAGCGCTGAACAGGCGATTATTGCCACGCTAATCTGACGCCTCTGCCCTGATTGACTTCCGTAGCAGCGGCCGTTACAACAGTAACAACGATGCACAAACCGGAATAAATCATGTCTTTATTGCAGATTTCGCAAGGCACATTTCATCTTAGTCACCATCGCGCGCTCAGCATTAACGCGCTGACCGTTCAGCGCGGTGAGAGCTGGGCCTTTGTTGGCGCTAACGGCAGCGGTAAATCTGCCCTGGCCCGGGTGCTGGCAGGTGAACTTAACGCGGGAAAAGGCCACTTCAGCAGCGATTTTCGCCGGCCGATCCGCCTCTCATTTGAGCAGCTGCAGCAGCTGGTGAGTGAGGAGTGGGAGCGCAATAACACCGATATGCTCAGCGAAGGGGAAGAGGATACCGGCCGCACCGCTGCAGAGATCGTCCAGGCGGACGTCAGCGATGAAGCCCGCTGCCGCGCGCTGGCGCAGCAGTTTGGTATCCAGGATTTGCTGGATCGCCGCTTCAAATATCTCTCTACCGGTGAAACCCGCAAAACTCTGCTTTGTCAGGCGCTGATGGCAGAGCCGGATCTGCTGATCCTTGATGAGCCGTTTGACGGGCTGGACGTCGCGTCGCGCGCCAGCCTCACCGCGCTGCTGCAGCAGCTGCATACGCAGGGCTATACGCTGGTGCTGGTGCTGAACCGGTTTGAAGATATCCCCGATTTCATTCAGCAGGCGGGCGTGCTGGCAGAGTGCACCCTGACCCACGCCGGTGACCGCAGGACGCTGCTGGCGGAAGCGCTGGTGGCCCAGCTGGCGCACAGCGAACGATTGCAGGGCATGGCGCTGCCGGAGGCAGATCGCCCCGATCTGCTGCCGGCGCTGGCCGTTGACACGCCACGCGTAATACTGCGTCATGGCAGGGTCGCCTATGATGATTGTCCTATCATCGATAACCTCAGCTGGCAGGTTAACGCCGGCGAACACTGGCAGATTACCGGGCCAAACGGCGCCGGCAAATCCACCCTGCTTAGCCTGGTGACCGGCGATCATCCGCAGGGCTACAGCAACGACTTAACGCTGTTTGGCATCCGGCGCGGCAGCGGCGAAACCATCTGGGATATTAAGCAGCATATCGGCTACGTCAGCAGCAGCCTGCACCTTGACTACCGGGTAAGCTGCAGCGTGCGCACCGTGGTGCTCTCCGGCTTTTTTGACTCGATTGGCCTTTACCAGGCCGTTTCAGAGCGGCAGAAAGCGCTGGCGCGTCAGTGGCTGGCGCTGCTCGGCATGGATAACTCGTTGGCAGATGCCCCTTTTCACAGCCTCTCCTGGGGTCAGCAGCGGCTGGTGCTGATTGCGCGCGCGCTGGTTAAACATCCCGCCCTGCTGATTCTGGATGAGCCGCTGCAGGGGCTGGACCCGATTAACCGTCAGCTGGTACGCCGCTTTACGGATGTGCTGATTGGTGAAGGCCGCACCCAGCTGCTGTTCGTCTCGCACCACGCTGAAGATGCGCCGCGCTGTATTACCCATCGCCTCAGCTTTGTCAAAACCCCACAGGGTTACTGTTATCAGCAGGAGGCGTTGCACACGCCGCAGCCCTGACCGCGTTCTGCCCCGCTTACTCTGCCTTGCCGATCGCCTGCTCCGTCAGGCAGGCGACCGGTGCCTCACCTGCTAATGTAATCGCTACCACTAATCTGTGCTAAATTTGAATCCATCTGTTTCACAGACCGCAAAATTAAGAATAAGCGACTTGTGTAAACGATACCATTTATCCAGACTTGATCACGCTTTTGCCTGCGGGCATATGCTAGTTTGAGCGCAGAAAACGTTTACTGTTTGCCGTTACCAGGACAAGTTATGCAAAAATTTAATCCGGTGGATCATCCGCATCGCCGCTATAACCCGTTAACCGATCAGTGGGTCCTGGTGTCACCGCACCGGGCGAAACGCCCGTGGCAGGGCGCGCAGGAGACGCCAGCGCGTGAGACGCTGCCGGCGCACGATCCCGACTGCTTCCTGTGCGCGGGCAATACCCGTATCACCGGTGATAAAAACCCTGATTACACCAACACCTATGTTTTCACTAACGACTTTGCTGCGCTGATGGAGGAGACCCCGGATGCACCGCAGAGCGACGACCTGCTGATGCGCTGTGAAAGCGCCCGCGGCACCAGCCGGGTGATCTGCTTTTCGCCCGATCACAGCAAAACGCTGCCGGAGCTGTCGCTGAGCAACCTTGAAGCCATTGTTGCGACCTGGCAGCAGCAGAGCGCTGAGCTGGGACAGCACTATCCGTGGGTGCAGGTGTTTGAGAACAAAGGCGCGGCCATGGGCTGCTCCAATCCGCATCCGCACGGTCAGATCTGGGCTAACAGCTTTCTGCCTAATGAAGCGCAGAAAGAGGATGATAACCAGCGCCGTTACTATGCCGAAAAAGGCACGCCGCTGCTGCTGGATTACGCGGCACGCGAGCAGCAGGACGGCAGCCGTACCGTCGTGGAGACGGCACACTGGATCGCCGTAGTACCGTGGTGGGCCGCCTGGCCGTTTGAAACCCTGCTGCTGCCAAAAACGCACGTAAGACGCCTGACCGAACTCAGCGCAGAGCAGAGCAGCGACCTGGCGCGCGCGCTTAAGCTGCTGACCAGCCGCTATGACAATCTGTTCCAGTGCTCATTCCCCTATTCGATGGGCTGGCACGGCGCGCCGTTTACCGAAGAGGCCGGCGATCACTGGCAGCTGCATGCGCACTTCTATCCACCGCTGCTGCGCTCGGCAACGGTGCGTAAATTTATGGTCGGCTATGAGATGCTGGCTGAAACCCAACGTGATTTAACGGCGGAGCAGGCAGCAGAACGTCTGCGCTCTGTCAGCGATATCCATTTTCGTGAGGCGCAATAAATGTCTTTGAAATCGACTACCCGGCAGCTGTTCGCTGACACCTTTGGTTATGCTGCCACCCATACCATTCAGGCGCCGGGCCGCGTCAATCTGATTGGTGAACACACCGATTACAACGACGGCTTTGTGCTGCCGTGCGCTATCGATTATCAGACGGTAATCGCCTGCGCACGCCGCGACGATCGCCAGGTCCGGGTGATCGCCATGGATTATGACAACCAGCAGGATAGCTTCTCGCTGGATGCGCCGATCGAACCGGTAAAAGAGTCGATGTGGGCCAACTATGTGCGCGGCGTGGTGAAACACCTGCAGCAGCGTGACGCCGGCACCGGCGGCGTGGATATGGTGATCAGCGGCAACGTGCCGCAGGGCGCCGGCCTCAGCTCCTCTGCGTCACTGGAAGTGGCCGTCGGCACGGTATTCCGTGAACTCTGGCAGCTGGATCTCGATGGCGCGGCGATTGCGGTCAACGGCCAGGAGGCGGAGAACCAGTTTGTTGGCTGTAACTGCGGCATTATGGATCAGCTGATTTCAGCACTCGGCAAACAGGATCACGCCATGCTGCTCGACTGCCGCACCCTGGCGACCCGTGCGGTGCCGATGCCGGACAACGTCGCCGTGGTTATTATCAACAGCAATTTCCGCCGCTCGCTGGTAGGCAGTGAATATAATACCCGCCGCGAGCAGTGTGAGACCGGCGCGCGCTTCTTTAACAAACCGGCGCTGCGCGACGTCACGCTGGAGGAGTTTGAAGCACGCGAGCATGAGCTGGATAAGCTGGTGGCGAAGCGCGTGCGTCATGTTATTACCGAAAACGCCCGGACGCTGGAAGCGGCCGACGCGCTGAGTCAGGGCGATCTTGAACGCATGGGCGAGCTGATGGCGGCTTCACACGCCTCTATGCGCGACGATTTTGAAATCACCGTACCGGCAATCGATCAGCTGGTGGCGATTGTTAAACAGGAAGTGGGTCCGCACGGCGGCGTGCGCATGACCGGCGGCGGCTTTGGCGGCTGCATCGTGGCGCTGATGCCGGCAGAGCGGGTAGATCAGGTCAGAGCGGCCGTGGCGGAAAAATATGAAGCGCAGACCGGTATCAAAGAGACCTTCTACGTCTGCAAGGCCTCAGAGGGAGCGGGTCAATGGTAAGCGACGTCAACTCCCATGCGCCAGACGGACAGCCGTGGCGCATCACGGTTCTGCGCAACCGTCACGGCATGGTGGCCACCTTTATGGACTGGGGTGCCACCTGGCTTTCGGCGCGCGTGCCGATGCAGGATGGCAGCGTGCGTGAAGCGCTGCTGGGCTGCGCCACGCCGTCAGATTATCTGCATCAGGACGCCTATCTCGGCGCCACGATTGGCCGCTACGCCAACCGCATCGCGCAGGCTGAGCTAAAGACGCTTAATCTGAAGCTGGCTGCCAATCAGGGGCCGCATCAGCTGCACGGCGGGCCGGAAGGGTTTGACAAACGCCGCTGGCAGATTGTCAGCCAGAGCGACAGCAGCGTGCACTACCGGCTCGACTCGCCGGATGGCGATCAGGGCTATCCGGGTAATCTTATCGCCTCCGTGACCTATGAACTCACGGAGGATAATACGCTGGCGATCCGCTATCAGGCGGAGACCGATCGCGCCTGCCCGGTTAACCTGACAAATCACGCCTACTTTAACCTTGATGCGCATCATGGCGACGCCCGCCAGCATCGGTTACAACTGCAGGCAGATCGTTACCTGCCGGTAGACAGCGCGGGCATCCCCGCTGCGCCGCTGAAAGCCGTTGCGGCGACCAGCTTCGACTTCCGCCAGCCTAAGCGCGTGGCGGACGAGTTTCTGGCTGATGCCGATCAGCAGGCGGTCAAAGGCTACGATCACGCGTTTTTACTGAACGCGGCAGGCGACATTACGCAGTGTGCCGCCGGGCTATGGTCCGCTGACGGCGCGCTGCAGCTCAGCGTGTTTACCACGGCACCTGCGCTGCAGTTCTATACCGGCAACTACCTGGCGGGAACGCGCGCCCGCGAGCAGGAGAGCTATACTGCTTTCCAGGGCATTGCGCTGGAGAGTGAATTTTTACCCGATTCGCCTAACCATAGCGAGTGGCCGCAGCCCGATTGCTGGCTGCAACCCGGTGACATCTGGCGCTCAGAGACGCGGTATCGCTTTACGGCACACTGAGACGACGGCTGAAAAACGCGCACTGCGTATGCGACAGACTTACGCCGTGCGCCGTTTTCCGTTATGGTATGGCGCTATCAGTGTGCCGCCGCTTCAGGCGGCCGCAGCCGGGTTCATTACTAATCTACTTAAGCATTAAGGAGTAAAGCTATGGCCGTAACTAAGCTGGTTCTGGTCCGCCACGGCGAAAGCCAGTGGAATCAGGAAAACCGCTTCACCGGATGGTATGATGTGGATCTCTCTGACAAAGGTCGTACCGAAGCGAAAGCGGCGGGTCAGCTGCTGAAGAAAGAGGGCTTCGTGTTCGATTTCGCCTATACCTCCGTGCTGAAACGTGCCATCCACACCCTGTGGAACGTGCTGGATGAACTGGATCAGGCCTGGCTGCCGGTAGAGAAAACCTGGCGTCTGAATGAGCGTCATTACGGCGCACTGCAGGGGCTGGATAAAGCAGAAACCGCGGCTAAATATGGCGACGATCAGGTTAAACAGTGGCGTCGTGGTTTTGCCATTACTCCGCCAGAACTGGATCGCAGCGATGAGCGTTTCCCCGGCCATGATGCACGTTATAAATCACTGACCGATGCACAGCTGCCAACGACCGAAAGCCTGGCGCTGACCATTGATCGCGTCATCCCTTACTGGAACGAGACCATTCTGCCGCGCATCAAAAGCGGTGAGAAAGTTATCATCGCCGCACACGGTAACTCGCTGCGCGCACTGGTAAAATATCTCGATAACATGAGCGAAGATGAGATCCTCGAACTGAACATCCCGACCGGCGTGCCGCTGGTGTATGAGTTCGATGAAAACTTCAAGCCAATCAAACACTACTATCTGGGTGATGCCGATGAGATCGCAGCGAAAGCCGCGGCCGTGGCAAACCAGGGTAAAGCGAAGTAAACCTCCGCAGTAAACCTGAAGGCCAGACGTTTGTCTGGCCTTTTTTATGACTTACTTTCAGCCGCGACGGGTACGGATCGCCTGCGCCAGCTGACGCAGCGCTGTTTCCGTATCTTCCCAGCCAATGCAGGCATCGGTTACGCTCTGGCCGTACACCAGCGGCTTCCCGCTCTCCAGGCTCTGATTGCCTTCAACCAGATGGCTCTCAATCATCACGCCGGTAATCGCCTGCTCGCCGCCGGCAATCTGCTGTGCCACATCTTCCGCCACAACCATCTGCCGCTGGAACTGCTTGCTGCTGTTGGCATGGCTGAAATCGATCATCACCTGCGGACGCAGGCCCGCTTTTTCCAGCCCGCTCTTCACTGCCGCAACGTGCTCAGCGCTGTAGTTTGGCTCTCTGCCGCCGCGCAGGATGATGTGGCAATCTTCATTGCCGCGCGTCTCAACGATAGCCGAGTGCCCATATTTGGTTACTGACAGGAAGCAGTGCGGCGCGCTGGCCGCGCCAATGGCGTCAATAGCGACTTTGATCGTGCCGTCGGTGCCATTTTTGAACCCTACCGGACAGGAGAGACCGGAAGAGAGTTCGCGATGCACCTGCGATTCGGTGGTGCGTGCACCGATGGCGCCCCAGCTCATCAGATCGGCCATATATTGCGGCGTGATCATATCCAGAAACTCGCCGGCAGCCGGCAGACCGGTGTCGTTGATATCCACCAGCAGCTTACGCGCCAGACGCAGTCCTTCATTAATCTGAAAGCTGCCATCCATGTGGGGATCGTTAATCAGCCCTTTCCAGCCCACCGTGGTGCGCGGCTTTTCAAAATAGACGCGCATCACCACTTCCAGCTCGCCGCTCAGCTCATCGCGCAGCGTCAGCAGGCGTGCAGCGTACTCTTTCGCCGCTGCCGTGTCGTGGATTGAGCAGGGACCGATCACCACCAGCAGGCGATCGTCCTCGCCATGCAAAATGCGGTGAATGGCCTGACGCGCCTGCGATACGGTCGCCGCCGCGCGCTCCGTTGCCGGATATTTCTCCAGCAGCGCTACCGGGGGAAGTAACTCTTTGATCTCTTTAATGCGTAAATCGTCGTTCTGGTAATCCATACTTATTCCATTCAGATTTTCGCCCTGCGTGCGCCGGACGTAACCCCTTCAATCTATCCCTTCAGCCGGCATGAGTAAATTAAGAGCGTTATAAAATGCTTTTGTCTCATTTGCATTTATAGAGCCATAGACTAAGCTTTTAAACGTAAGCACTGAGGAACGAGTCGCTTACACTATATATTTTTACGCCGAACACTCCTGACGAAATTTAATTTCGTTACGGCCCGCTTTTTTCGTCACACAGCACCCGTGGGTGTCAAACGGCAACTATCCATTTATTACAGGAGCATAATGATGAATAAGTTTGCAATTGTTTTTCTGACGGCAGCAATGACTCTGGGTAGCGGTGCAGCGATGGCTGCAAACAACAATGGACAGGCCAACGCATCAGCTGAAGCGGGTGCGGCAGCGGGCGGCGCAAAACAGAATCTGCCTCCGCACAATGTTGATAATAGCGATATCAACACCGGCAACACCAATACCAACGGCGCAGCAATGTCAGGCACTGAGTCAGGCGATATGTCTGCCAAAGAGGTGCACAAAAACACCATGTGTAAAGATGGCCGCTGCCCGGACATGAACAAAAAAGTCGAAACCCAGTCGGGTAGCGACAACGTGAATACCAAAACCGACGGCACAACTCAGTAAGAGATGTCTCTGCGGTAATCAGGGCGAGCGCAGGCTCGCCCTTTATTTTTGCCGGCCCCGCTTTTCCGCTATGCTAACCGCCATGAAATTCACAGGAACGGTGACATGGCTACCCTACTGCTTATTGACGATCACCCGCTGGTTGAAGTCGCACTTCAGGCTGCCTGCCAGCACGCCCCTATTCCTCTGCAGCTCTATGCCGCCGCTGATGAATCTCAGGCACGCGCCTGCCTGCAGCAGCATAATATTGACGTCATTATTCTTGATATCGGCCTGCCGGATTGTGATGGTCTGGAGCTGCTGCGCCGCCTGCGCGCCCGCGATGCACAGCGCCCGGTGCTGATCTACTCTGCACAGCAGAGCCGCCACACCTTACTGAGCGCCGCTTCGCTGGGGGCGGCAGGCTATGTGGTGAAAAGCCAGAGCATGGCTCAGCTGCTCAGCGCCATCCTTGCAGTGCTGGGGGGACAGCAGGCCTTTCCGCCGCTGCCGGAGCGCCTGGACCTGCCGCTGACGGAGAAAGAGCAGCAGATTGTAGCGCTGCTGGTGCGCGGCCTCTCTAACCTGCAGATTGGTGAGCAGCTGCATATCAGCAATAAAACCGTCAGCACGCATAAAAAAAATATCATGGCCAAGACCGGCGTAACCTCGGTGGTTGAGCTGGCTGAACTGTGGAAAGCGCAGCAGTGAAGCGGCTCTGGCTGCTCTGCTTGCTGCTGGTAGCCGGCGCACGCGCTGAACTGCTGCCCGCCAGCAGCGTCATGCTGCCTGCGGTTATGCCGGTGCCTCACGCTGCGCCACCGCCCGCCACGCAGCTGCGCGTGGCGGTGCCGGTGCAAAATAGCGCGCCCTGGTCGATGCGCATCGGCGATCGCCTGTGGGGCATTGATGCTGACTATCTCAGCGCCCTCAGCCAGCAGAGCGGCGTACGGTTTCAGCTGCAGGGCTACCCTGACCGGAGCGCGCAGCTGCAGGCGCTGAAGCGCGGTGAGGTGGACCTGGTTTTGACGACTGAAAGCGCACCGCTGCCTGCCGGCGCCTCGCTCAGCGCCAGCTGGTTCAGCACGCCGCTCCGTATTTACCGCAACCGTGCAAATCAGCGCGCGGTAATGTTTAACAGCGATAACGCTCAGCTGACGATTGCCGGCAGCACGCTGACGCAGCTGCCGCCGGAGCTGGCAGCGCGCCACCGCTGGCATCCGCTGGCCGGCAACTTACAGGCGCTCTACGCCCTGCTCAATCAGCAGAGTGATTATCTGGTCGCCGATGAAGCCAGCGCCGGCTTTCTGCTCAGCCAGCTGCAGCAGGGAGAGATCTACCAGATCACCGCCGATCCGGATGCGGTACTGACGCTGCGCACGATCGCCCGCGATCCGGCGCTGACAACATGGATCGATGCGCAGCTTCGCCTGCTGCCGGCGGAGTTCAGCCGGCAGGTTGCTCAGCGCTGGAGCCCGCCGCTGCCGCGCTATCAGGATACGCAGACGCTGATGCTCAGCCCGGCAGAGCAGCAGTGGCTGGCGGCGCATCCCGTTGTCACCTACGCCGCCGCGCCAGATAATGCCCCCTGGAGCTACCGGGACGCCAGCGGTAACGCGCGCGGCTTTGGTATTGACCTGCTTAATGCGCTGGGCCAGAGCACCGGCATCCGCTTCACGCCGCGCTGGGTCGCTAACCCGCAGCAGGCGCAGGCGCTGCTGGCACAGCAGGCGGTGATGCTTACGCTGCTGGAGCCTCTGGATACGCCCGATGCGGCCTCCACCACGCTTCCGGTATGGCGTGCTATCTGGGGCGTTTACAGCCGGATGCCGCTTGCGCCTGCCGACTGGTCCTCGCTGCAGGGCAAACGTCTTGGCGTACTGCGCGGCGATCTGGCCCGTCAGCTGCTGCCGCCGGGTATTACGCCACAGTGGTTTGACGACCGCACCCGGCTCTGGCAGGCGCTCGGCAGCGGACAGATTGATGCGCTGGTGGATAATGTGATCTCAGCACGCTGGCGGCTGGCCAGCCGCGATGACACCGCGCTGCGTCTGGCGTTTGCCGCCAGCGATATCGCCTGGCCGATGGCGCCCCGGGTAACCCCGCAGCAGCCGCAGCTGCGCGCCCTGCTCGATCGCGCGCTGCAGCAGATACCGCCAGAAACGCTGAACCAGATGCGGGCAAGCTGGGCGCAGCCGCCGCAGCCCGGCAGCACGATGATGATGCGCAGCATACCAAAACTGCTGCTGTTTGCAGCGGCGCTGATTATTGCAGGGCTGCTGCTGCTGCAGCTGCGTCACGTGCTGCAGCAGCGGCGTGAACGGCGGCAGCGCGCAGAAGCGGAGCGCGCCAGTGCGGCTAAAAGCCAGTTTCTCGCGACCGTCAGTCATGAACTGCGCACGCCGATGCAGGCGATCCTTGGCCTGCTGGAGCTGGAACAGCAGCAGCATGTGCCCTCACGGGTCGCGCTGATGCACAGCAGCGCCCGCTCGCTAATGGCGCTGCTGAACGATTTGCAGGATCATGCGCGGATTGAGAATCAGAGTTTCCGCCTGAATCCGCACCCGCTGAATCTCTCCCGCTGGCTGCAGCAGCAGCGGCAGCTTTACCATCCGCTGATGCGCCCCGGCGGTCCGCAGCTGCGCGTAACGGCCCTGACGCCGCTGCCCGCCAGCGTGCTGCTGGATAGCGATCGCCTGCAGCAGGTCATTAATAACCTGGTGGCTAATGCACTGAAGTTCACCCGTGAAGGCGAAATAAGCCTTACGCTGGCGGCAGAGGAGCAGATTACGCTTGTTGTAACGGACAGCGGCAGCGGCATTCCGCTCAGCGAACAGGCACACCTGTTTGAGCCATGGTATCAGGCGCCGTCTGGCCGGCGTCATGCGGTACAGGGCAGCGGTCTGGGGCTCTTTATCTGCCGGGAAATCGTACAGCGAATGGGCGGTACGCTGCAGCTGAGCTCTGCGCCGGGCCAGGGCACGCGCGTCAGCGTAACGCTGCCGCTGACGCCCTGTGACATTGCGGATGCCGGCGACGATCCGGTCTGGCCGCGCTATCCGCAGCTGCGGGTGGCGATTGTTGACGATCATCCCGCTAATCTGCTGGTGCTGCAGCAGCAGCTGGCTACTTTTGGCATTCAGGCTGAGACCTTTGATGCGGGACGCGCCCTGCTGCTCGCCGATGCCAGGCAGCCGTTTGATGTGCTGTTTATCGATCAGATGATGCCGCATCCCGATGGCCTGACGCTGCTGCGCATTCTGCGCCGCCGCCAGCGGCAACGACCACACCCTGCCCTGCGCGTGATCTGTTCCGCCGACGTGCAGCGCTTGCGCCTGCCGCTGCAGGCGCATGAGGCGCAGCTGGTGAAGCCCGTTACGCTGCAGGCGCTGGCCGCGCTGCTGGCGCAGGCGCAGTCCGATCCGCTGGCGCAGCTGCCGGCAACGCTGCAGCAGCTGGCTCAGCACGACGCCAGCTGGCTGCCGCGCATCTGTGAAACGCTGCAGCGCGCCGTTACGCAGGATCGCGATGCGCTGCTGCAGGCCAGCGGGCAGCGCGACTGGGCGGCGATTGAAAAAGCGGCTCACCGCCTGAAAGGCAGCTGGCTGATGCTGGGCATTGAAGATGCCGCCGGAGCGTGTCAGCAGCTGATTGACGCCGCGAAACAGCAGCAGCTCCATCCTGACACGCTCAATTTACTGATATTATTAACCAACAGGCTACTCAACCAACTGGAACGCTATGGCACACTCTCACTCTCACGGTGACCACAATGCTAATCGCACCCGCCTGGCGGCGGCGTTTAGCGTCACGGCACTGTTTATGCTGGCCGAAGTGATCGGCGGCCTTCTTTCAGGTTCACTGGCGCTGCTGGCCGACGCCGGACATATGCTGACCGACGCCGCCGCCCTGCTGATGGCGCTGCTGGCGGTGCAGTTTGCGCGCCGTAAACCCAATGCGCGGCATACCTTTGGCCTGCTGCGTCTGACCACCCTGGCGGCGTTTGTAAACGCGATTGCGCTGCTGGTGATCACCGTGCTGATTGTCTGGGAGGCGATCCGGCGTTTTACTCATCCGCAGCCGATTGAGGGCGGCCTGATGCTCGGTATCGCTATCGCCGGGCTGTTTGCTAACCTGCTTTCATTCTGGCTGCTGCATCGCGGCAGCGGCGAGAAAAATCTCAACGTGCGCGCCGCCGCGCTGCACGTCATGGGCGATCTGCTTGGTTCGGTGGGCGCCATTGCCGCCGCGGTTATCGTTATGCTTACCGGCTGGACGCCCATCGATCCGATTCTTTCACTGCTGGTTTCCGTGCTGGTGGTGCGCAGCGCCTGGGCGCTGCTGCGTGAAAGCCTGCATGAGCTGCTGGAGGGTGCACCGGTGAATATCAACATTGATAAGCTGGCGCGCGAGCTGAAGCTGAACATCGATGAGGTGCGTAACGTTCACCATATTCACCTGTGGCAGGTGGGAGAGAAGCCGGTGCTTACGCTGCATGTTCAGGTGGTGCCGCCGTACGATCACGACGGCCTGCTGCGAAAAATTCATCACTATCTGCATCAGCACTATCAGATTGAACATGCCACGGTGCAGATGGAGTATCAGGCGTGCAGCCTGCCCGACTGCGCGCTCGGTTCAGAACACGCCGCTGATGACGATCATCATACGGTGCTGGACGGACACGCGCATCATCATCACTAACCCGCCAGCGCACGTGAGCCCTGCTCGCGTGCGCTCTGTATCCACAGACGCGAGCCGTTCAGCGCAATCAGCGTGAGAATGGCGTACTCCAGCGACATCGCATATACCCCCTGCCGGGCAAAAATCATTACGCTAATGACGTTGATGACCACCCACAGCAGCCAGTTTTCGACATATTTACGCGTCATCAGAATCATTGCCACGACAGAGAGCACCATCATGCAGGAATCCCAGAAGGGAAACGCGTCAGGCTGCAGCTGCGGCATGCTGACCTGCAGGCCGATTCCCTGCATGATCTGCACTGCGCTGCGGGTAAGGAAGCCAAACACCACATCGATATAGCGCGTCATCAGCGCAATCGCAATAACGCAGGCGGCGCCCCATGCCAGCGCTTTCGGCAGCGACAGCCAGCGAATTTTTAACGCGCGCTCATGGTCACTGGTTTGCCGGCTCCATGCGTACCAGCCATAGAGATTGGCGACAAAGAAAAAGAGCTGCAGCAGCAGGCTGGCATAGAGCTGGATCTGAAAGAAAATCACCGCAAACAGCGTGACGTTGATCAGACCAAACAGGTAGTTACTGATTTTTTCCTGGCTTGCCAGCCAGATACAGAGCAGCCCGGCCAGCGTGCCGAACGCTTCAATCCATGAGAGGTCGTATCCGCCGGCGCCCAGAGGGATATGTACCAGGATATTTTGCGTGCTGAAAATGTCCATTACTGGCTCCTGTGCCTGAAATGCAGGGTGCGTAAAAGAGCGGTTCGCCTGCCGCCGATCCGGTGGCGCACTACCGCATCAGTGTTTTATATAATTAACAACAGAAGCCACGAAAATACTATAAAGCATAATAAATCGCTATTTAGTTTTTTATACTAAACAACCGGCGCACCCGGCTCTTTACCTGCCCGCTCCAGCTCCAGCAAAAACGCCTTAACCGGCAGGCCACCGGCAAAGCCGGTCAGTTTGCCGTTGCTGCCAATGACGCGGTGGCATGGAGCCATAATAGAGAGCGGGTTTTTGCCGTTGGCAGCCCCCACCGCGCGTACGGCTTTGGGATGCCCAATCTGCTCGGCTATCTGCCGGTAGCTGCGCGTCTCTCCAAATGGGATGGTCAGCAGGGCGGCCCATACCTTTTGCTGGAACGGCGTGCCGGACGGGTCGTAGCTCAGGGTAAAACGCTGCCGGGTGCCGGCAAAATACTCCTGCAGCTGACGCTCCGCCTCGCACAGCACCGGGTGCGACTCGTTACGTGACAGCGGCGTCAGCGGCACGCGCTGCGATCCTTCATTTTCCCACAGCACGGCTGCCAGGCCTTTATCGCTGGCAATCAGCGTCAGCTCGCCGACCGGCGTCACGATGGTTTTAGTATGGTACATAACAGATCTCCGCAGTGGATGACTCCCGACTATTATTGCATTAATCGCGCCGCAAACTGGCTGTTTTCGGACAGGCACATAAACTGATTAGCTGTCCGAAAGCAGCGTGTTTCCGCACCCGGACTGCGCCATGATGCCCTTTATTTACCGGAGAAGACGATGCTTGATCCTGAAATTGCTTACCAGGCGCTGACGTCGCGCGACAGTCGCTTTGACGGGCTGCTCTACGTGGGCATAACCTCAACCGGTATTTACTGTCGTCCTGTCTGTCCGGTGCGCAAACCGCTGCTGAAAAACTGCCGCTTTTTTCATAACGCAGAAGCAGCGGAAAAGGCGCGCTTTCGCCCGTGCCTGCGCTGCCGCCCGGAGCTGGCGCCGGGATTTGCGCCGGTAGATAACCATCACCGCATTGCCGATCGTCTGATCCGTCGCGTTGAAGAGGGCATGCTGGAGGAGCAGACCTCGCTGGCAGATATTGCCGGTGAGTTCTTTCTGAGTGAACGTCAGCTGCGGCGCGTTATTCAGCAGGAGCTGGGCGTTTCGCCGCTGGAGCTGCGTCAGACGCGGCGTATGCTGCTGGCCAAACAGCTGCTGACCGAAACCGCGCTGCCCGTAACGGAGATCGCTTACGCCAGCGGCTTTCGCAGCCTGCGCCGCTTTAATGATGTGTTTCAGGCGCGCTATCACATGACGCCTTCCGCGCTGCGTAAGCGGAGCCAGCCGGAAGGCGCTGCGCTGCCACAGCAGAGCGCCACCCTGCAGCTGAGCTACCGTCCACCCTATGACTGGGCGGCGATGCTGGAGTTTCTTGAAGCGCACGTCATGAAGCAGGCTGAGTGGGTGGCCGATGGCGCTTATCACCGCACCGTCGCGCTGGGCGGCTGTCGCGGCTGGGTGCGCGTCAGCGCCCTGCCCGATAAGCATGCGCTGCAGGTTGAGTTCACTACCACACTGACGCCGGTGCTGCCTGCCCTGCTGCGCCGGCTGCGCGATCTGTTCGATCTGGATGCTCAGCCGCAGGCGGTGAGCGAGCTACTGGGCCGCGATCCGCTGCTGGCAGAGAGCCTGGCGCGCCACCCGGGCCTGCGCGTGCCCGGCGCGTTCGATGCGTTTGAGTTAAGCGTGCGCGCGATTCTCGGCCAGCAGGTTACGGTAAAAGCGGCTGTAACGCTCAGCAGCCGTCTGACGGAGCGCTTTGGCGAGCCGCTGGAGACGCCCTGGCCAGCGCTCTCCCGCCTCTCTCCGGACGCGGCCACGCTGGCAGCAGCAACGGTCGATGATATTGCGGTGCTCGGCATAGTCAGCGCCCGTTCAAATGCGATTATCGCACTGGCCCACGCCTGCGCCAGCGGCGCGCTGCGCTTTAACGGATCTCTGCCGCCGGATACCGTACAGCAGCAGCTGCTGGCGCTGAAGGGGGTCGGCCCGTGGACCGCCAGCTATATCGCCATGCGGGCGCTACGCTGGCCTGATGCTTTCCCGAAAGAGGATATCGCTATCCGTAATAATCTCGGTGGCGTAACGGCCAGAGAGGCAGAGCAGCTATCGCAGGTCTGGCGGCCATGGCGCAGCTATGCCGTGCAGCATATCTGGAAAAGCCTGATGCCCGAAAAAGCCTCCCGGAAAAAGCCGGCACGGTAGCGGCCAGGGCGCCATAAATGGCGCCCCTGCGGATAGATGGGCATATTCCGTCAACGCAAACGCATTACCGCTCCTCATACCCGTAGGGGTCGCATTAATGCGAACCTGGCGTGTTAATGCGACCCTGACGCGTTCATTAATTATCGGGGGTTATACGCGGCCAGGACGCCATAAATGGCGCCCCTACGTATGGATGGGCATATTCCGTCAATGCATTACCGCTCCCCATACCCGTAGGGGTCGCATTAATGCGACCCTGGTGTATTAATGCGCGTCTGTGGGGGGGGGCATTCCCGTACTGCGGAAAACGAAAAAAGCGCCCGTTGGGCGCTTTTTTCTGAATCTGGTGGGTCGTGCAGGATTCGAACCTGCGACCAATTGATTAAAAGTCAACTGCTCTACCAACTGAGCTAACGACCCGCTGTGGAAGCGGCTTACAACTTTAAACTTGATGGTGGGTCGTGCAGGATTCGAACCTGCGACCAATTGATTAAAAGTCAACTGCTCTACCAACTGAGCTAACGACCCATCAAGGTTGTGAAGCTAACTGAAGAACCCGCCTGAACCTGTGGTTGAGATGGTGGGTCGTGCAGGATTCGAACCTGCGACCAATTGATTAAAAGTCAACTGCTCTACCAACTGAGCTAACGACCCATCTTCAGCGTCGCCGATACGCATTTACATATGTCCCGGCAACGGCGGCATATATTACTGATTTAGCGGGAGGGCGCAACCCTTATTTTCCCGCAGATAGCTCAACTGCTTACCTTTCAGGCGGCAAGACCAGAAATCAGGCGAAATCTGGTCTTTTTCGTACAAATTACAATCCGGCCAGCCGCTTTTGCGCCTGCTTTGCTGACTCACTATCCGGGAACTGCTTGATCACCTGCTGATAAACCGCTTTGGCTTTTGCCGTGTCTTTTTTATCCTGCATGATCACGCCAACCTTAAACAGCGCTTCCGCCGCTTTCGGTGATTTGGGATAGTTCTTCACCACCGTGGCAAAATAGTAAGCCGCATCGTCCTTCTTGCCTTTGTTGTAATGCAGCTGCCCCAGCCAGTAGTTGGCATTTGGCTGATAGGTAGAGTCAGGATACTTCTTCACCCATGCCTGCAGTGCAGAGATAGCCTGATCGTACTGCTTCTTCTCCAGAATCAGCGCGACGGCAGCGTTGTAATCGGTATTTGCATCGCCGGTTTGTGCAGGTGCGGCAGCCGTATTACTGCTACCCGCATCAGCGTTTCCCGCTGCGGCACCGGCAGCATCAGCGTTACCGCCGCTCTGTGCAGCGGACTGGCTGCTGCTTAACGTGTCGAGCTGCTGGTAAAGCTGCTTCTGACGCTCAACCGCCTGGTTAAGCTGATAGCTGTTCTGCTGGATCTGCCCGCGCAGGGAATCGATGTCGCTCTGATTATCGCTCATCTGCTGCTGTAACTGCTGCAGCAGCTGCGCCTGAGCATTGGAGATACGTTCAAGAGTGGTGACACGGTCTTCGACCGAGCCTGAGCCAACGCTACTGATTGACGCCTGGGCATTAGCGGCCCAGGGGGCCGCTACGCCAACCAGTAACGACAGACCCGCAAGGGATAGTCTGAAGTTACTAATCATATGATTCTCTTAGTAAACCAGTACGGCACGACGGTTTTTAGCATACGCTGATTCGTCATGGCCCAGTACGGCTGGTTTCTCTTTACCGTAAGATACGATAGACATCTGATCGGCAGAGACGCCTTTGCCCTGCAGATACATTTTCACTGCGTTAGCACGACGCTCGCCCAGCGCGATGTTGTACTCTGGCGTGCCACGCTCATCCGCATGACCTTCGATAGTCACTTTGTAAGACGGGTTGCCGCGCAGGAAAGCTGCGTGCTGATCCAGCATCTGAGCATAGTCAGACTGCACGTCATACTTGTCCAGACCGAAGTAAACGATGTTGTTCTGCTGCAGCTGCTGCATCTGCAGACGCGCCTGCTCGTCAGAAGACATGTTGCCGCCGTTCATGCCAGCGCCAGAGCCCGCACCGTACGCACCATCAGCACCCATACCGGACTGATCGTTGTTGTTGTTTTTGTGTGAGCTACAAGCAGCGACTGCAATCACTGGCAGAGCCAGCATTAAACCCTTCAGCATTTTGTTCAGTTGCATTTCTTTATCCTATTATTTTGTTTGCCATACATTGACTCCCCCGCCGACGAGGCAAGGGAGCGATGCATCACAGATACGGCGACCAGGCAGGTGATTTTACCTGTCCATCAGTTGCCGGAAGACGCGCTTTGAAACGCCCGTCAGTTGAAACCAGCTGCAGCACGGATCCCATCCCCTGAGTAGAGCTGTAGATAACCATGGTGCCGTTTGGTGCCAGACTTGGCGTTTCATCCAGGAACGTGTCCGTTAACGTCTGAACGGCTCCCGTTTCCAGATCCTGTTTGGCGACGTGCTGCGCGCCACCGGCGCTGCTGATCATCACCATGGTTTTACCGTCGGTCGACACATCCGCATCCTGGTTCTGTTTGCCTTCCCAGGTAATACGCTGTGGCGCGCCGCCGTTAACACCGACTTTATAAATCTGCGGTGCACCCGCCTGATCCGAGGTATACGCCAGGGTCTGGCTATCCGGGAACCAGGTTGGCTCAGTGCTGTTATAGCGGCCGTCTGTTACCTGACGGATCTGACCTGAGCCCAGGTCCATTACATAGAGATTCAGGCTGCCCGTTTTAGAGAGGGCGAAAGCCAGCTTAGAACCATCCGGTGAGAACGATGGTGCACCGTTGTGACGCGGGAAGGAGGCAACCTGACGAATAGCGCCATTTGCCAGCGTCTGGATCACCAGCGCTGATTTGCCACTCTCAAACGTAACGTAGGCCAGTTTGCTGCCGTCAGGTGACCAGGCCGGTGACATCAGCGGCTGCGGTGAACGGTGTACCACAAACTGGTTGTAACCATCGTAGTCAGACACGCGCAGCTCATACGGGAACTGGCCGCCGTTGGTCTGCACAACATAAGCGATACGGGTGCGGAATGCGCCTTTAATGCCGGTCAGCTTCTCAAAGACTTCGTCACTGGCGGTATGCGCCGCATACCGCAGCCACTGTTTTGTTACTTTGAAGGAGTTTTGTGCCAGTACGCTGCCCGGTGCACCACCGGTGTCGACCAGCTGATAGGCGACCTGATAGCTGCCATCGGCGTTAGGTGAGACCTGACCGACCACCACGGCATCAATACCCAGCGCGCTCCATGCGGCAGGCTGAACTTCCTGCGCACTGCCGGGCTGCTGCGGCAGACGTGAGCGATCCAGCGGATTAAATTTACCACTGTTGCGCACGTCAGCTGCCACAATACCGCCGACATCTTCTGGCGCCGCGCCAGGTCCGGCCCATTTAAACGGTACTACACCAATCGGACGGGCAGTGTTAACGCCCTGCGTAATTTCAATGCGTACTTCTGCGTGCAGCACAGCGGCCCACAGCAGTACAAAAAAACCTAAGGTTACACGAAGTGCCTGCTTCATCTTATCTCCCTTACCTGAACCTGAGTTCACGATAATTCGCACAGTTCCTGAAAAAACACGAGTATTTTATAGAATACGGCAAGCTAACCTTAGTTCAACCTGCCGTACGTTACTGCATTATTGCGGCCTGAAACGCATTGGTGCGTTTTTAAACACTTCATACACCGCCTGCGAAGGTGGCTTAGGAATACGCGCCTGCTTCGCAGCGGCAATGGCAGCCTGGCAAAGTGCCGGATCGCCCCCTTCCGATTTCACATCAATCAGCAGCCCATCGGGTGCCAGCTTAATACGTAAATCGCAGCTCTTACCGCGATAGAGATCGGCATCATAGAAGCGGCTTTGAATGGCGCTGGTGATCTGGCCCAGATAGGCGTTGACCTCAGCACCCGATGCACCCGCTTTCTTCTGATTGCCCTGCCCTGCTGCACCACCGCCGCCGGCTGCAGCGCCACTCTTCGGCGCGTTTTTACCGGAGGAGAGGCCGCCCAGCAGATCGTCAACATCGCTTTCGCCCTGCGCGGCTTCAGCAGCCGCCTTTTTCTTCGCGTCCGCGGCTGCTTTGGCTTTCGCCGCTGCATCTGCTTTTGCTTTAGCGGCTGCATCCGCTTTCGCTTTGGCAGCGGCGTCTGCTTTCGCTTTCGCCTCAGCGGCCGCCTTCTCTTTAGCCGCTTCAGCTGCTTTCTCTTTAGCGGCTTCCGCAGCTTTTTCCTTCGCCGCCTCTGCTGCTTTCTCTTTGGCTTCCTGCGCAGCTTTGGCTTTCGCCTCTGCCGCTGCCTTAGCTTTGGCATCGGCTGCGGCCTGCGCTTTCGCTTCTGCCTGCGCTTTGGCTTTCGCTTCAGCTGCCGCTTTCGCCTGCTCGGCCGCTTTCTCTTTTGCAGCATCCGCTGCCGCTGCTTTCGCCTGCTCTTCCGCCTGTTTCTTCGCCTCGGCAGCAGCCTGCTTCGCTTCAGCCGCTGCGGTTGCTTTCGCTTCTGCTGCTGCTTTAGCGCGCGCGTCTGCTTCTGCTTTCGCATCCGCTTTCGCCTGTGCGGCAGCCGCTTCAGCCGCTTTTTGCTGCTCCTGAGCCTGCTTTGCAGCTGCTTCGGCCGCTTTCTGCTGCTCAGCCTGCTGTTTAGCCTGTTCTTTCGCTTCCTGCTGCGCCTGCAGCCGCTCTTTTTCCAGCGCTTTCAGACGCTGCTGCTCGGCGGCCTGTTTCTGCTGTAGCTCTTCCGCCTGCTGCTGCGCCTGCTTTTTCCGCTGCTGTTCCGCACGCTGGCTGTCGCTCTGCTGATTTTGCTGACGATTATATTGTTCAACCACAGCCCCGGGATCGACCATGACGGCATCAATATCGCTACCGCCGCCGCCGCCGCTCGCTTCAATATGTTCGTTGAACGAGCTCCAGATCAGCAGCGCAATCAGCACGATGTGCAGCGCCACCGAAACGATAATTGCGCGTTTCAACTTCTGGTTCTGTTCGGTTGCCTTCGACACTCTCGGTTCCCAAAAACAAGTCGCGTTAAATCGGCTGCGTCATCAGACCGACTGATTTGACGCCAGCCTGATGAAGCAGGTTCAGCGCTTTAATGATTTCGTCGTAAGGCACATCTTTGGCCCCGCCAATCAGAAACACGGTTTTAGGATTGGCCTCAATACGACGCTGCGCTTCACTCACAACCTGCTCAGGCGGCAGCTGGGTCATACGATCGTGATCCACCACCAGGCTGTATTGTCCTACACCGGCCACTTCAACAATTACCGGCGGATTATCATCGCTGGCAACCGTTTTAGAGTCAGTGGCGTCCGGCAGATCAACTTCCACGCTCTGCGTAATGATTGGCGCGGTTGCCATAAAGATCAGCAGCAGCACCAGCAGTACATCGAGCAGCGGAACAATGTTGATTTCCGACTTAAGATCGCGGCGTCCGCGACCACGGGTTCTGGCCATCGTAAACCTCGACTTACTTCGTATTGTCGCTAGAGAAAGCCTGACGATGCAGGATAGCCGTGAACTCTTCCATAAAATTATCGTAACCCTGCTCCAGCTTGTTGACGCGCTGGTTCAGACGGTTATAGGCCATGACCGCCGGGATCGCGGCAAACAGGCCGATTGCAGTGGCGATCAGCGCTTCTGCGATACCCGGTGCCACCATCTGCAGCGTGGCCTGCTTGACTGCGCCCAGCGCGATGAAAGCGTGCATGATCCCCCATACGGTACCAAACAGACCGATATAAGGGCTGATTGAACCCACGGTGCCGAGGAAAGGAATATGGGTCTCCAGCGCTTCCAGCTCGCGATTCATAGAGATACGCATGGCGCGGCTGGCGCCCTCTACCACCGCTTCCGGCGCATGGCTGTTTACGCGATGCAGGCGGGCAAACTCTTTAAAGCCAGCGTAGAAAATTTGTTCCGAACCGCCCAGCTCATCACGACGCCCCTGGCTCTCCTGATAGAGACGCGAGAGTTCGATACCGGACCAGAACTTATCTTCAAAGGCGTCCGCTTCGCGTCCTGCCGCATTCAGAATGCGCGTACGCTGGATGATGATTGCCCAGGAGGCAATAGAAAAGCCGATCAAAATCAACATGATAAGTTTGACCAGAAGGCTCGCCTTCAGGAACAAATCAAGAACATTCATGTCAGTCACTGCTTGAACTCCGCGACAATAGACTTGGGAAGCGCAATCGGCTTCATCAGGTGTGGGTTAATGCAGGCGATCAGGACATCCGCCTCGTTGAGCACCCTGCCTTCAGCATTGACGATACGCTGGGTGAAGGTCATGGTTGCGCGGGTCATTGAGGTCACTTCGGTCTGTATCTCCAGAAGGTCATCAAGGCGAGCCGCGGCAATGAACTCCACCGTCATGCGCCGTACCACAAATGCGACCTGCTCTTCTAACAGGACGTGTTGATTGAAATGGCGCTGACGCAGCATTTCGGTACGTGCTCGTTCATAAAAAGCAAGATAGCTGGCGTGGTAAACCACACCTCCGGCATCGGTATCTTCATAGTAGACCCGCACCGGCCAGCGAAACAGCGTTGTACTCACTCTACATCCCGGTCTCATTTTTAAACGTTGCTACTATACGCAAGAGCGATCCGCTTGGGAATGGTCCGCCAGAGCCAGAAGAAAATAATTATCTGACGGTAACAACCAGAAGGAATTACTCAACATTTCCTGACCTGATACTGACAAAAGTCCTGGTCTGCAGTCAGGCGAGTGTGCCGTTAACAGGCACAAAAAAAGGGCCCGTCCGGACCCCTTTATTACCCCATGCTACCGGCCAGCATGCTGACCGATCAGGCGTTGTCATCCTGTGCACGGTTTGCATCTCTCTGCTCCAGCGCCAGGGCGGTGATCACACCTAATGCGCAGGCCAGCAGCGTGCCGAGGATCCAGGCAAAATACCACATGCAAAAGCTCCTTAATCAGTAGAGAGAGTGCGTGTTGCGTTCAATATCATCCTGGGTAATGCGACCGAACATTTTGTAGTAGCACCAGCTGGTGTAGGCCAGAATGATCGGCACAAAGATGAGTGCGGCGATGGTCATAATCTTCAGCGTCAGCAGGCTGGAGGTGGCATCCCAGAGGGTCAGGCTGCTACCCGGCACGGTGCTGGAGGGCATGATAAACGGGAACAGCGCAATACCGGCGGTCATGATGACGCAGGCGAGCGTCAGGGAAGAGAAGATGAATGCCCAGGCGCCCCGCTCGCCGCGCGAGCAAAGTAGTGTAAGCAGCGGCAGAAGAGCGCCCAGCAGCGGAAACGCCCACAGCAGCGGCATCTGCTCAAAATTACGCAGCCAGGCACCCGCCTCGCGCACCACCTCTTTGCCCAGCGGATTAGAGGCTGCGTGGTGATCGATAACGCTTTTCACTACATAGCCGTCAAGGCCATATTTTACCCACAAGCCCGCCAGCACAAAGGCGAGGAGCATCACCAGCGCCCCCGCCTGCGCCGCGCTGCGCGCACGTAAATGCAGCTCACCGCAGGTGCGCATCTGCAGATAGGTGGCGCCCTGGGTCAGAATCATCGCCACGCTGATGACTCCCGCCAGCAGGCCAAATGGATTGAGCAGCTGGAAGAAATTGCCGGTATAGAACAGACGCAGATAGCTATCTGCATGAAACGGCACCCCCTGCAGCAGATTGCCAAAGGCGACGCCTATCACCAGCGGCGGGACAAAACTGCCGGCAAAGATGCCCCAGTCCCACACGGCACGCCAGCGCCTGTCTTCAATTTTGGATCGATAATCAAAACCCACCGGGCGAAAAAAGAGCGAGGCGAGCACCAGAATCATGGCGACATAGAAACCAGAGAAGGCGGCGGCATAGACCATGGGCCAGGCGGCAAACAGCGCACCGCCAGCTGTGATCAGCCAGACCTGATTGCCGTCCCAGTGCGGTGCAATCGTGTTGATCATAATACGACGCTCGGTGTCGCTGCGTCCGAGCACGGGCGTCAGCATACCGACCCCCATATCAAAGCCGTCCGCCACGGCAAAGCCGATCAGCAGTATGCCAATCAGCAGCCACCAGACAAAACGTAACACTTCGTAGTCAAACATGGTTGCTCTCCTTTAGCCGCGCTCTGGCTGCGTAGCGATCTGCACTGATTCATTGTGATAGCGGCCGGTTTTCAGGCTGCCCGGCCCCAGGCGGGCAAACCGGAACATCAGATACATCTCTGCCACCAGAAACAGCGTGTAGAGTCCGCAAATCAGCGTCATCGAAAACAGCACGTCTCCCACGGTCAGCGAAGAGTTCGCTACGGCGGTGGGTAACACTTCACCGATTGCCCACGGCTGACGCCCGTACTCCGCAACAAACCAGCCCGCCTCGATAGCGATCCACGGCAGCGGAATGCCATACAGTGCGGCTTTCAGCAGCCAGCGCTGCTGACCGATTCGGTCGCGGACTACGCTCCAGAATGAGAGGGCAATAATCGCCAGCAACAGCGCGCCGCACAGCACCATGATACGGAAGGCAAAATAGAGCGGCGCCACGCGCGGAATGGCGTCTTTCACCGCCTGTTGTATCTGCGCTTCGCTGGCATCGGTGACCGTCGGGGTGTAGCGCTTAAGCAGCAGGCCGTAGCCAAGATCCTGCTTGCTGGCTTCAAACGCGCGGCGGACTTCCGGGTCCTGACTGCCGCTGCGCAGCGCATTGAGCAGGCCATACGCTTTGATGCCGTTACGGATCCGCACCTCATGCTGCGCCTGCAGTTCTTTCAGGCCGGTAACGGGTTTATCCACTGAGCGCGTGGCGATAAGGCCAAGCAGATACGGAATCTGAATCGCATATTTGTTCTCCTGCGTCTCCTGATTCGGTATACCAAATAGCGTAAAGGCGGCGGGTGCCGGCTGGGTCTCCCACTCCGCCTCGATTGCAGCCAGTTTGGTTTTCTGGACATCCCCCATCTCGTAGCCCGACTCATCGCCGAGTACAATCACCGAGAGCACCGCCGCCATGCCAAAACTGGCCGCAATGGCAAAGGAGCGGCGGGCAAACGCCACATCACGCCCTTTAAGCAGATACCAGCCGCTGATCCCCAGAACAA
The DNA here is from genome assembly GCF_003057675.2 of Pantoea sp. RIT413. NCBI lineage: Bacteria > Pseudomonadati > Pseudomonadota > Gammaproteobacteria > Enterobacterales > Erwiniaceae > Pantoea > Pantoea sp. RIT413. The sequence continues at coordinate 123,103 of NZ_QBJB02000003.1, forward strand.
ACATGGCGCCAGCGGTATAGCCCGCCGCCACGGTATGCACAAATTTCACCTGTGCGACCGGGTTAAGCACCAGCTCTGAAAAGCTCAGCATTTCCATACGCATGGTTTCAGCGTTGAATGCTGCGGCAATGGGATTTTGCATCCAGCCATTGGCCACCAGGATCCAGAGCGCAGAGAGGTTGGATCCCAGCGCCACCAGCCAGGTGACCACCAGATGCTGAACTTTGCCCAGCCGGTCCCAGCCAAAGAAAAACAGGCCAACAAAGGTGGATTCAAGAAAGAACGCCATTAATCCTTCAATGGCCAGCGGCGCCCCGAAAATATCGCCGACGTAGTGGGAGTAATAGGACCAGTTAGTGCCGAACTGAAACTCCATGGTGAGTCCGGTGGCCACGCCCAGCGCAAAGTTGATGCCAAACAACTTGCCCCAGAATTTGGTCATATCTTTATAAATCTGTTTGCCCGACAGCACGTAGACGGTTTCCATGATCGCCAGCAGAAACGCCATACCCAGCGTTAATGGTACGAACAGAAAGTGGTACATCGCCGTCAGGGCAAACTGTAAGCGCGACAGCTCGACAATATCTAACATGAGAACTCCTTGCTCTTCGCATGCCGCTGTGTTGCCGGACGGTAAACGGCGCAACAGCGTGCAGGAACGGCTGATTATTAATTCCGGTTTTATTACCCGCAGATAGCGCAATCTGCGGCCCGAAATGAGCGAGTAATAGTGGTGATAATTCCCTGAAAATATCGCCTCACATTTCTGTCATGCAGGCGTCAGCGTCAGATGCCACAATATTGATCCGGGGGCATACGACTCAGACGGCTGTTATCCGTGGCAAAACTGTGATTTGATGCAGCGCAATTTATACCGGCCGGGTTGTTTTTAGCCAGCAGTAAAGTTTGCTATAACACGCTATTATTTGATCCGGATTAAGATATAAAGTTTACGAATATGTAGCCTGAAAGAGTTGTTAAAGCGATGTCAAAAGCTGCCGCGTTTAATTAAAATTACGATTACCTTTTCTGTGAGTTATTAACTTTAAAATCCGCCGCGCAGGATAATAAATAAAAACCGCTACGCTGCAGGCATAAAAAAAGCCACCCGCAGGTGGCTTATGCTTATTCAGTCAGCGCAATCAGTTAGCAGGCAGAACTGCTTTTACCGCATCACCGATATCGGCCAGGCTGCGGACAGTTTTCACACCTGCCGCTTCCAGCGCAGCAAACTTCTCGTCAGCCGTGCCTTTACCGCCGGCAATGATGGCGCCAGCATGGCCCATACGTTTGCCTTTCGGCGCCGTTACGCCTGCGATATAGCCGACAACCGGCTTGGTGACGTGCTCTTTGATAAAGGCTGCCGCTTCTTCTTCCGCGCTGCCGCCGATTTCACCGATCATCACAATCGCTTCGGTCTGCGGATCGTCCTGGAACATCTGCAGAATATCGATGAAGTTAGAGCCCGGGATCGGGTCGCCACCGATACCGACACAGGTAGACTGGCCATAGCCAATATCTGTGGTCTGCTTAACCGCTTCATAGGTCAGGGTGCCGGAACGTGACACGATGCCCACGCGGCCTGGCTGGTGAATGTGGCCTGGCATAATGCCGATTTTGCATTCGCCTGGGGTGATCACGCCAGGGCAGTTAGGGCCAATCATGCGCACGCCTGCTTCATCCAGCTTCATTTTCACAGTCAGCATATCCAGCGTCGGGATACCTTCAGTGATGGTGATGATCAGCTTGATGCCCGCGTCGATCGCTTCCAGGATACCGTCTTTGCAGAACGGAGCCGGAACGTAGATAACCGTGGCCGTTGCGCCGGTCGCTTCTACCGCTTCACGCACGGTATTGAACACCGGCAGGCCCAGATGGGTAGTGCCGCCTTTACCTGGCGTTACGCCGCCAACCAGCTGCGTGCCATAGGCCAGCGCCTGCTCAGAGTGAAAAGTCCCCTGGCCACCGGTGAAACCCTGGCAGATGACTTTGGTGTTCTTGTCGATCAGAATGGACATTATTTACCCTCCGCTGCAGCAACAACACGCTGTGCCGCGTCTGTCAGGCTGGTTGCTGCAATGATGTTCAGACCGCTGTCCGCCAGTTTCTTAGCGCCCAGCTCAGCGTTGTTACCTTCCAGACGTACCACTACCGGCACGTTGACACCCACTTCTGCCACTGCGCCGATGATGCCATCAGCGATCAGATCGCAACGGACAATACCGCCGAAGATGTTAACGAATACCGCTTTTACCGCGTCGTCAGAGAGGATGATTTTGAAGGCTTCGGTTACGCGCTCTTTAGTTGCGCCGCCGCCGACATCAAGGAAGTTTGCAGGCTGGCCACCGTGATGCTTCACGATATCCATTGTGCCCATCGCCAGACCCGCACCGTTGACCATACAGCCAATGTTGCCTTCCAGCGCGACATAGTTCAGCTCCCACTGCGTTGCGTGCGCTTCGCGTGGATCTTCCTGGCTTGGATCGCGCATTTCGCGCAGTTCAGGCTGGCGGAACAGCGCGTTGCCGTCTGCGCCCAGCTTGCCATCCAGGCAGATCAGGTCGCCCTGTTTGGTGATCACCAGCGGGTTGATCTCAACCATCGCCAGATCGCGCTCCAGGAACATGGTAGCCAGACCCATAAAGATTTTGGTGAACTGGCTGACCTGCTTACCGGTCAGACCCAGTTTGAACGCCAGTTCGCGGCCCTGGTATGGCTGCGGTCCCGCTAACGGGTCGAGCGCCATTTTGTGGATCAGGTGCGGAGTCTCTTCCGCCACCTTTTCAATTTCCACACCGCCTTCGGTTGATGCCATGAAGATCACGCGGCGCGTAGCGCGATCGACGACCGCACCCAGATAGAGTTCCTGATCGATATCGGTTGCCGCTTCAACCAGAATCTGGTTAACCGGCTGGCCCAGCGCATCTGTCTGATAGGTCACCAGACGTTTACCCAGCCAGTGCTCAGCAAATGCACGGATCTCTTCTTTACTTTTCACTACCTTCACGCCGCCCGCTTTACCACGGCCACCGGCATGAACCTGACATTTCACTACCCACGGGCCTGCGCCAATTTTTGAGGCGGCTTCTTCGGCTTCACGTGGCGTGGTGCAGGCATAACCAGTCGGTGCTGGCATACCATACCGTGCAAACAGCTGCTTCGCCTGGTATTCGTGTAAGTTCATGATGTTCTATCCATTCAGATCTGAAACATTTAAATGTGGGCACGCATCGCTGCGCGCCCGGCGAAAATCAGACATCCAGCAGCAGACGAGCCGGATCTTCCAGCATCTCTTTCACTGCGACCAGATAGCCTACCGATTCACGGCCATCGATCAGACGGTGATCGTAAGAGAGCGCCAGATACATCATCGGCAGGATCACCACCTGACCATTGACCGCCATTGGACGATCTTTAATGGCGTGCATGCCCAGAATGGCGCTCTGCGGCGGGTTAATGATTGGCGTTGACATCAGCGAACCAAACACGCCGCCGTTGGTGATGGTGAAGTTACCGCCGGTCAGCTCTTCAACTGTCAGCTTGCCATCACGGCCTTTCACCGCCAGCTCTTTAATTTTCTTCTCGATATCCGCCATGCTCAGCGCATCCACATCTTTCAGCACTGGCGTCACCAGACCGCGCGGCGTAGAAACGGCGATGCTGACATCGAAGTAGTTGTGGTACACCACATCTTCGCCATCGATAGAGGCGTTCACTTCCGGGAAGCGCTTCAGGGCTTCGACGACCGCTTTGATGTAGAAGGACATAAAGCCCAGGCGTACACCGTGACGTTTTTCAAACGCCTCACCATACTGCTTGCGCAGATCCATGATGGGCTTCATGTTGATTTCGTTGAACGTGGTCAGCATGGCGGTGCTGTTTTTCGCTTCCAGCAGACGCTCAGCCACGCGTTTGCGCAGGCGGGTCATCGGCACGCGCTTCTCGCTGCGGTTAGCAACCGGAGCCGGAGCCGCCGCTTCAGCAGCCGGAGCCGCTTTCGCTTCCGGCTTTTTCGCCAGGTGCTTTTCAATATCTTCGCGCGTCAGTCGGCCACCCACGCCGGTGCCTTTGATCTGGCTGGCGTCGAGATTGTTTTCCGCGATCAGACGGCGTACAGCAGGGCTCAGCGCGTCGCTGCTCTCTTCTTCCAGCGACGCGGACTGGCGCTGTGCCGGTGCAGATTCATTGCTCTCAACTTTCGCTGAGGTCTCTTTCCCGCCGCTGTTGCCCTCTTTCAGGCGACCAAGCAGCTGGCGCGAGGTGACGGTAGCACCCTCTTCTTCCAGCACGGCTTCCAGAATACCATCAGCAGCAGCAGGAACTTCCAGCACCACTTTATCGGTTTCAATTTCGACCAGCACTTCATCACGGCTGACTGCATCGCCAGGTTTTTTGTGCCAGGTTGCAACCGTTGCGTCCGCTACGGATTCAGGTAAATCGGGAACGAGAATTTCTACGCTACTCATTTTCTTTCCTTTTTATTAACCAAGGTTCAGCGCGTCGTTGACCAGGTCTTGCTGCTGTTGTTGATGTACGGACATATAGCCCACGGCCGGTGAAGCAGATGCCGGACGGCCTGCGTAACGCAGCGACGCACCAAAGGGAACCACTTCGCGGAAATGATGCTGACTGCAATACCATGCGCCCTGATTGAGCGGCTCTTCCTGACACCAGACGAAATCCTGGACATGGGCGTAATCTTTTAACGCTTCCTGTACCGCTTTGTGCGGGAAAGGATAGAGCTGCTCGATGCGCACAATGGCAACATCGCTCTGCTCGTTTTTGCGGCGCTGTTCCAGCAGATCGTAGTAGACCTTACCGGAGCAGAGCACCACGCGTTTAACCTGCTGCGGATCGAGCGCATCGATCTCGCCAATCGCCGGCTGGAAGCTGCCGTTTGCCAGATCGTCCAGGCTGGAGATCGCCAGCGGATGACGCAGCAGCGATTTCGGCGACATCACAATCAGCGGACGGCGCATACCGCGCAGCGCCTGACGACGCAGCATGTGGTAAACCTGAGCCGGGGTAGATGGCACGCAAACCTGCATATTCTGCTCAGCGCAGAGCTGCAGATAACGCTCCAGGCGCGCTGAGGAGTGCTCCGGACCCTGACCTTCATAGCCGTGCGGCAGCAGCATCACCAGGCCACACATGCGGCCCCACTTCTGCTCGCCCGAGCTGATGAACTGATCGATAACCACCTGTGCGCCGTTGGCAAAGTCACCAAACTGCGCTTCCCAGATGGTCAGCACGCGCGGCTCTGCGGTGGCGTAGCCATATTCAAACGCCAGTACCGCCTCTTCCGACAGCACGGAGTCCCAGACTTTGAACTCTCCCTGACCATTATGAATATGGTGCAGCGGCGTATAGGTAGAGCCATTCAGCTGGTTGTGGATCACCGCATGGCGGTGGAAGAAGGTGCCGCGTCCGGAATCTTCGCCAGAGAGACGCACCGGAATGCCTTCATCCACCAGCGTGGCGTAGGCCAGATTCTCTGCCCCGCCCCAGTCAAACGGTTTGTTGCCTTCCGCCATCTCTTTGCGGTCGTTGTAAATTTTGGCCACGCGCGACTGCACTTCAACCGCTTCCGGAACCGTGCTGATACGGCGCGCCAGCTCCTGCAGGCGTTTCAGCTCAACCGTTTCCGGGTAGCTCTCATCCCACTCGTGGTTGAGATAAGGGGACCAGGTAAACGAGTGCAGGCTCATCGGGCGCCATTCCGGCACCACGCACTCACCGGCATCCAGCGCATCGCGATAGAGGTTAACCAGTTCAGTGGCATCTTCCTGCGAGGCTACGCCCTGGCTCTGCAGCCGGTCGGCGTAAAGTTTACGCGGCGTCGGATGCTTTTTAATCTTCTGATACATCAGCGGCTGCGTTGCACTTGGCTCATCCGCTTCGTTATGGCCATGACGGCGATAGCAGACCAGATCGATAAAGACATCACGCTTAAAGGTGTTGCGGTAGTCGAGCGCCAGACGGGTAACAAAAGCAACGGCTTCCGGATCGTCCGCGTTCACGTGGAAAATAGGTGCCAGCACCATCTTACCGATATCAGTACAATAAGGCGTGGAGCGCGCATCTCTTGGATTTGACGTGGTAAAGCCAACCTGGTTATTGATCACGATACGCACCGTACCGCCAACTTCATAACCACGCGCCTGCGACATGTTCAGGGTTTCCTGCACCACACCCTGACCAATTACCGCTGCGTCACCGTGAATAGTGATAGGCAGAACTTTGTTACTGCCCGGCTCGGAGAGACGATCGAGGCGGGCGCGTACGGAGCCCATGACAACCGGGCTGACAATCTCCAGATGCGACGGGTTAAACGCCAGTGCCAGATGCACCAGGCCCCCTTCGGTTTCAACATCGGAAGAGAAGCCCATGTGGTATTTCACATCACCGGTACCCAGATGCTCTTTGTGCTTGCCGGCGAACTCATCAAACAGATCCTGCGGCTTTTTGCCCAGTACGTTGATCAGCACGTTCAGACGTCCGCGGTGCGCCATACCCAGCACCACTTCGCGCGTGCCGCTTTTCCCTGCGTGGCGAATCATTTCGCGCAGCATAGGCACCAGCGCATCGCCACCTTCCAGTGAGAAGCGTTTGGCGCCGGGGAATTTCGCCCCAAGATATTTTTCCAGACCTTCGGCTGCGGTCAGCTCTTTCAGGAAGCCTTTTTTCTCTTCCGCGCTGAATGAAGCCTGTCCAGCCACTGATTCAAGACGCTGCTGGATCCAGCGCTTCTCTTCAGTATTGTTGATGTGCATATACTCTGCGCCAATCGACCCGCAGTAGGTCTGCTGCAGGGCGGCGTAGAGATCGGCCAGCTTCATCGTCTCTTTGCCAATCGCAAATGAGCCTACGTTGAAGCTTTCCTGAAAATCGGCGTCGGTCAGATCGTGAAAGGCCGGGTCGAGATCGGCCACGATATCCTGTTTCCACAGGCCAAGCGGATCAAGATTGGCATGCTGATGGCCGCGGAAACGGAACGCGTTAATCAGCTGCAGGACTTTAACCTGTTTGGAGTTAGCGGCCGGATCGGTAACGGTAGAGGTGTAGCGGGTGGCATCCTTCGCCAGGCGGCGGAAATAGTCACGCGTCGTGGAGTGAAACTGCTCTGGTTTTACGCCGGTACCTGGCAACTGCTGGAACAGGTCGCGCCACACTTCATCAACAGAGTCAGGATCGGTCAGGAAATCCTCATAGAGTTGCTCTATGTAAGACTGGTTCGCGCCGGCCAGCCAGGAGGAGTCCAGCCAGGGTTTCATCGCGCTGTTCTGCATTGTGATCCCTTAAGCATTAAGCTGCTTTTTATGAGGTTTCATTTGTTGCCGCTTTCACGGCTTGCCGTAGTGAGTTCAGCGATACGAACCTGTGCGCTACCGGCGCCGGGCCCGTAAGGGAACCTTTATAAGCGTGGTCAGCACCGCGCTTATAGAGGCTTCCATACGCTGCCGGGAACCTGAGTTCCCGGCAGGACTTCTTAGCTTTACGCCCCGCGCTGCAGCAGCATCGACTTGATATGGCCGATGGCGCGCGTCGGGTTCAGCCCTTTCGGACATACGCTCACACAGTTCATGATGCTGTGACAGCGGAATACGCTGAAAGCATCACTCAGATTGTCGAGACGCGCATCCGTTTCCGTGTCGCGGCTGTCAATCAGGAAGCGATAGGCAGCCAGCAGACCGGCCGGACCGATAAACTTATCCGGGTTCCACCAGAACGACGGGCAGGAGGTTGAGCAGCAGGCGCAGAGAATACACTCATACAGGCCATCAAGGTGCTCACGCTCCGACGGGCTCTGCAGATGCTCACGCGCCGGCGGATTCTCACCGTTGTTCAGCAGGAACGGTTTGATTTTCTCATACTGCGTATAGAACTGGCTCATGTCGACCACCAGATCGCGCACAACCGGCAGACCTGGCAGCGGGCGAATCACGATCTTTTTACTGCCGTTACCCAGTGCTGAGACCGGAGTAATGCAGGCCAGACCATTTTTGCCGTTCATGTTCAGACCATCTGAGCCGCAGACACCCTCGCGGCACGAGCGACGAAACGCCAGCGTTGGATCCTGCTCTTTCAGCCGAATCAGCGCATCCAGCAGCATCATGTCGCGCCCGTCTTCCGACTCCAGGGTGTAATCCTGCATGCGCGGCTTGTCATCGACGTCCGGGTTATAACGGTAGATTGAAAATTCGAGTTTCATCATGACCTCCGCAATTAATAGGTACGCGCTTTCGGCGGGAAGGCCGCGCGCAGTTTCGGTTGCATGTTCACCTCACGGCGCGTCATGCTTTCCGTTTGCGGAACATAGAGACTGTGACACAGCCAGTTTGCATCATCACGCTCCGGATAGTCGAAGCGGCTATGTGCGCCACGGCTTTCAGTGCGGAAGTTTGCAGCAACCGCGGTTGCATAAGCGGTTTCCATCAGGTTATCCAGCTCCAGACATTCGATACGCTGCGTATTGAAATCGGGTGAGCGGTCATCCAGACGCGCACTCTTCAGACGCTCGCGAATCGCTTTCAGCTCGGCCAGGCCTTCACGCATGGCGTCACCTTCGCGGAACACCGAGAAGTTGTTCTGCATGCAGCGCTGCAGCGCTTTGCGGATTTCCACCGGATCTTCACCCGTGGTGTTATTTTCCCAGCGATTGAAGCGCGCCATCGCCGCATCGATCTCTTCCGCGGTAGCATCGCGCAGCTCGCCCTGCTCAGCGATACACTCCATCAGGTGCACCCCTGCCGCGCGACCAAATACCACCAGATCCAGCAGTGAGTTACCGCCCAGACGGTTAGCACCGTGCACCGATACGCAGGCGATCTCGCCAACCGCAAACAGGCCCGGGATCACTTCATCTTCGCCCTGTTCATTCACGCGCAGCGCCTGTCCGGTGACGCGGGTCGGAATACCGCCCATCATGTAGTGACAGGTTGGAATAACCGGAATCGGCTCTTTAACCGGATCGACATGCGCAAAGGTGCGCGACAACTCAAGAATGCCAGGCAGGCGCGACTCAAGCACCTCAGCCCCAAGATGATCGAGCTTCAGTTTGATATGCGGACCCCACGGGCCATCGCAGCCGCGACCTTCACGGATCTCAACCATCATTGAACGCGCAACAACATCACGGCCCGCCAGATCTTTGGCGTTTGGCGCATAGCGCTCCATGAAGCGTTCGCCATGTTTGTTCAGCAGATAGCCGCCTTCACCACGGCAGCCCTCGGTGACCAGCACGCCCGCACCCGCAATACCGGTCGGGTGGAACTGCCACATCTCCATATCCTGCATCGGTACGCCGGCACGGATTGCCATGCCAACGCCGTCGCCGGTATTGATGTGTGCGTTAGTGGTGGACTGGTAGATACGTCCCGCGCCGCCGGTTGCCAGAATAGTCGCTTTGGCTTTGAAGTAGACGGTTTCACCGGTTTCAATGCAGATAGCGGTACAACCCACAATCGCACCATCTGCGTTTTTCACCAGATCCAGCGCATACCATTCGGAGAAGATGGTGGTTTTGTTTTTCAGGTTCTGCTGATACAGCGTATGCAGCAGCGCGTGACCGGTACGGTCAGCCGCAGCAGCGGTACGTGCGGCCTGCTCGCCGCCAAAGTTTTTGGACTGGCCACCAAATGGACGCTGATAAACGCGGCCATCTTCTAAACGGGAGAACGGCAGTCCCATATGCTCCAGCTCCAGAATCGCTTCCGGACCGGTTTTACACATATATTCGATCGCGTCCTGGTCCCCAATGTAGTCGGAACCTTTTACGGTATCGTACATATGCCATTCCCAGTTATCGTCATGGGTGTTACCCAGCGCAACGGTAATGCCGCCCTGCGCCGATACGGTATGGGAACGGGTTGGAAAAACTTTCGATAACAGGGCACAGCTCTGGCCCGACTGGGAGATTTGCAGTGCCGCGCGCATACCCGCGCCACCTGCGCCGATCACCACGGCATCAAATTCTCTGACTGGCAAATTCATTTACACACCCCACACAACAACAGTGCCATAAACGGCATACGACAACAGCGCGACCACAATAACCAGCTGCAGCAACAAACGCGGCGCCAGCGCTTTCACGTAGTCAGTCAGTACCTGCCACATACCGATCCAGCCGTGAATCAGAATGGAGAACAGGGTCAGCAGCGTAAACACTTTGGTGAAGGAGGAGGCGAAAAAGCCGCGCCAGACATCATAGGTCAGCGTATCGGTCATGACGACGAAACCGAGCAGATAGATGATGTAGAGCGTAATCAGGATTGCGGAAGCACGGACCAGAAGCCAGTCGTGGATACCGTTGCGTCCTAAAGCAGAAGCATTGCTTACCATACGAGGACTCCAGCCAGAATTGAGAGCACGACAGTGATAACAAAAACCGCCTGCGCGGTACGGGTTCCCACCTGCAGGGTCTCTGCGGTAAAGCCAAAATCTGCCAGCATATGACGGATACCGCTTGCCGCATGATAGGCCAGCGCGGTCAGAATGCCCCACATAATGAATTTGGCAAAGAAGCTATCCATGATGGATGCCGCCTGCTGAAAACCTTCGGGAGAGGAGAGAGAGAGACCCAGTAACCAGAGCAGAATTCCGAGAGCGACAAACGTAATCACGCCGGAGACGCGGTGGAGAATGGACGATATTGCAGTAACGGGAAACCGGATCGTCGTGAGATCCAAGTTAACAGGTCTTTGTTTTTTCACGGTTTTGCCCACACAGCTCTTTTTTATTTTGCTTCCTCCGGTCCTGAGTTGCAGCAGAGCACTGAGCGTGTTCAGACAACAACCGCCACCAAAATAGCAACATCCAGTGTTAAATGAAGCGGGTAAAACGCTGGGTGGCTCCTGGTGTCAGGGTATTCCGGAGACCTGGCGGCAGTATAGGACGATCACATTCTGATTACAATTCCCCTACAATCTGTTTGGTCACATTTAAGCTGAACAGTGATCAGGGTCACGATTTTCACAAAATATACATTTTTAATTATCTGATTTGACAATAGATCAACATTTCAGTTACAAACAATCGCACTAAAGCCCTATGATGCACAAAAGTTATGGGGATACACTTTCCCCTAAGCTCAAGTTATGTAACATTGCCCTAACGAGCAACATAAACCGTCAGGTTATTGGTTACCAAGAAGTTATGTCGTGACAGGATCTTTAACATCTGCGATGAGCGCCATGTCATGTCCGAATATCCTTGCCCCGGATGCCTTAGTACTGCGTAACCTCATTACGTGCAGGTTATTGCCAGGTGATAATCTGAAGCGAGTGGTGTTACGCAACATGCGAACTATTCTGGTGTCTAAAGATCCTTACTTACCCAGGCGCTATGGAGACGAAAAATGACAGATAAAAAAGTGACGCTGACCCTACAAGACAACAACACGCTTGAACTGGATGTGATGCAAGGCACGCTGGGACAGGATGTTGTTGACGTCCGCGCCCTTGGCTCACAAGGCCTGTTTACATTTGACCCCGGCTTTACCTCTACCGCGTCGTGTGAATCCAAAATAACGTTTATTGATGGTGATGAAGGCATTCTGCTGCATCGCGGTTTCCCGATTGACCAGCTGGCGACCCACTCAAATTATCTGGAAGTCTGTTATATCCTGCTGTACGGCGAAGCGCCTACTCAGGAGCAGTTCAAAGAGTTCTGCACGACCGTTACCCGTCACACCATGATTCACGAGCAGATCACCCGTCTGTTCCACGGTTTCCGTCGTGACTCACACCCGATGGCCGTTATGTGCGGCGTAACCGGTGCGCTGGCCGCGTTCTATCACGACTCGCTGGATGTAAACATTGAGCGCCATCGCGAAATCGCTGCGTTCCGCCTGCTGTCGAAAATGCCTACCATGGCAGCCATGTGTTACAAATATTCTATCGGTCAGCCTTTTGTTTATCCGCGTAACGACCTCTCCTATGCCGGCAACTTCCTGCATATGATGTTTGCCACACCGTGTGAAGAGTACAAAGTGAATCCGGTGCTTGAGCGCGCGATGGATCGTATTCTGATCCTGCACGCCGATCACGAACAGAACGCCTCCACCTCTACCGTACGTACCGCAGGGTCATCCGGGGCTAACCCGTTTGCCTGTATCGCGGCCGGTATCGCTTCACTTTGGGGGCCGGCACATGGCGGCGCCAACGAAGCTACCCTGCGTATGCTGGAAGAGATCAGCACCGTAGAGCACATTCCGGAGTTTGTGCGCCGTGCTAAAGATAAGAATGACTCGTTCCGCCTGATGGGCTTTGGTCACCGCGTTTACAAGAACTACGATCCGCGCGCCACCGTGATGCGTGAGACCTGCCATGAAGTGCTCAATGAGCTGGGTATGAAAGATGACCTGCTGGAAGTGGCGATGGAGCTGGAACACATTGCGCTGAACGACCCCTACTTTATCGAGCGTAAACTCTATCCAAACGTCGATTTCTACTCCGGCATCATTCTGAAAGCGATGGGCATCCCTTCTTCAATGTTTACCGTAATCTTTGCGATGGCGCGTACCGTTGGCTGGATTGCACACTGGAAAGAGATGCACGATGAAGGCATGAAAATTGCCCGTCCGCGTCAGCTCTATACCGGTTATACCGAGCGTCCGTTTGAGTCAGCGCTGAAAAAATAAGCGCCGTCACGCCATAAAAAAGGGCAGATTCTTCTGCCCTTTTCTTTTGCCCGCAATCTGCCCACGTCTGGCTACAGCTGGCACCCCGGACACCAGTAAAAAGGACGTGATGAGAGCACGCCTTTCTCAATCAGCGTACCGCAGCGCCGGCACTTTTTGCCCTGCCGGTGAAAGACTTCAAAGCGAAACGCCGCCTCTTCATGATACTTCTTCATGCTGCCACGCATTTTGTAAGAGAGACGCGGGATCGCCAGCAGCGCGTCACTGAGCCTGTCGAGCTGAGCGTCATCCAGATCCTGCGCCCGGTGCTGCGCGCGCAGTCCGGCGTGCCACAGGATCTCCACCCGCAGATAGTTACCCAGCCCGGCCAGAAAAGCCTGATCCAGCAGCAGGCCGCTGAACTGCCGGCGCCGGAACCGCGGCGAAAGCAGGCGTTCGCGCACCTCCGCGACGGTCAGCGTGGCATCCAGCACATCCGGCCCGACGCGCTGCAGAAACGGGTGTGCACCGAGCGTGTCCGCATTCAGCAGTTCAATATCAGACGCGCTGTAAAGCAGAATGGCTTTATCGGCGCTCTCCAGCCGCACCCGCAGCTGCCGGGTGGTCGCGGGCTGCGTGCCTGCGGCAACGACCCGCCAGACGCCGTAGAGCTGATTGTGACTGTAAAGCGTCAGGCCATTAGAGAAGTGGGTCAGCAGCGCTTTACCGCGCGTTTCAATAGCGTTAACCGTTTCGCCCAGCAAGGCGGGCTCATAGGTTTTCAGCGATGGAAAAGCAAACCACACATCGGTAAGGGGCTTGCCCACGATAGCGGCTTCCAGCTGATCCGCCGCCCGGCGGATCTCCGGTCCCTCTGGCATACAGACTCCTGATTAGTGTGTTGCGCCACCCGCAACACGGATGTCGTCATGGGTGTTCATCATGACCTGAATGGCGATCTCCAGCGCCTGCGTCACGCTGCTAACGGACATGCTCGGCGCGCCAGGATGATTCACCGCCTGCTGCGGCATCCAGGGAATGTGCATAAATCCGCCGCGTGCCGGACTGCCGTGGGTGTGCAGCCAGTGCAGCAGAGAGTACATCACGCTGTTGCAGGTAAAGGTGCCGGCCGTTTGCGAAACCGAGGCGGGAATGCCTGCCTCCCGCAGCGAGGCGACTATCGCTTTAATGGGCAGCGTGGCAAAGTAGGCCGCCGGGCCTCCCGCTACGACCGGCTCATCCACCGGCTGCTGCTGCTGGTTATCGGGGATACGCGCATCGTGAATATTGATTGCTACCCGCTCCAGCGTAATATCGCAGCGACCGCCCGCCTGCCCCACGCAGAGAATGCCATCGGGCTGCAGCGTAGTCAGCGCGTCAGTCAGCACCGCACCGCAGGTTGCAAACACCACCGGCAGCTGGCGTACCACTACCCGCACGCCAGCCAGCATTTTACCGTCAAAGTCGCGCACCGCCTCCCAGGAAGGATTGAGACGCTCACCGCCAAACGGCTCAAAAGCCGTTAACAACACCGTTTTCATTACTGCCTCACAAAAACATCAGGAAGTAGAGCAGGAAAATATTCACTAACAAGAGTAGTACACCGGTAGGAACCTGAGCCTTGATCACCGCATTCCGATCCGGCAGCTCCAGCAGGCGCGCGGGCACGATGTTGAAGTTTGCTGCCATCGGTGTCATCAGCGTCCCGCAGTAGCCGGAAAACATGCCGATCGCCGCCATGACGGCCGGGTTTCCGCCATGCTGCAGCACCAGAATCGGGATGCCGATGCCGGCCGTCACAATCGGGAACGCGGCAAAGGCGTTGCCCATTACCATCGTCAGCAGCGCCATTCCTCCGGCATAGACCGCCACCGCAATCAGCCGGTTATCCACCGCCAGATAGTGTTCAGTGAGATGCGAAATCGCGCTGCCGACGCCGGCGCTGGTAAACAGCAACCCCAGCGTGGCGAGGATCTGCGGCAGAATAAACGCCCAGCCTACCGCATCCAGCAGGCGCCGTGTCTCCTGCATCGACTGCAGCGGCTTTTCCCGCGTAAACGCCAGTGCAATCAGCCAGCCCAGAATACAGCCCACCATCATTGAAAACAGCGTCACCAGCGTAGCGTGGTTGCCCGCGCCAAACACCTGCTCCTGCAGTCCGGGAATATGATTAAACGCCAGTACGCCAATCACCGTAACCAGCGGTATCGCCAGGGCGGGTAAGAACAGCTTATTGCCCAGCCGTCTGGCGCTGGCCTGTTTCTCCTCATCCGTACGCTGATGATAGCGCCCGAGGCGTACCCCACCACAGCCGGCGATCAGCGCCATCACAACCACGACCACCCCGGTGGCAATATGCAGCCAGCGGCGGCCCAGCTCAGCGTCGCCGGCCCACTGCCCTGCCAGCTGATAAGCGCCATCACCAATCAGAAAAATCAGGCCATAGAGCGCCCAGAAGAGACCGGTGGTCAGACGGCGCGGATTGGCGCGGTCTCCCCAGGAGAGCAGCGCCACCACCAGCAGAATCGCCCCTGCCAGCCACATCAGATATTGTTGCTGAAACATTACTTCTCCTCCCTGGCGTGCAGCGCCTGCTGATTCAGCGCACCCAGCTCACGCGACAGCTGGCGATCCAGCCGCACCAGCCGGGCCGAGTGGATAAGAAAGGCGCACAGCGCGGTCGGGATGCCCCACAGCGCAATATGCAGCGGCTCGGTGGTAATGCCGGCTGATTCCTGCATAAAGTTATGCATAAAGATAATCGCGCCGAACGCGACAAAGATATCCTCACCAAAGAAAAGGCCGACGTTATCCGTTGCGGCAGACATGGCGCGCAGCCGGTGACGTATCTCCGGCGAAACCTCACCATAGCGGTTCTCCGTCGCCCCCTCCGCCATCGGTGCCAACAGCGGACGCACCATCTGCGGATGGCCGCCCAGGCTGGTCAGCCCCAGCGCGGCGGTTGCTTCGCGCACAAACAGGTAAACGATAAGCAGACGGCCGGCGGTGGCAGTTTTGATCTGCGCAATCCAGCTCTGGGCACGCTCTTTCAGCCCGTGGCGTTCCAGCAATCCGATTACCGCCAGCGGCAGCAGCAGGATCAGCGGCAGATTGCGCGTATTGAGAAAGCCGGAACCGAGTTTTTCCAGAATGTCGCCGAGCGGCATCTGCGCCGCGAGGCCAGTAACAAAGCCCGCGACGATCACCACCAGCACCGGATTAAAGCGTAATAAAAAGCCAATAATGATGGCCAGGATCCCCAGCAGGGGCCAGAGGTTGACAACGTTTTCCATGATTTTCCTCACTGAAAACAAAAAAGCCCGGCCGTAGCAGGCCGGGCGAAAAAGGGACGTTATGCGCTGCTGACGGCAATCTGCTCAGCAGCAAACGCGGCACGCAGCGTACGGGCAAACTGCAGCGCGTGTGCGCCATCACCGTGCAGGCAGACCGTCTCCGCGTTGACGGCGACCCACTCACCGCTCACGCTTTGCACCTGCTGCTGCTTTACCATAGCCAGCGTCTGCGCCAGCGCCTGGCCGGCATCCTCAATCAGCGCGCCTGGCTGGCTGCGCGGCACCAGCGCCCCGCTCGCCAGATAGCCGCGATCGGCAAACACCTCTTCGCGGGTGCGCAGGCCATACCGGGCACCTGCCGCAATCAGCTCGCTGCCCGCCAGGCCAACCAGAATAAGCTGAGCATCCACCGCCCGTACTGCCCGGGCAATCGCGTCAGCGAGCTGCGGATCGGCGGCGGCCTGGTTATAAAGCATGCCGTGCGGCTTAACGTGAAACAGCCGCGCGCCTTCACTTTCCGTCATGCTTTTCAGCGCGCCAATCTGATAGATCATCTGGGCATAGACTGTCTCCGGCGGCAGCTGCATCGCCGTGCGACCGAAGTTCTCGCGGTCGGGAAAGCCCGGATGAGCGCCAATCGCCACCCCTGACGCATTGGCCCAGCGCACCGACTGCAGCATGGTCTGCGCATCACCGGCGTGAAAACCGCAGGCGATATTGGCAGAGCTTACCAGCATCAGCAGTTCCCGATCGCTGCTGCTGCCTTCGCCGAGATCGGCATTCAGATCAATTTTCATGCGTAAGCCCCCAGGCTATCTGATCCAGCGCGCGCTGCTGCTGCTGTTTCGCCAGCAGCGCCTCCTCCAGCGTGCACGGAATAAAGTGAATCGGTTCGCCGAGCCGGATTTGCGCCAGCTGATAAATATCCGCCTCGATAATGCAGGCGATCCGCGGATAGCCGCCGGTGGTCTGTGCATCCGCCATCAGCACAATAGGCTGACCGTTTGGCGGCACCTGCACCACGCCAGGCACCAGACCATGTGAGAGCAGATCGCGCGTGGCGGTCCGCTGCAGGCTGTCGCCCTGCAGGCGATATCCCATACGGTTACTCTGCGGGCTCAGTTTCCACGGGTTACGCCAGAATGCCTCCTGCGCCTCCTGGGTAAATTCGCTATATTCCGGACCCGGCAGCGCACGAATGCGGTTCCCCCACAGCAGCTGGCGCACGCCCGCCGGCTGGCTGAAGCGGCGGGTTGGCTCGCCCAGCGGCAGACGATCGCCATCCTGCAGCCTGCGGCCCTGCCAGCCGCCAAACGCAGCTTTCAGATCGGTGCTGTGCGAGCCCAGCATTTCTGCTACCGCAAACCCGCCGTTTACCGCCAGATAACTGCGCATGCCGCTGGTTGGCATGGATAGCGTAAGAACCTGACCACGCCGCACCGGCAGGCGCCATCCGGTCCAGACCGGCTTGCCATCCAGCTCAGCGTTACAGGCGGCTCCCGTCAGCGCAAACCAGCCGTCGCGCTGAAACTCCGCCCTGAACTGACCCAGCACAATCTCCAGTACCGCGCTGTTCTCGCTGTTACCCACCAGCATATTTGCGGTACGCATGGAGGGCTCATCCAGCGCACCGCTCAGGCTGACGCCCAGCTGACGCCAGCCGTGCCGCCCGCGATCCTGTACCGAGGTCATTAACCCGGCGCGTAAAATATTCAGCATATGCCCTCCTTCTGCGGCACAAACCGAACGCGATCGCCGGGGCGCATCAGCGTGGGCGGCTGCTTAAGCGGATCAAACAGGCTGAGTGGCGTATGGCCAATCAGCTGCCAGCCGCCGGGGGCAGCCAGCGGATAGATACCGGTCTGACTGCCGCCAATCCCCACTGAACCAGCCGGGACGGCCACGCGCGGCTCGGCGCGACGCGGCGTATGCAGTCGCGTATCCAGGCCGCCCAGATAGGGGAAACCAGGCTGGAAGCCAAGAAAATAGACAATGTAGTCTGCGCTGCTGTGCAGCTCTACCACCTGCGGCGGCGTCAGCCCGGCGCGATCTGCCACTTCTGACAGATCGGGTCCGGCACTGCCACCATACACCACCGGGATCTCAATCAGCCGGGGATTATTCTGCAGCTGCTCTTCACCCTCTTCCCACCAGCGCTGCAGACGCTCAATGGCGTCCTGCGCATCAATTTGTGACTCGCGCAGTATCAGCGTGAGGTTGTTCATACCGGGGATCACCTCCTGCACCTGCTCATCCTGCTGCAGTCGTTCACATAATCCCCAGATGCGCTGCTGACTGGCGAGCGAAACCGGCGGCGCCAGTTCCAGTACAACCGCCCGCTCTCCCAGTAAATAACAACGTGCCTGTTGCAAAACCCACCTCCCGATCGTGAATAACGCGCGCCGGCAGACGTGCTGCGGCACGATAAACCTTTCACATAGCTGCTCAGGTTCAATAGGTTATGCAAAAGTGGCGGAGATGTGTCAACCAGTTTGCGCCCGGCGAGCGGACGCAGAGAGAGAAAAATCAGGCAGGATTGTCGATATCGATAAAGGTAACATCGAGGTGGTAATGCTGCGCCAGCCACTCACCCAGCGCTTTGATACCGTCGCGCTCGGTCGCGTGATGGCCCGCGGCGAAAAAGTGCAGCCCCTGTTCGCGCGCGCTGTGAATGGTCTGCTCAGAGACTTCGCCCGTAATAAAGGCGTCAACGCCGGCCGCGGCCGCGTTGTCGATAAAGCCCTGACCACCGCCGCTGCACCAGGCCACGCGTTTGATCAGCGCGGGTGCGTTATCACCGCAGTGCAGCGGCGTGCGTCCCAGGCGCTGCGCGATTTTTTCTGCCAGGTCGCTGCCGCTGAGCGGCGTGCGCAGCTCACCCCAGGGCAGCAGCGGCTCGATTTCACCCCTGACGTCGATATCAAACAGGCGCGCCAGCTGCGCGTTATTCCCCAGCTGCGGATGCGCATCCAGCGGCAGATGCCAGCCATAGAGATTAATATCGTTAGCCAGCAGCGTGCGCAGACGCTGTCGTTTCATGCCTTTTATTGCCGGGGCTTCGTTTTTCCAGAAATAGCCGTGGTGTACCAGAACGGCATCGGCATTCCGCTTTACCGCTTCATCCAGCAGCGCCTGGCAGGCCGTAACGCCGGTAACCACTCTTCTGACTTCACTGCGTCCCTCAACCTGCAGTCCGTTAGGTGCATAGTCGCTAAACGCGCTGCTGTTTAGCTGCTGGTTAACGATTTTTTCCAGCTCAATGTTATTCATAAAGGCTCCGTCATCGCCTCAGGCCGCGCCGCGTGCGCGTTCAAAGGCGTCTAATGTCTTTTTGCGTGCCGCCTTATGTTCCACGATTGGCAGGGGATAATCGAGTTTCTTGTTATTTTTCTTCGCCCAGACGTGCGGCTGATGAATATCGCTGTCGGGCACATCTTTCAGCTCCGGCAGCCACTGCCGGATAAATGCGCCCTGCTTATCGAACCGTTCACCCTGGGTTGTCGGGTTGAAGATACGGAAATAGGGAACGGGATCGGTGCCGGTAGAGGCTGCCCACTGCCAGCCGCCGTTGTTAGCAGCGAAATCACCGTCAATCAGCTGTTCCATAAAGTAGCGCTCGCCCTGCCGCCAGTCGATAAGCAGATCTTTTACCAGAAAGCTGGCGGTGATCATGCGCAGCCGGTTGTGCATCCAGCCAATGCTGTTCATCTGGCGCATACCTGCATCAACGATGGGATAGCCGGTTTTGCCCGCTTTCCAGGCGTCAAAATGGGCGCTCTCTTTCTGCCAGCTGACGTGATGAGTCCAGTCGATAAACGGCTGATGTTTACAGAGCGCCGGATAGGCCACGATCAGATGGCGATAGAATTCCCGCCAGATCAGCTCACTGATCCAGGTAAAGGCTTTTCCTCCTTTCAGCGCATCAGCATGCTCTTTCACAATCCGATGCAGACACTGCCGGGGTGAGAGTACGCCGGTTGAGAGATAGGCTGACAGCTGGCTGGTCCCGTCGCTGGCAGGTGTATCGCGCTCTGACGGATAATCCAGCACCGGCTGTCTGGCAAACGCGCGCAGGCGTTTTAACGCCGCCTGTTCGCCGGCCGGAAACAGCTTTTCATCGGGTTTTTCAGTCGGATAATCAAATGCGGGGATCTTTTTCAGGCTGTTCAGCGGCGCATCACCGCGCGCGGCAGGAGCGCTATGGCACTCTGGCATCCCCTGCTGCAGCCGTTTTACAAACGCTTTGCTGAACGGCGTGAAGACTTTGAACGTCGTATTATTGCCGGTCTGCACGCTGCCCGGCGGCAGCAGCAGGCTGTCATCAAATCCCTGACAGGTAATACCCTGCTCATCCAGCTTTTTTTCGACGGCAGCGTCGCGCTCGCGCTCGTTAATTTCATACTGATAGTTGTAAAACAGCGCATCCACCCGATGCGTTTTGCAGAAGTCGCTCAGGTAATTAACCGAAGCAGCAAAATCATCGCACTGATGAAAATGCAGCGGAATGCCGCGTTCCGCCAGCGCCTGCTGCAGCTCACACAGGTTCTGATGAATAAAGGTCGCCTGTTTTGCTGACATGCTGTGCTGCCGCCACTGTTTCGGCGTGGCGACAAACAGCGCCATGACGTCAGCCTTTTTATCATGACACGCTGCCGCCAGCGCGCTGTTATCGTTAATACGCAAATCGTTGCGCAGCCAGAGCAGGTGTGTGGTCATGGGGCCTTGTCCTTATTGTCCGTAACGCAGGCGCAGTGCTTCCGGGTAGGGATCGAAATAGCGCTGCTGCGCCAGCCAGGGATGCGGATACTCAGCCATGTAGTGTTTCAGCATAGTAATAGGGGCCAGCAGCGGCTGAACGCCACAGCGATAGCGATCAATCAGCTGCGCCAGTTCCTGACGCTGAGGAGAGCTGAGTTTTGGCCGGAAATAGCCCTGTACATGCATCAGCACATTAGTATGATTGCGGCGCGATGCGCGATGCGACATTAGCTGCATCAGCCGGTTACGGTACTCAAACGCATACTCTTCCAGCGACGCCCATTTATCCATAGCGGCCACAAAGCGTCCCAGTTCGCGATAGGCATCCTGCGCATGCGACAACAGCAGCAGTTTGTACCGGCTGTGAAAGGCGATCAGTTTGTGCCGCGTCAGTCCGCTGCGCCACATTTCGTTGAACTCATGCAGCGCAAATACGCGCCCGGTGAAGTTTTCGCGCAGAACCGGATCGTGCAGGCGGCCATCCTCTTCCAGCGGCAGCCAGGGCATCTCCTGCTGTAAAAAAGAGGTAAAGATGCCGATGCCCGATTTGCGATTATTGTTTGTGGCAGGATCGTAAACGCGCACCCGCTCCAGACCGCAGCTGGGTGATTTGGCGCAGAGAATATAGCCGCAAAGATGGTGCAGCGATTTGACGCGCTCCGCTGACCAGCTGCGCATTTCGCTGGTGACTTCCTGATTGTCATCTTTGCTGAAACAGATATGGATCTGATCGTCGCCCTGCTTCACCAGCCTCAATGCCGGACGCGGTGTGGGCAGGCCGATAGCCATCTCAGGACAGACGGGCTCGTAGCGCACAAATTGCGCGAGTTCGTCCGTTGCAAAGGCAAAACGCTTGTGGCCGCCATCAAATCGGACGCTATCCCCGAGCAGGCAGGCACTGATGCCGACAGGAATTTTCTCGCTCATACTTGTACAACCTCCAGAATCTTGTAGAGGTTTAAGTGTAGCGCAAATGACGATGAATGGCAGGATGTAGCAGGCGCTATAAGGAAAATTTTGTCAAAAAAAGCGGCCGCTTCGGGTAAAAGCGTCCGCCTCAGTCAGAAAAACTCTGTTACCAGTAAATACCGCCAGCGATTTCGGACTGCGCCAGCCATACCGGCTTGGTACTGGTTTTGCACCAGATGCGGTGCAGGTAGCTATAAAAACGCGCACGATCGCGGCGGAATAGCATAAAAGGAAGCGCCGCAACGCCTGCAATCAGCACCAGCGTGCGCCGTATAACGATTTTTGGCAGTGAATAGCGTTTATCCATTGCGTTCCTCCTGAGCAATCTGTTGTAAAGTGTGATCTGCCGCAAATATTACTCCTGGCTGCTCACTTTTGCTACTCATCAGACCACTTATTCTGAACTTTTTTTGACCATTTTCCGCTTCACAGAATGGCGTTACAACAGTGTGAATAACGGGTTATTTTATTGGGGTAAATCGCTGCGCGGACGCCGCTGCGGTTTATTGCTAAAGTAGAGAAAACCGTGTCGCAGGAGCCCACGTGACAACCATTTTGATTGTGGAAGATGAAAAAGAGATCCGCCGTTTTGTACGCCTGGCGTTAGAGAGCGAAGGCGTAAAAATTGTCGAAGCTGAACAGCTGCAGCGTGGTCTGATTGAAGCGGCAACGCGCAAGCCCGATCTGGCGATCCTCGATCTCGGCCTGCCTGACGGTGATGGCATCGCGTTTATTCGTGAAGTACGCCAGTGGAGCACTATGCCGGTTATTGTGCTTTCAGCCCGCAGTGACGAGCAGGATAAGATCGCAGCGCTGGACGCGGGTGCGGATGATTATCTGACAAAACCGTTTGGCATTGGCGAACTGCTGGCCAGGGTGCGGGTGGCTTTACGTCGTCATCAGGGCAGTCAGCCCGATGCGCGCGTGCTGTTTGGTGAAGTCTGCGTTGACCTTGCTGCACGCCGTATCACCCGCAGCGGTCAGGAAGTGCATCTGACGCCAACCGAGTTTCGCCTGCTCAGTCTGCTGCTGAATAACGCCGGCAAGGTGCTGACGCAGCGCCAGCTGCTGAATCAGGTCTGGGGCCCCAATGCGGTGGAACACAGCCACTATCTGCGCATCTATATGGGCCACCTGCGTCAGAAGCTCGAAGAAAACCCGACGCAGCCTGCTCACCTGCTGACGGAAACCGGTATCGGCTACCGTTTTATGCCATAAAAAAAGGCCGCAGCAGCGGCCCTTTTCACGGTATCACCCTCAGGCGTTCTTCAGAACTTCGCTGACAATTTCCACCGCTTCTTTCTCAATCAGCTCGCGATGCTCAGCGCCAAGGAAGCTTTCGCAGTAAATCTTGTAAGCATCTTCAGTGCCGGACGGGCGCGCGGCAAACCAGCCGTTCTCCGTCATGACTTTCAGTCCGCCAATAGATGCGCCGTTACCCGGAGCCGCCGTCAGGCGTGCGGTAATCGGATCGCCCGCCAGCGTATCAGCGCTGACCATCTCTGGTGACAGCTTTGACAGCGCGGCTTTCTGTGCCGAGGTCGCAGACGCCTGCAGACGATTGTAGCTTGGCGCACCAAAGCGCTCCGCCAGCTCATCATAGTGCTGCTGCGGATTTTTACCGGTCACCGCCGTGATTTCAGCGGCCAGCAGGCAGAGAATAATGCCATCTTTATCCGTTGACCAGGCTGAACCATCAAAACGCAGGAAGGAAGCCCCCGCGCTCTCTTCGCCGCCAAAGCCAAAGCTGCCGTCGAACAGGCCATCAACGAACCACTTAAAGCCCACCGGTACTTCTACCAGCTTGCGCCCGATATCATTAACCACGCGGTCGATCATCGCACTGGAGACCAGCGTTTTGCCCACGGCAACATCACTACCCCACTGCGGACGATGCTGGAAAAGATAGTTGATAGCGACGGCCAGGTAGTGGTTTGGATTCATCAGGCCAGCTGGCGTGACAATACCGTGACGGTCATAATCGGGATCGTTGCCGAAGGCCAGATCAAACTTGTCTTTATACGCCAGCAGACCCGCCATCGCGCACTCTGATGAACAGTCCATGCGCACCACGCCATCTTTATCCAGATGCATGAAGCGGAAGGTCTGGTCGATAGCGTCATTAACGATGGTCAGATCGAGGTTGTAATGCTCAGCGATACGCTGCCAGTAAGCCATACCTGAGCCGCCAAGCGGATCGACGCCAATTTTCAGTCCCGCTTTCTGAATCGCCGGGAAGTCGATAACCTGCGCCAGTCCTTCAACATAAGGCTGAATCAGATCCTGCTCAACAATGTGGCCGCTCTGCCACGCCTGATCCAGCGGCAGACGTTTCACATCCTGCAGACCGCCTTTGATCAGCTGGTTAGCGCGATCTTCCACCACTTTTGTGACGTTGGTATCAGCCGGCCCACCGTTTGGCGGATTGTATTTAATGCCGCCATCTTCCGGTGGATTGTGTGAAGGGGTGATCACAATGCCGTCAGCCTGCGCGCCGCCGCGTTTGTTATGCTCCAGAATAGCATTGGAGATAGCGGGCGTTGGCGTGTAGCCGTTATCCTGCTGCACGATGACATCTACACCGTTCGCCGCCAGCACTTCCAGTACTGACAGAATAGCGGGCTCAGAGAGCGCGTGCGTATCTTTGCCCACGTAGCATGGACCCGTGATACCGTTCTTTTTGCGCTCTTCGGCGATCGCCTGTGCGATAGCCAGAATGTGCTCTTCATTGAAGCTGTGACGTCCCGCGCTGCCGCGGTGGCCAGATGTGCCAAATTTCACCGCATGGTCCGGGTTAGCCGCATCCGGCTTCAGGACGTAATACTGCGAGGTTAATTGTGCAACGTTAATCAAATCGCTCTGCTGGGCAGGCTGCCCGGCACGGGGGTGATTGGCCATTGGCGCTTCTCCCTGACGCTTCAGTTTAAATGGTGCCGCAAACTTTCTCTGTCAGCTCCGGAGGGAACTGCATAGCCAGCATGATGTGCTCCACCATGCTGCATTTACGGCCTGTATTGGTGTTTGTGATGACCCAGTAAGGTGTACCTGGCACATGCTTAGGTTTGGTATGCGTGCCATTTTGCAGCAGCGTATGCTCATCACCGGCAAAATAGACGCGCGTACGTCCCTGCAGCGATGCGGTAGCATCGGCAAATGCATCAGGATCGAGACGATAGAGCGTTGACAAAATCAGCATAAAGCGGTTAACCGCTTTTTTCTGCTCGGCATACTCATCTGACAGCATCAGCTCGCGCATGGCACGCACGCGGTCCTGCGGACGCGCTTCAGGCTCTGCTGCTGCTGTCGCCTCTTTTACCGGGGCCGTTACTGCTGGCGCTGCTGCAGCGCGCGAGCTGGCGGTAAATTTCAGCATGCGACGCAGTATGTCTGAGGCGCTTTCACCGATGTGCTGCGTGTGGCTGGCAATATAACGGTAGAGTTCTTCGTCAACTTCAATCGTTTTCATCTTATTCCGTACGAGTCTGGCAACTAGCAGAATCCCGCATTCTGCAACGCCCTTACCGGTAGCGGGCACGCAGAGAGCCTGGGATCTGACATATTGATTATAAAGTTAAATCCGCAATAGCTGATAGCGCTGGCAACGTTTACGGGCAAAAGTCAGAATATGCCCTAATACCTGGCGACCGCCACCCGGACAGGTAGAATCATGATACCCTAACCCACGCTCTCAACTGTAAGAACTTTAGCCATGATTTTGAATGCCCGTCTGCAAACTGCACAATCTGATTCTCACAGCGCACCGGTTTTGCTTATCCATGGCCTGTTCGGCAGCCTGGATAACCTTGGCGGGCTGGCGCGTGGCGTAGCCGATGCGCGTACTACGCTGCAGGTGGATGTGCGCAACCACGGTTTATCGGCGCGCAGCAACAGCATGAGCTATGCTGCAATGGCGCAGGATATGGTTGATACACTGGATGCGCAGCAGATCACGCAGGTTGATGTGATTGGCCACTCGATGGGGGGCAAAATCGCTATGGCACTGAGTGCGCTGGCGCCTGAACGCGTTGGCAAGCTGGTGCTGATTGATATCGCTCCCGTTGACTATCAGACGCGCCGGCACGATGAGATCTTTGCGGCGATTCGCGCGGTATCCGCAGCCGGCGTGACGCGCCGCAGTGAAGCCGCAGCGGTGATGCGACAGTTTATCCCTGAAGAGGGGATCATTCAGTTTATCCTGAAGTCCTTTGCTGAAGGAGAATGGCGGTTCAACGTGCCGGTATTATGGGATAACTACGCGACGATATCGGGCTGGGAACCTATTCCCGCCTCGGCTCATCCGGCGCTGTTTATTCGCGGCGGCGACTCTCCTTATCTGGATAATCACTATCGGGCCGCGCTGCTGGCCCAGTTTCCTGAGGCGCGGGCGCAGGTCATTGCCGGTGCCGGGCACTGGGTGCATGCAGAGAAGCCTGATGCCGTGTTACGTGCCGTGCGGCGCTTTTTTACGCTCTGAAAGCAAAAGCTTACTGCGCTATGTTTAAGATTGGCGTCACGTCTGACGCTGGAGTATGATGTCGCGCTAAAATTTTGCCACGGTGGTCAGACACTGTGGCTGGCCGATAATGTGTTTAATCGCGCGGCGCCGTTCGCGCCCACTCAGTTTCGCAAATCATGGCAAAAGAACAGACAGACCGTACCACGCTTGATCTCTTTGCAGACGAGCGACGACCGGGCCGCCCGAAAACCAGCCCGCTGTCGCGTGATGAGCAGCTGCGCATTAATAAGCGCAATCAGCTTAAACGCGATAAGGTTCGTGGGCTACGGCGCGTGGAGCTCAAAATGTCCGGCGAAGCGGTTGACGCGCTCAATACGCTGGCTGAGCAGCAAAATATCAGCCGCAGCGAGCTGATTGAGCAGATGCTGCTGACGCAGCTCAAACTCATATAATTTATGCAGACCGCACACTGGAACACAAACTCTGCGCTTTGCGCGTTCCGCGCTTTTTCAGGGTCTGCTATCATTCGCTTATCTGTATAGTCTGTTGACTTACTCTCACATTCAGGATTTAAGAGGCTACCTAACCCATGGCAATCGTAGGCATTTTCTTCGGCAGCGATACCGGCAACACTGAAAACATTGCAAAGATGATCCAGAAACAACTGGGTAAAGATGTCGCCGAAGTGCATGACATTGCTAAGAGCACGAAAGAAGATCTGGAAGCGTTTGATATTCTGCTGCTGGGTATTCCTACCTGGTATTATGGTGAGGCGCAGTGCGACTGGGATGACTTTTTCCCGACGCTGGAAGAGATTGACTTTAATGGCAAGCTGGTTGCGCTGTTTGGCTGTGGCGACCAGGAAGATTATGCCGAGTACTTCTGCGATGCGCTGGGTACGATTCGCGACATTATTGAGCCAAATGGCGCAATCATCGTGGGCCACTGGCCTGTTGAAGGTTACCACTTTGAAGCCTCTAAAGGTCTGGCCGATGAGAAGCATTTCCTCGGGCTCGCCATCGATGAAGATCGTCAGCCAGAGCTGACGAATGCGCGCGTCGAAGGCTGGGTGAAGCAGATTTTTGATGAGCTGCAGCTTAAAGAAATTATTGAGGCATAATGTGTTGCCGTTACCCGATGCAGGCACGGTTAACATCGGGTAACGGAATTGCCTATAAAAATAATAGCTACGCTTTTTTAACTTTTCCCTGCAATTCTGTAGAATACCCGCAACGGTTAACGGCTTATTCCTCTGTCAGCAGGCTGAGGCTGAGTGAACTGAGAACCCAGCACTGTATAATCCCGCCGGCGACAGCAAGAGCGTTACTTCCGCCTCTGGTGATTTCTTTAGCATTTGCCTGGTTTCTATTCGCCTGCCCCGGTTCTATAATGAGACGCAAATGAGAATGCGCGTTAACCACACATTCAAGGCTGTTAAGCCGCAAATGACTAGCAAAGTAACAGGACAATATCCGCATGACTGACAACAATTCCGCATTGAAAAAGGCTGGCCTGAAAGTCACGCTGCCCAGATTAAAGATTCTGGAAGTGCTTCAGGAACCCCAGTGCCATCACGTCAGTGCGGAAGATTTGTACAAACGCCTGATCGATATGGGCGAAGAGATTGGTCTGGCCACGGTATATCGCGTTCTGAACCAGTTTGACGACGCGGGCATTGTAACCCGTCATAACTTCGAAGGCGGCAAGTCCGTTTTTGAATTAACGCAGCAGCAGCATCACGATCATCTTATCTGCCTGGACTGCGGTAAAGTGATTGAGTTCAGCGATGAGTCGATCGAAACGCGCCAGCGCGAAATCGCGACCCGCCACGGCATTAAGCTTACTAACCATAGCCTCTATCTGTATGGTCACTGCGAAGTGGGTGACTGCCGGGAAGATGAAACGCTGCATAACGATAAATAACGTCAGCTACGCTGCAAAATAAAAAAACCGGTGCAGGCACCGGTTTTTTTGTTGCTGCAGTTCAGGCGACCAGTGTCTCCTGCAGATAGCGCCAGCGCGGATTTTCCGTTGTGCAGTCCAGCACCGCCAGCGAAATACGGCTGTGGCTCTCGCCGTTCAGTATCTGCAGTTCGCGATACTGAATGGTGACCTCTTTTTGCTGCTCAGAAATGATTGCATGTTCGCTGGTCGCGATGCGCATTCCTTCACGCTGTCCGCACAGGCGGCGAAAAAGATCTTCAACGTCATTCAGATTCAGCTGTCTGCCCTGTGGCGTAACCATCCGGAAATCAGGATGGAAATGCGACAGCAGCAGCCCCATGGTATCGTTGCTGACATCCGCATGATTAAAAATACGTTCAATGAGCTGATGTAAAACCACAACGCTATGTTTGGCTTCCTGAGCGAGGCTTGTCATTATTTTTCCCTTTTTGCTAGCCACAGACCAAGTCCGGAGTGCGCATAGCCTACCTGAAAAAAAGGATTTAACACGGTCAAATGCGTTAATTTTTTTAAAGTCAGACAAGTCGTAAACCCGCATACCAGCTCGGTTTTATTTAACGCAGAATAAATGGTTGCCGGGGAGCAAAAGAGGATAATAAAAAAGGGCGAATGCTCGCCCTTATATAATTTTATGATGCCGGAAGCGGTTATTATTCGCTGCCAATCTTCGCCCAGGTATCACGCAGGCCTACCGTGCGGTTAAATACCAGCGCTGATGGCTGCGAGTAGACGCTGTCCGCGCAGAAGTAGCCCTCACGCTCGAACTGGTATGGCGAGGTTGCTGCCGCTTCGCGCAGTCCTGGCTCCACAAAGCCCTGCTTGATCTGCAGCGAGTCCGGATTCAGGGTCGCGAGGAAATCCTCTGCCGCGCCCGGGTTAGGCACGCTGAACAGACGATCATAGAGGCGGAACTCAGCGGGCAGCGCATGAATTGCGGAGACCCAGTGGATCACCCCTTTTACTTTGCGGCCATCAGCCGGGTCTTTGCTCAGCGTATCCACATCGCAGGTTGCATAGATGCAGGTGATGTTGCCCGCCTCATCTTTTGCCACGCGCTCAGCGCGAATCACATAAGCGTTACGCAGGCGCACTTCTTTACCCAGTACCAGACGCTTATACTGCTTGTTAGCTTCTTCACGGAAATCTGCGCGATCGATCCACACTTCGCGGCTGAAAGGCACGTCGCGCGTTCCCATCTCCGGCCGGTTAGGATGGTTTGGCATGGTGATGATCTCATCATGCCCGGCAGGCAGGTTTTCAATCACGACTTTAAGCGGGTCGAGCACGGCCATAGCACGCGGCGCATTTTCGTTGAGGTCGTCACGAATGCATGACTCCAGCGAAGCCATCTCAACGATATTGTCCTGTTTGGTGATACCGATGCGGCGGCAGAACTCACGAATTGATGCTGCGCTGTAACCACGACGGCGCAGGCCTGAAACGGTCAGCATGCGCGGATCGTCCCAGCCTTCAACCCGCTTCTCGCTCACCAGCTGCGTCAGCTTGCGCTTCGACATCACCGCATATTCCAGATTCAGGCGCGAAAATTCATACTGCCGCGGATGCACCGGAATCGTGATGTTATCCAGCACCCAGTCATACAGGCGACGGTTATCCTGAAACTCCAGCGTACAGAGCGAATGCGTGATCCCTTCCAGCGCATCGGAGATGCAGTGCGTGAAATCGTACATCGGATAGATGCACCACTTGTTACCGGTCTGATGGTGCTCGGCAAACTTAATGCGGTAGAGCACCGGATCGCGCATCACAATAAAGCTGGAAGCCATATCGATTTTGGCACGCAGGCACGCCTTACCCTCTTCAAAGCCACCATCGCGCATTTTCCGGAACAGCGCCAGGTTCTCTTCGACGCTGCGATCGCGATACGGGCTGTTTTTGCCCGGCGCCGTCAGCGTGCCGCGATACTCGCGGATCTGCTCGGGTGACAGTTCGTCAACGTACGCCAGTCCTTTGTTGATCAGCTCGACAGCATAATTAAACAGCTGATCAAAATAGTCGGATGAGTAACGAATGTTGCCGCTCCACTCAAAGCCCAGCCATTGCACATCATTTTTGATCGACTCGACGAACTCCATATCCTCTTTAACCGGATTGGTATCATCGAAACGCAGATTGCATTCCCCCTGATAATCCTGTGCGATTCCAAAGTTCAGGCAGATCGATTTTGCATGGCCAATATGCAGATAACCATTGGGCTCTGGCGGGAAACGGGTATGCACACTACTGTGCTTACCGCTCGCCAAATCTTCGTCGATGATCTGACGAATAAAGTTCGTTGGGCGGGCTTCAGCCTCACTCATCTCAAAATCCTCAAACAATAACGGGTGATTTTACCTCGAAGTAACGGAGTATGATCCACAAAGCGCTGAAGGGAAACAACCGTTTGTTGGCGCTTTTAAAACAAAAAAGGCAGGAATCGCTTCCTGCCTTATCGGTTAGACGCCCGGGGTTAGTTTTTCACCTCATAGAGCGGCGTTTCGCCGGCAACGACCGTGCCGGTTGCCAGCAGCGTAAGACCTGCGAAGTCGTCGCTGTTGCTGACCACCACCGGACTGATCATCGAGCGCGCGTGAGCGTTCAGATAGTCCAGATCCATCTCCAGGATCGGCTCGCCAGCGGTAACGGTCGCGCCCTCTTCCACCAGCCGGGTAAAACCGCGCCCTGCCAGCGCAACGGTGTCCAGCCCCATATGCACCACTATCTCAACGCCGCTCTCTGTTTCCAGACAGAAGGCGTGATTGGTATTGAAGATTTTCACTATGGTACCGGCAATCGGTGCCACCACGCGGCTATCCGACGGCTGAATGGCCAGGCCATCACCTACCGCTTTGCTGGCGAACGCTTCATCCGGCACCTTATCCAGCGCCACTACATGACCTGATACCGGTGCCAGCAGCGTGGCAATCGCCTTATGTGTAGCCGCGGGCGCAGGCGCTGCTGCTGCCACAACCGGTTTAGCCACAGGCGCAGCGCTGGCGGCCGCCACCGGGCCTTTGGTCAATACGGACTTCATCGCAGTAGCGATACTCTCCGCCTGCGTACCCACAATAATCTGCACGCTCTGCTTATTAAGACGAATAACGCCTGAAGCGCCGATACGTTTTGCCACACCTTCGCTGACCTGTGCGGAATCTTTCACGTTCAGGCGCAGGCGCGTGATACAGGCATCAATATGCGTCAGGTTTTCAGAGCCGCCGACGGCAGCAATATAGCGACGCGCCAGCGATTCAGTCGCCGTTTCACCGCTACTTTCAGGCGTGACATTCACATCATAACCATCGGT
This sequence comes from Pantoea sp. RIT413, assembly GCF_003057675.2. NCBI lineage: Bacteria > Pseudomonadati > Pseudomonadota > Gammaproteobacteria > Enterobacterales > Erwiniaceae > Pantoea > Pantoea sp. RIT413. The sequence continues at coordinate 154,467 of NZ_QBJB02000003.1, forward strand.
TTCATCATCCGCTGCCAGCTCGCGGCCCGGCGTCAGCAGATTAAATTTGCGGATAGTGAAACGGAAGACGACGTAATAGATCACGAAGAAGACCAGGCCCTGCGGGATCAGCATCCACCAGTGCACCGCCAGCGGGTTACGCGACGAGAGCACCATATCTACCAGGCCGGCGCTGAAGCCAAAGCCGGCAATCCACTGCATGCTGGCCGCAATAAACACGGAAATACCGGTGAGTACCGCGTGGATCACATAGAGCACCGGGGCCACGAACATAAAGGAGAATTCCAGCGGCTCAGTGATACCGGTAAAGAATGCGGCAAAAGCGGCTGCCAGCATAATGCCGCCCACTTTTGCCCGATTCTCAGGACGCGAGCAGTGATAGATAGCCAGTGCCGCACCCGGCAGGCCAAACATCATGATCGGGAAGAAGCCTGCCTGGTAGCGACCCGTAATACCCGGAATGCCGCTGCCGTTAGCAATAGACTGCGCGCCGCCGAGGAATTTTGGAATGTCGTTAATACCCGCAACATCAAACCAGAACACGGAATTGAGCGCGTGGTGCAGGCCAACCGGGATCAGCAGTCGGTTAAAGAAGGCGTATACCCCCGCCCCGACAGAACCCAGTTTCTGGATATGTTCCCCAAAGCTTACCAGACCACCGAAGATCACCGGCCAGACGTACATCAGGATAAACGCCACGACAATCATCAGGAAGGAGACCAGAATCGGTACCAGGCGACGCCCGCTGAAGAAAGAGAGCGCTTTAGGCAGTTCGACATGGCTGAAGCGGTTATACATCTCCGCCGAAAGGATACCCACCATGATACCGACAAATTGGTTTTCAATTTTGCCAAACGCCGCAGGCACCTGCTCAAGCGGCATTTTCTGGATCATAGCGACTGCAGCAGGCGAACAGAGCGTGGTCACCACAAGAAAGCCAACAAAGCCGGTCAGGGCCGCTGCGCCATCTTTATCCTTAGACATACCGTACGCGACACCAATCGCAAACAGTACCGACATATGGTCGATAATCGCGGAGCCTGACTTTATCAGCAGTGCCGCCAGTGCGTTACCTGCCCCCCAGCTGTCGGGATCGATCCAGTAGCCTACCCCCATCAGGATAGCGGCCGCCGGCAGCGTGGCCACCGGCACCATCAGCGCACGGCCGACTTTTTGTAAATAGCCTAATATACTCACCTTGTTCTCCCCCTATGAGACTGGCGTATCCCCTGGTACGGGTTGGTTTTATTATCCCGGCACCTGGCGTGTTGATAAGACGATTCTCTGCGAGATGCAGTGTAAAGATAAATTAATTCGCCTCGCAAATTAAAACCGCTCCAGTTGTGACTTTTATCACCTTAATAGCCAATATAAGTCGCTTAATACTGGTCACTGCCACAAACTTATTTTATGATAAAAAATATCAACCGCTCTTTTTCGCTGTAGCCTGCTGATAAACGCGTTAACCTCATTCACACTTGATCACGGCTGCTACAGCATATTCTTTTTATCTGTTTAACCGAGGTGCACTATGAGACTGATTCCGCTGGCTACACCTGCTCAGGTTGGCAAATGGGCAGCCCGCCATATCGTCAACCGGATTAACGCCTTTAACCCAGGCCCTGAGCGTCCCTTTGTTCTGGGATTGCCTACGGGCGGCACGCCGCTGGAAGCTTACAAGCATCTGATTGAGATGCATAAAGCGGGCCAGGTCAGCTTTAAGCATGTTGTCACATTCAATATGGATGAGTATGTCGGTCTGCCGAAAGCGCACCCGGAAAGCTATCACAGCTTTATGTATCGCAACTTTTTCGATCACGTTGATATTCCGTCAGAAAACATCAATCTTCTGAATGGCAATGCGGAAGATATTGACGCAGAATGTCGCCAGTATGAAGAGAAGATTCGTGCGTTTGGTAAAATCCACCTGTTTATGGGTGGTGTAGGCAATGATGGCCATATTGCGTTTAATGAACCCGCCTCCTCGCTCTCATCGCGTACACGTATAAAAACGCTGACGCATGATACGCGTGTCGCTAATTCACGCTTTTTCGATGGCGATGTCAGCCAGGTCCCTAAATATGCGCTGACCGTTGGCGTGGGTACGCTGCTTGATGCCGAAGAGGTAATGATCCTGGTGACAGGCCACGTCAAAGCGCTGGCGCTTCAGGCCGCGGTAGAAGGCAACGTAAACCATATGTGGACCATCAGCTGTCTGCAGCTGCATCCAAAAGCGGTTGTGGTATGTGATGAGCCAGCGACAATGGAACTGAAAATTAAAACGGTAAAATATTTCCGCGAGCTTGAAGCGGAAAATATGCAGGGCGTTTGAGAGCACGATGTAGAAGCCTGCTGTCGTTGACAGCTGGCGCAGCCGGGAGAGAGATAATGTACGCATTAGTAAACGGTCGGATTTTTACCGGCTATGACATTCTGGACGATCACGCGGTAGTTATCGCGGACGGTATTATTGATCGGGTTTGCCCGCGCGCCATGCTGGATGCAGCGCTACCGCAACAGGATATGGCCGGCGCGTTTATCGCTCCCGGCTTTATCGACCTGCAGCTCAACGGCTGCGGCGGTGTGCAATTCAACGATTCGCCTGAAGCGCTGAGCGTGGAAACGCTGGAGATAATGCAGCGTGCTAATGAAAAGTCAGGCTGTACCAGCTTTCTTCCAACGCTGATTACCAGCAGTGATGAACTGATGAAGCAGGCGGTGGAAACCATGCGCGCCTGGCTGACAACGCGCCAGAATCAGGCGCTGGGTTTGCACCTTGAAGGTCCGTGGCTCAACCGGGAGAAAAAAGGAACGCACAATCCGGCTCTGATACGCCAGCCCGATCCCGCACTGGTCGACTACCTTTGTGCCAACGCGGATGTCATTACTAAAGTCACGCTGGCGCCTGAACAGGCAGGCAGCGAGGTTATTCGTCAGCTCAGCGCAGCCGGTATCATCGTTTCTGCCGGTCACTCTAATGCGACCTATGCCGAGGCAAAAGCCGGCTTCAGCGCCGGCATTACCTTTGCGACCCATCTTTATAATGCGATGAGTCCTTTTAGCGGCCGTGAACCTGGACTGGTCGGTGCGCTGTTTGATTCGCCTGATGTATACTGCGGCATCATTGCAGATGGCTTACATGTCAATTACGCTAACGTGCGCATGGCAAAACGTCTCAAAGGCGAACGGCTGATTCTGGTTACTGACGCGACTGCGCCGGCAGGTGCTGCGATTGATAAATTCATTTTTGCAGGTAAAACAATATACTATCGCAATGGTCTGTGCGTGGATGAGCATGGAACCCTGAGCGGTTCAGCACTGACAATGATTGAAGCAGTGCAGAACAGCGTAGAGTATTGCGGCATTGCCCTGGATGAGGCGTTACGTATGGCAACGCTTTATCCGGCAAGAGCCATGGGCGTGGAGAAACAGCTGGGCACGGTAGCAGCAGGAAAAGCCGCCAACCTCACTGTTTTTACCCGCGATTATCAAATCATCAAGACGTTCGTCAATGGAGAGAGCGTCCTCAGCGAGTAAGCATTGAATGACCACTGGCGGCCAGACTCAAATAGGAAATGTCGATCTTGTCAAACAACTCAATAGCGCAGCCGTTTATCGGTTGATCGATCAACAGGGGCCGATTTCGCGCATTCAGATTGCCGATCTCAGCCAGCTTGCGCCCGCCAGTGTCACTAAAATTACCCGTCAGCTGATTGAACGCGGTTTGATCAAAGAGGTCGAGCAGCAGGCCTCTACCGGCGGTCGCCGCGCCATCTCCATTATCACGGAAACCCGTCATTTCCATACCATCGGCGTCCGTCTCGGACGCAACGACGCCACGCTTACCCTGTTTGATCTAAGCGGCAAATCGCTGGCGCAGGAAGATTATCCGCTACCGGAGCGCACGCAGGAGACGCTGGAGAACGCGCTGTTTAACGCTATCAGCGCGTTTATCAACGTGCATCAGCGGAAAATTCATGAGCTGATCGCTATTGCCGTGATCCTGCCCGGGCTGGTCGATCCGGTTAAAGGGATTATCCGCTATATGCCGCACATTGCCGTCAGCCACTGGCCGCTGGTTGCCAGCCTGCAGCAGCGGTTCAGCGTGACCAGCTTTGTAGGGCATGATATCCGCAGTCTGGCGCTGGCTGAGCACTACTTCGGTGCAAGCCGCGACTGCGCTGACTCGATTCTGGTGCGGCTGCATCGAGGAACCGGTGCCGGCATTATTGCTAACGGACAGATTTTTCTCGGCAGTAACGGTAACGTGGGTGAAATTGGCCATATCCAGGTCGATCCGTTAGGCGAACGCTGCCACTGCGGCAACTTCGGCTGTCTGGAAACCATCGCCGCAAATGGCGCGATTGAAAACCGCGTACGCCATCTGCTGAATCAGGGATATCCAAGTACGCTGTCGCTGGATAACTGCCTGATGCCGCAAATCTGTCACGCTGCTAATCAGGGCGACGCGCTGGCGTGTGAAGTGATTGAGTATGTGGGGCGTTATCTCGGCAAAGCGATTGCCATTGCAATCAACCTTTTTAACCCGCAAAAGGTGGTGCTGGCGGGCGAAATCACCGACGCCGACAAAGTGTTGTTTCCCGCCATCGAGAGCTGTATCAATACGCAGGTGCTGCGTGAGTTTCGTAAAAACCTGCCGGTGGTGCGCTCACAGCTGGATCATCGCTCCGCGATTGGGGCGTTTGCGCTGGCAAAACGCGCTATGCTGAATGGCATTCTGCTGCAGCATCTGCTGGAAGATTAATTGTAACCTGCCTGAGCAGGCCTGACGGGATCTTGTATGACCATTAAAAGCGTAATCTGTGATATCGATGGCGTGTTGATGCATGACAACACGGCCGTGAAAGGGGCTAATGAATTTCTGCAGCGTATCCTGGAAAAAGGCATGCCGCTGGTCGTGCTGACTAACTATCCGTCGCAGACTGCTCAGGATCTGGCCAACCGTTTCTCCAACGCCGGCGTCGACATTCCTGACTCGGTGTTTTATACCTCAGCCATGGCCACCGCTGATTTCCTGCGGCGTCAGGAGGGGAAAAAAGCGTATGTGATCGGAGAAGGTGCGCTGGTTCATGAACTCTACAACGCCGGCTTTACCATTACTGACGTCAATCCTGATTTTGTTATCGTCGGTGAAACCCGCTCGTTTAACTGGGATATGATGCATAAAGCCGCGTTTTTTGTGGCTAACGGCGCGCGCTTTATTGCGACCAATCCGGATACCCACGCGCGTGGATTTATTCCCGCCTGCGGCGCCCTCTGTGCCGGTATCGAAACCATTTCGGGCCGTAAGCCTTTTTATGTTGGCAAGCCCAGCCCCTACATTATGCGGGCGGCGCTGAACAAAATGCATGCGCACTCTGAAGAGACAGTGATCGTGGGTGATAACCTGCGCACCGATATTCTGGCGGGCTTCCAGGCGGGACTGGAAACTATTCTGGTGCTCTCTGGTGTTTCCACCCTGAGCGATATCGACGCAATGCCATTCCGCCCCGACTGGATTTTCCCTTCCGTCGCCGATATCGATCTGTTCTGACCGGCGCCGTGCACCTGCTGACGCCCTGCCCACCTGCCGGTGTGCGGGGCGTTACTGTTTTTGGCGCCTGATGATAAAAAGAGCTAAATCGGCAAATTATTAGATATCATCTAAAAAAATAGCCTTTATTTTGGTGTATGTTCAATTTATTCACCTGTGCAACACTCTATTTATCATAAAAACGTTATTTTGCTTGCGCAACCACCATCAATTAGCGCATTTTCTTATACATCACGCAGCGCAGGCTGCCGGACAAATGCAAAATAACATCGCCACAGGGTGAGATCAGGAGTCAGTTATGTGTTCGATTTTTGGTGTGCTGGATCTGAAAAGCGATCCTGTTGAACTGCGCAAGAAAGCGCTGGAGTCTTCCCGTCTGATGCGTCACCGCGGCCCGGACTGGTCCGGGGTGTTTGCAGATGATAAGGCTATCCTGGTGCATGAGCGCCTCTCAATCGTTGACGTTAACAACGGCGCGCAGCCGCTGTATAACGCTGACCACACCCACGTACTGGCCGTGAACGGCGAAATTTATAACCATCAGGCGCTGCGCGCTGAGCTGAGCGATCGTTATGCGTTTCAGACCGGCTCCGACTGCGAAGTGATTCTGGCGCTCTATCAGGAAAAAGGCGTCGATTTCCTTGATGACCTGCAGGGTATGTTCGCTTTCATCCTGTGGGACAGCGTTAAACAGCAGTACCTGATTGGTCGCGATCATATCGGTATCATTCCGCTCTATATGGGCAATGATGAGCACGGTAACCTTTACGTGGCGTCTGAAATGAAAGCGCTGGTTCCGGTCTGCCGCTCTATTAAAGAATTCCCGCCGGGAAGCTTCCTCTCCAGCACTGATGGTGAGATCCGTCGTTACTGGCAGCGCGACTGGATGGATTTTGCAGCGGTTGCGCAGAACACCACCGATGCTGCAGGCCTGAAACATGCGCTGGAAGAGTCAGTAAAAAGCCATCTGATGTCTGATGTCCCTTACGGCGTGCTGCTCTCAGGCGGACTGGACTCTTCAATCATTTCGGCCGTTACCAAGCGTTTTGCGGCTAAACGGGTGGAAGATGCTGATAAGAGCGACGCCTGGTGGCCACAGCTGCACTCGTTTGCTGTGGGCCTGGAGGGTTCACCCGATCTGAAAGCTGCGCAGGCGGTCGCCGATCATCTCGGTACCGTACACCACGAAATTCATTTCACGGTACAGGAAGGCCTGGACGCGATCCGTGACGTGATTTACCACATTGAAACGTATGATGTCACCACGATTCGCGCCTCAACGCCGATGTATCTGATGTCACGCAAAATCAAGGCGATGGGTATCAAGATGGTGCTTTCTGGTGAGGGCGCAGATGAAGTATTTGGCGGCTATCTCTACTTCCATAAAGCACCAAACGCCCGTGAGTTCCATGAGGAGAACGTGCGTAAGCTGCTGGCGCTACATATGTTTGACTGCGCGCGTGCGAACAAAGCGATGTCAGCCTGGGGCGTAGAGGCACGCGTGCCGTTCCTGGATAAAAAATTCCTGGATGTGGCAATGCGCATCAACCCGGAAGATAAACTGTGCGGCAGCAACGGGAAGATGGAAAAGCACATTCTGCGTGAATGCTTCTCATCGTATCTGCCGGAGAGCGTGGCGTGGCGTCAAAAAGAGCAATTTTCTGATGGGGTCGGTTACAGCTGGATCGATACGCTGAAAGAAGTGGCGGCGAAGCAGGTCAGCAATCAGCAGCTGGCAACCGCACATTTCCGCTTCCCGCACAACACGCCTGGCTCAAAAGAAGCGTATCTCTATCGCGAAATCTTTGAGGAGCTGTTCCCGCTGCCGAGCGCAGCAGAGTGCGTGCCTGGCGGACCTTCTGTGGCCTGCTCTTCTGCTAAAGCGATTGAGTGGGATGAGGCGTTCAAATCCATGGACGATCCTTCCGGCCGTGCCGTTGGCGTACATCAGTCCGCGTACAAATAAGCGCATCGCCGGATAGTGTAAGGGACCCGCTGCGGTCCCTTTTTAGTTGCAACTGACGCGGATGTGATCGAAAATTGCTGAATAAAGCGCCAGCCTGGTTACAAGCCAGACAAACAGGCGCCGCAAGGTAAAAAACGGCAAAAAAACTGTTGACGCTACAAAGCTCAATACGCATAATGCGCCCCGCAACGCCGTTGAAGGTAACGCGAAAAAAGATGGCTACGTAGCTCAGTCGGTTAGAGCACATCACTCATAATGATGGGGTCACAGGTTCGATTCCCGTCGTAGCCACCATCTTTTTTGCGGGAGTGGCGAAATTGGTAGACGCACCAGATTTAGGTTCTGGCGCCGCAAGGTGTGCGAGTTCAAGTCTCGCCTCCCGCACCATTTCAGTCTTCGGCAGCCGGATGGGGTATCGCCAAGCGGTAAGGCACCGGTTTTTGATACCGGCATTCCCTGGTTCGAATCCAGGTACCCCAGCCAATCCGATATGTTTTCGTGGATACGCGTTAACAGATGGGATATCGCCAAGCGGTAAGGCACCGGTTTTTGATACCGGCATTCCCTGGTTCGAATCCAGGTATCCCAGCCAGCATCGGGAAAAGCAGTAAAGCAGTATTATGGCTACGTAGCTCAGTCGGTTAGAGCACATCACTCATAATGATGGGGTCACAGGTTCGATTCCCGTCGTAGCCACCAGATAATTGGGGTGTCGCCAAGCGGTAAGGCACTGGTTTCTGATACCAGCATTCCGGGGTTCGAATCCCTGCACCCCAGCCATACAAAGACAATTTGATCAAACACCTATTGGGGTGTCGCCAAGCGGTAAGGCACTGGTTTCTGATACCAGCATTCCGGGGTTCGAATCCCTGCACCCCAGCCAAATTGCACAACAGGCCCGCTTTTGCGGGCTTTGTTGTTTCTGACGTTCTGAAACGGCAGGGCTTTCTGCCAGCGCGCCGCGCCAGCAGTAAGCGTGGGTGAGGTCAGAGTCCCAGCGCGTAGCGCAGCGCACGACGCTTCAGGCCGCCGGCACGCTCTGCCGCCATCAACCCCAGATTACGCGCCAGGCGCAGCGGCGGCAGTGAGTTGCTGAACGCAAAATAGAACAGATCCATGCCACCCTGCATCAGCAGATTATCGCGATAGCGTTCACGCTGATAGCGCTGCAGCACCGCCATTCCTGACCACGTCTGCGCCTGACTGCGCGCCTCAGTCAGCACGGTAATCAGCGCATCCACGTCGCGATAGCCCAGGTTAACGCCCTGCCCCGCCAGCGGATTAATCGTATGCGCAGCATCGCCCACCAGCGCCAGCCCCGGCATGACGTAGCGCGTGGCATGACGCCGGACCAGCGGAAACGACGCCGCGCTCTTTATCTGAAAACGGCCGAGACGGGCCGGGAAATTCAGCTTTACCTCTTTCTCCAGCTGGCTCAGCGGCAGCGCCTGCAGCTGACGGATACGCGCGGGTGCGTCATACCACACCAGCGATGCATGCTGGTCAAAAAGCGGCAGAAAAGCTCGCGGCCCCTGCGGCGTAAACTGCTGCCAGGTAGCATCACCCGCCGGATGCTCACACTCGGTACTGATAAGCATGCAGGATTGCGCATAGTTCCAGCCGTGCACGCCAATGCCTGCCAGCTGCCGCACCCGCGAGTTAGCGCCATCCGCGCCAACCACCAGCCGGGCATCAAGCGGTGCGCCCTGGTCCAGGGTGATGTGCCAGCCGCCGCTATGCGGCTGCAGATCCTGCAGCGTTGCCGGGCACAGCAGCGCGACGCCATCCTGCTGCATCTGCTCCCACAGCGCCCGCTGCAACACGCGGTTTTCTACCATATAGCCAAGCACCGGCAGCCCCAGCGATGCTGCATCAAACGTGACGTGCGCGCTCTGCCACTCCCAGGTTTCCAGTTTGCGATAGGGCGCACTGCGCATCGTCTCTACGCGCGCCCAGGCGCCCAGCTGCTGCAGTAACGCAACTGAAGAAGCACCAATCGCGGAGATGCGGATATCAGGCTCGCAGCTGCTATCAAACGGCTCAGGTTCTGCACGCTCAATGACAGCGACGCGGAACTGCTGCTGCGCCAGCCCGCACGCCAGCGCCGCCCCCACCATGCCACCTCCGACGATGACCACGTCATACTGTCTCTCCTGCATCAATCCTCACCTTTCCTGTTGCCCTGACGCCCCACGGCGTTTGCTGATAAACAAAGTGTACCGGAAATCATCCGGAAGGGGGCTGAGCCGCTGCCACATCTTTTTGTGTCCGCGCTGCCTGCAGCAGCCTGGCTGTCACGCTGGTGCGCGAAGTATGACAGGTACGCTGGTCACATCCCCCCCAAAGCATTACACTATGCCCCCTGCACTTCCCTGCTCAGATTCAATGGCTGGTTCAATGACCAAAAAACTGCATATCAAAACCTGGGGCTGTCAGATGAATGAGTACGATTCATCCAAGATGGCTGACCTGCTGAACAGCACGCACGGCTACACTCTGACGGAGGAAGCCGAAGACGCAGATGTTCTGCTGCTTAATACCTGCTCTATCCGTGAGAAAGCGCAGGAGAAAGTCTTTCACCTGTTAGGGCGCTGGAAAAAGCTCAAAGCGGCCAATCCCGATCTTATCATCGGCGTGGGCGGCTGCGTGGCGTCGCAGGAAGGCGATAAACTGCGCCAGCGTGCACAGTGTGTTGATATCGTCTTTGGACCACAGACGCTGCATCGCCTGCCGGAAATGATCAATCAGGTACGCGGGAATAAAAGCCCGGTAGTTGACGTCAGCTTCCCGGAAATTGAAAAATTTGACCGTCTGCCGGAACCGCGCGCTGAAGGCCCGACGGCTTTTGTCTCCATCATGGAAGGCTGCAATAAATATTGCACTTTCTGCGTGGTGCCGTATACCCGCGGCGAAGAAGTCAGCCGTCCCTGCGACGATATCCTGCTGGAAATCGCCCAGCTGGCCGCTCAGGGTGTGCGCGAGGTTAACCTGCTGGGTCAGAACGTCAACGCCTATCGCGGCGCAACCTTTGATGACCAGATCTGCACGTTTGCTGAGCTGCTGCGCCTCGTCGCCGCCATTGATGGGATCGACCGCATCCGCTTTACCACCAGCCATCCTATTGAGTTCACCGATGACATCATTGATGTCTATCGTGATACGCCAGAGCTGGTGAGCTTCCTGCATCTGCCGGTCCAGAGCGGCGCTGACCGTATTCTGACGCTGATGAAGCGGGCGCACACTGCGCTGGAGTACAAAGCGATTATTCGCAAGCTGCGCGCAGCACGTCCTGATATCGAAATCAGCTCTGATTTTATCATCGGTTTCCCGGGTGAAACTCAGCACGACTTCGAACAGACCATGAAGCTGATCCACGACGTTAACTTTGACACCAGCTACAGCTTTATCTACTCCGCCCGTCCGGGTACGCCTGCGGCTGACCTGCCAGACGACGTGCCGGAAGAGGAGAAAAAGCAGCGCCTTTATATTCTGCAGGATCGTATCCAGCAGCAGGCGATGGCGATCAGCCGCCGTATGGTGGGTACCGTTCAGCGTATTCTGGTTGAGGGTACATCACGTAAAAATGTGATGGAACTGACCGGCCGTACTGAAAATAACCGCGTGGTAAACTTTGAAGGCTCGGTGAACATGATTGGCAAATTTGTCGATGTTGAAATCGTTGATGTCTATGCCAACTCACTGCGCGGCGTGGTCGTACGCACTGAAGATCGCATGGGACTGCGCGTGGCGCAGAGTCCGGCGGCCGTCATTGCCCGTACCCGCAAAGAGGATGAAACCGGCGTCGGCCTGTATCAACCCTGACAGTTAATCACTGTGCGGCAGCACGCAGCGTGCTGCCGCCTGTTTCATCCGCCACCCCTTGCATTCTGCAGCGGTCGCCCAAATATCTTTCCCTGCGCTTGCGTCCTGGTGCTGTCCCATAAATAATTTTGTCATACGCTTATGACGCGCACGCGCGGCATCCATACACCTTTTCAACTGGCCCTGTGTGACCCAAAGGATTCAATTGAATATCGAAACTCGTGAAATCGCCCTGGAACCCGCCGATAACCAGCGTCTGATGAGCCTGTGCGGTCCGTTTGATGACAATGTGAAGCAGCTGGAACGCCGTCTGGGCATCGAAATCAACCGCCGCGACAACCATTTCAAACTGGTGGGCCGCGCGCTCAGCGTGGAGGCCGCCGCGCATATTCTGCGTACGCTGTACGTGGATACTGCCCCGGTACGCGGCCATATTCCGGATATCGAACCGGATCACATCCATCTGGCCATTAAAGAGAGCCGGGTGCTGGAGCAGACCGCTGAAAGTGTGCCGGAGTATGGCAAAGCGGTAAACATTAAAACCAAACGCGGTGTGATTAAGCCGCGCACGCCGAATCAGGCGCAGTACATCGCCAACATCCTCGACCACGATATCACCTTTGGTATCGGCCCGGCGGGTACCGGTAAAACCTATCTTGCGGTTGCCGCCGCGGTTGATGCGCTGGAGCGCCAGGAGATTCGTCGTATCCTGCTGACCCGCCCGGCGGTAGAAGCGGGTGAAAAACTGGGCTTTCTGCCTGGCGATCTGAGCCAGAAGGTTGATCCCTATCTGCGCCCGCTTTATGACGCGCTATTTGAGATGCTCGGCTTTGAACGGGTTGAGAAGCTGATGGAGCGCAACGTGATTGAGGTCGCACCGCTCGCCTATATGCGCGGTCGTACGCTGAATGATGCGTTTGTGATCCTTGATGAAAGCCAGAACACCACCATTGAACAGATGAAGATGTTCCTGACGCGCATCGGCTTTAACTCCAAAGCGGTGATCACCGGTGACGTGACGCAGATTGACCTGCCGCGCAGCACCAAGTCGGGTCTGCGCCACGCGATTGAAGTGCTGGCTGACGTCGAAGAGATCAGCTTTAACTTCTTCCACAGCGAAGATGTGGTACGCCATCCGGTAGTGGCACGTATTGTGAACGCTTATGAAGCCTGGGAAGAGGCGGATCAGAAGCGTCGTGATAAACTGGCGGAAGAGCGTAAACGGGAGTCGCTGGCCGCACAGGCTGTGCACTCCACACCACCACAGGAGCCGTCATGAGTACGGTAGTACTGGATTTACAGCAGGCCTGCGCCGACGCGCACGGCCTGCCGGAAGAAACCGCTTTTCAGCGCTGGCTGGAAGCGGCCGTTACCCCCTTTCAGCCAGAAAGTGAGGTCACGATTCGCCTGGTTGATGAAGCGGAGAGTCACGAGCTAAACCTGACTTATCGCGGCAAAGACAAGCCGACCAACGTGCTCTCTTTTCCTTTTGAAGCGCCGCCAGGAATTGAGCTGCCGCTGCTGGGTGATTTAATTATCTGTCGCCAGGTGGTTGAGCAGGAAGCGGCTGAACAGGGTAAAAGCACTGAAGCACACTGGGCACACATGGTCGTACACGGCACGCTGCATCTGCTGGGTTATGACCATATTGAAGACAGTGAAGCCGAAGAGATGGAGGCGCTGGAGACTGAGATAATGCTTGCTCTTGGTTATCCTGACCCGTACATTTCGGAGAAAGAAGACGCCTGAGCCGTGGGTTCAGGCTACTGTGCTGCCGGCGGGACGCGGGCAGCTATCCTTATCTAACAGCGAGATCGTAATTAAAACGCCATGAGCGACGACCATTCTCAAAACAACGACGCCCCCAGTAGTAAAAAGGGCTTCTTTTCCCTGCTGCTTAGCCAGCTGTTTCACGGTGAACCTAAAAATCGTGATGAACTGCTGGGTCTGATCCGTGATTCTGAACAAAAAGAGCTGATTGACCAGGATACCCGCGACATGCTGGAAGGGGTGCTCGACATCGCCGAACAGCGCGTACGCGATATCATGATCCCACGCTCACAGATGATCACCCTGAAGCGCAATCAGAGTCTGGAAGAGTGCCTGGCCGTGATTATTGAATCTGCGCACTCCCGTTTTCCGGTCATCAGCGAAGATAAAGATCACGTTGAAGGCATTCTGATGGCGAAAGATCTGCTGCCGTTTATGAGCAGCAGCGCTGAGCCCTTCAGTATGGAAAAGGTGCTGCGTCCTGCGGTAGTGGTGCCGGAAAGCAAGCGCGTTGACCGCATGCTGAAAGAGTTCCGCTCGCAGCGCTATCATATGGCGATTGTTATTGATGAATTTGGTGGCGTATCTGGCCTGGTGACCATCGAAGATATTCTGGAGCTGATTGTCGGCGAAATCGAAGATGAGTATGACGACGAAGAAGATCGCGACATCCGTCAGCTGAATCGCCATACCTACACGTTACGCGCGCTGACGCCGATTGAAGATTTCAACGAGGCGTTCGGCACCGATTTCAGCGATGACGAAGTGGATACGATTGGCGGTCTGGTTATGCAGGGCTTTGGCCACCTTCCGGCTCGCGGCGAGAGTATCACTATTGATGGCTACCACTTCAAAGTCGCTATGGCGGACAGCCGTCGTATTATTCAGGTGCATGTGAAAATTCCGGAAGATTCTCCACAACCGCAACTCGAAGACGAATAACTTTATGGCATCTGCCTCTCTTTTTTCCCGCCAGCGGGTGCGTCTGCTGCTGGCGCTGATAGCGGGTGCCACCGGCACCCTCGCCTTTTCTCCTTACGATTTCTGGCCTGCGGCGCTTATCTCCCTGGCGGGTTTGCAGGTATTACTGCTAAACCGTCGTCCTGCCCAGGCTGCAGCGCTTGGCTTTACATGGGGCTTTGGCCTGTTTGGCAGCGGCATTAACTGGGTCTATGTCAGCATCGCTACCTTTGGCGGTATGCCCGGGCCGGCAAACGTCTTTCTGGTGCTGCTGCTGGCAGCATATCTGGCGCTCTATCCGCTGCTGTTTGCCGTGGTGCTCAACCGCTTCTGGCCGCGCGCTACTCTATGGCGGCTGGCGCTGGCGGCGCCGGCGTTATGGCAAATCAGTGAGTTTCTGCGCGGCTGGGTCCTGACGGGTTTCCCCTGGCTGCAGTTTGGCTACAGCCAGATTGACGGTCCGCTGAAAGGTATTGCGCCGCTTGCGGGCGTAGAGACCATTACCTTTCTGCTGATGATGATTGCCGGCCTGCTGGTCTTTGCCCTGCATCAGCGCAGTCTGAAAAGCCTGATTGTTGCCGCAGCCCTGCTGCTGCTGCCGTGGCCGCTGCGTATGCTGCACTGGTATCAGCCGCTGCCGGCACGCAGTGTGGACGTGGCGATGGTACAGGGTAATATCCCGCAATCGATGAAGTGGGATCCGCAGCAGCTGCGCGACACGCTGCGCGTCTATACCAGCTACAGTCAGCCCTATATCGGCAGTGCGCCGCTGATTATCTGGCCTGAATCAGCTATTACCGATCTTGAAAGTAACCAGCAGCCCTTTTTACAGGCGCTGGACGCGGAACTGCGCGCGCGCGGCAGCAGTTTGATCACCGGCATTGTTGACTCACGCATTGAGGGTGATAACCGCTATCACGACTATAACTCCGTCATCGTGCTCGGTGGCAAACAGCCTTATAACTACCAGAGCCGTAACCGCTATCAGAAAAATCACCTGGTGCCGTTCGGCGAGTTTGTGCCGCTGGAGAGCCTGCTTCGTCCGCTGGCGCCGTTCTTCGATCTGCCCATGTCCTCTTTCAGCCGCGGTGCTTACATCCAGCCACAGCTGAACGTGGCGGGTTATAACCTCACCAGCGCCATCTGCTATGAAATCGTTCTGGGCGAACAGGTACGTGCCAACTTCCGGCCAGATACCAACTTCCTGCTGACGGTTTCAAATGATGCCTGGTTCGGCCACTCGATCGGTCCGTGGCAGCATTTTCAGATGGCGCGCATGCGTGCGCTTGAACTGGGACGCCCGCTGCTGCGCTCGACAAACAATGGCGTTACGGCCGTGGTCAACGCCGACGGCGACGTTGAAAAGATGATCCCGCAGTTTACCCGCCGGGTACTGGAGGCGCGCGTAACGCCTGCTGCAGGCGAAACGCCCTATGCGCGCAGCGGTATCTGGCCGGTCTGGTTACTGACGCTGGCAGCGATCACCGCCGCCATTGCACGCCGGCGCGTCTGACGCTCGCGTCTCCCTGAAAGCGAAGCCACGGCTTCGCTTTTTTTTGTCTTTCCGCTGAAACATTCTCCTGCAATGCTGCGTAATGTGGCACGAAGCTTGCTGTTAACCATAACGACAGCGGCGAATCCCGGTAGCAGGCTTGCTGTCATGAATTTCACGCACTGTTAACGGGCATGATTGCGCACTGAAACAGCGCAAGGCAGCTACATTGCCTTGTAATGGTGCGGAGCGGCTCGCAAAAAACAAACTTTTTTGTTTCATTGCGTTAACATTTCGCTATGTTAGTCCCCTATCCTGCGCGCAGTTGCGCTAAAGGATTATTAAAAAAGCAGCAGGACACAGACATAACATCACGCTCTGCGCAGTTTTATTCTGCGCGACATTCACACGAAGGAGTTGGAACATGCAAATGCGCAAAGTGGCCTTATCACTTCTGCTGTTGGGAGCAGCAGCGGGCGCGGCTCAGGCAGAAGATTTCACCGGCACGCTGAAAAAGATTAACGACAGCGGCGTTATTGTCGTCGGCCATCGTGAGTCATCCGTTCCCTTTTCTTATTATGACAACCAGCAAAAAGTCGTCGGCTATTCGCAGGACTACTCCAGCGCCATTGTGGCAGCGATCAAAGCCAAACTGAATAAACCCGATCTGCAGATCAAGATGCTGCCAATTACCTCGCAGAACCGTATTCCTCTGCTGCAGAACGGCACTTACGATTTTGAATGTGGTTCCACGACAAACAACGTTGAGCGTCAGCAGCAGGCGGCCTTCTCTGACACCATCTTCATCATCGGCACCCGTTTACTGGTGAAAAAAGGCGGTGACATTAAAGATTTCACCGATCTGAAAGGCAAAACGGTTGTGGTCACCTCCGGTACCACCTCTGAAATTCTGCTGCGCAAGCTGAATGATGAGAAAAAGCTCGATATGCGCATTATCAGCGCTAAAGATCATGGCGATTCGTTCCGCACGCTGGAAACCGGACGTGCCGTCGCCTTTATGATGGATGATGCCCTGCTGGCCGGTGAGCGCGCCAAGGCGAAAAAGCCTGATAACTGGGAGATTACGGGTACCGCGCAATCCAAAGAGGCTTACGGCTGCATGCTGCGTAAAGACGATCCACAGTTCAAACAGCTGCTGGATGAAACCATTGCTAAGGCACAGACCTCCGGTGAAGCGACCAAATGGTTTGATAAATGGTTTAAACAGCCTATTCCGCCAAAAAACCTCAATCTGAATTTTGAACTCTCCTCCGATATGCAGGCCCTGTTTAAATCACCTAACGACAAGGCGCTGTAACGTAACAACGATAACAAGGGCGGCCAGGCTGCCCTCCTGATTGCTGAACATGCGGTACGGACAGACAGACTGCTGCGGGTCGTTCCCCTGCGGCAGGAAAAAAGAGACCGCTCAACAATCTTATGGGTAGCCTGGCTACCCTTTTTTACCGGAGCTCGTTATGGGTATCGACTGGAACTGGGGCATCTTTTTACAGCAGGCTCCGTTCGGCAATACGACCTACCTTGGCTGGCTGTGGTCCGGATTTCAGGTGACCGTCGCGGTCTCCTGCTGCGCCTGGATTATCGCCTTCCTGGTGGGATCGCTGTTTGGCATTCTGCGTACCGTACCGAATCGCCTGCTGGCTGCGATTGGCACCTGCTATGTAGAGCTGTTTCGTAATATCCCGCTGATTGTGCAGTTTTTCTTCTGGTATCTGGTGGCGCCGGAACTGGTTGGTGAGAAGCTCGGCATGTGGTTTAAGGCGGAGCTTGATCCAAACATTCAGTTCTTCCTCTCCTCCATGATCTGTCTCGGACTTTTTACCGCAGCGCGCGTCTGCGAGCAGGTGCGGGCGGCGATTCAGTCGCTGCCGCGCGGACAGAAAAATGCCGGACTGGCTATGGGGCTGACGCTGCCACAAACCTATCGTTATGTGCTGCTGCCTAACGCCTACCGGGTGATTGTGCCGCCGATGACCTCGGAAATGCTGAACCTGGTCAAGAACTCCGCCATCGCCTCCACGATTGGCCTGGTCGACCTGGCTGCCCAGGCGGGCAAGCTGCTCGACTACTCGGCGCATGCCTATGAGTCCTTTACTGCGATTACGCTCGCCTATGTCGGCATCAATCTGGTGATTATGCTGGTCATGGGTCTGGTAGAACGCAAAATTCGCCTGCCCGGCAACCTGGGAGGGAAATAATGTACGATTTTGACTGGAGCTCTATTCCGCCCAGCCTGCCCTACCTGCTTAATGGCATGGTGATTACGCTTAAAATTACCGCCGTCGCGGTGGTGTTCGGCATTATCTGGGGCACCATTCTGGCCGTTATGCGCCTCTCAACGTTTGCCCCGGTACGCTGGTTTGCAAAACTCTACGTCAACCTGTTCCGTTCAGTCCCTTTGGTGATGGTACTGCTGTGGTTCTATCTGGTTGTGCCGAGTTTTCTGCAGCAGGTGCTGGGCCTGTCGCCGCAGACGGATATTCGTCTTATCTCTGCCATGGTGGCCTTTGCGCTGTTTGAGGCTGCTTATTATTCGGAGATTATTCGCGCCGGTATCCAGAGCATCTCTCGCGGACAATCAAATGCCGCACTGGCGCTCGGCATGACGCAGTGGCAATCAATGAAGCTGATTATTCTGCCGCAGGCGTTTCGCGCCATGGTGCCGCTGCTGCTTACTCAGGGCATTGTGCTGTTCCAGGATACCTCACTGGTCTATGTACTGAGCCTGGCTGATTTTTTCCGCACCGCCTCTACCATTGGCGAGCGCGATGGTACCCAGGTAGAAATGGTTCTGTTTGCCGGTCTGGTCTATTTCGCGATCAGCCTGAGCGCGTCGTTGCTGGTTAGCTATCTGAAAAGAAAAAGGACAGTTTAAATGATTAGCCTGAAAAATGTTTCTAAGTGGTATGGGCACTTTCAGGTGCTGACCGACTGCTCAACCGAGGTAAAAAAAGGAGAAGTGGTGGTGGTCTGCGGGCCCTCGGGCTCGGGCAAATCCACGCTGATTAAAACCGTCAACGGACTGGAGCCGGTTCAGCAGGGCAGCATTCAGGTCAACGGCACTGAAGTGAACAATAAAAAGACTAATCTGGCCAAACTGCGCAGTCAGGTCGGCATGGTGTTTCAGCACTTTGAGCTGTTTCCTCATCTGAGCATTATCGATAACCTGGTGCTGGCGCAGGTAAAAGTACTGAAGCGCGATAAAACGGCGGCGCGAGATAAAGGACAAGCCCTGCTGAAGCGCGTGGGGCTCTCTGCCCACGCGGAGAAGTTTCCGGGGCAGCTTTCAGGAGGCCAGCAACAGCGTGTGGCCATCGCCCGTGCGCTCTGCATGGACCCGATCGCCATGCTGTTTGATGAGCCCACCTCCGCGCTCGATCCGGAGATGATCAATGAAGTGCTGGATGTCATGGTTGAACTGGCAAACGAAGGCATGACGATGATGGTGGTGACGCACGAAATGGGCTTTGCGCGCAAGGTGGCTAATCGCGTCATCTTTATGGATGAAGGAAAAATTGTCGAAGATACCCGCAAAGATGACTTCTTTAATAATCCGCAGTCCGGGCGCGCGAAAGAGTTTCTGGCAAAAATTCTGCACTAACCGCTGAACCATGCGCGCCGCCTGCACATACGCAGCGGCGCGCTGTTAACGCAATCTGTCAGGGTTCAAACGGCTGGCGCTGAAACTGATCGTGATTGCACTCCGGGCAGCGCGTCAGGCTTTCAGGCGTATAGATAGCGCGCGTAAAGCCGCAGTTTTCGCACACCAGATTACCCAGCCCCACTACCTCACCGCTCTGATAAACGCCGTGATGATGCAGGTCTTTAAACACCTCACGCCACTCCAGCTGACTCTTATCTGTGATATCCGCCAGCTCTTTCCACAGGCTCTCACGGATCACACGTAAAAAGACCGAATCTTCCAGCGCGCTCTCCGCTTCGGGATAGCTGCGGGAGAATTCGTAAAGATCGCGTCGCACCGCCCGCATTACTTCATCCACTTCAGAAGATGAGAGACTCTCGTCGGTCAGCAGATCCTGACGCGCTTCCGCGACCAGCGCGTCGATATCGCGTTCACCGTGCTCCAGTCGCTGGGTTAACGTTGCTACCGTGGTTCGATACGCCTGCGCCACGTTATTCATTTTATTCTCCTTTCTGCTGTGAGGGCTGCTGTAAGTTTAGCCGCTTTATCGCAAAAGCTCTGACGGTCATCGCGGAAATTGCAAAAGCGCGGAAGCCGCAACGCATTCCGCAGAAAAGCGGCGGAGAGGGACGGTGAAATGTTGTTGAGGGCGGGGCTTATGGGTATGCTATGCGGATCATAAGTAGACAAACCCGGCCTGTCCGATGCGGCGGTCAAGCCATCAGGCGACGATGTCAGCGGCTCTGCTGCTGCACCAGACGGTCCGGGAAAACGATTTTTACTAAGGATCACAGGCAGCCATGCAAGAGCAATACCGCCCGGAAGAGATAGAATCCCGCGTCCAGCAGCACTGGGACGAAAATGAAACCTTCAAAGTCACCGAGCAGGAAGGCAAAGAGAAATATTACTGCCTGTCGATGCTGCCCTATCCTTCTGGCCGCCTGCACATGGGCCACGTGCGTAACTACACCATTGGCGATGTTATTGCCCGCTATCAGCGCATGCTGGGCAAAAACGTCCTGCAGCCGATTGGCTGGGACGCTTTTGGTCTGCCCGCTGAAGGCGCTGCGGTAAAAAATAATACTGCGCCGGCGCCATGGACCTACGACAACATCAACTACATGAAGAACCAGCTGAAGCTGCTGGGCTTTGGCTACGACTGGAGCCGTGAACTGGCGACCTGTCAGCCAGAGTACTATCGCTGGGAACAGTGGTTCTTCACCAAACTTTACGAAAAAGGCCTGGTGTACAAAAAGACCTCGGCGGTGAACTGGTGCCCGAACGATCAGACCGTGCTGGCTAATGAGCAGGTAATCGATGGCTGCTGCTGGCGCTGCGACACCAAAGTTGAGCGCAAAGAGATCCCGCAGTGGTTTATCAAAATCACCGACTACGCTGAAGAACTGCTTAACGACCTCGACAAGCTGGATGAGTGGCCGGAGCAGGTTAAAACCATGCAGCGCAACTGGATCGGCCGTTCAGAAGGGGTTGAAATCACCTTTGACGTTGCGCACAGCGACGAAAAGGTCACGGTTTACACCACCCGTCCCGATACCTTTATGGGCGCGACCTACGTCGCCGTGGCGGCGGGTCATCCGCTGGCGCGACAGGCTGCCGCAGGCAATCCGGTGCTGGCCGATTTCATTGCCGAGTGCAGTACGACTAAAGTCGCAGAAGCGGATATGGCCACGATGGAGAAAAAAGGCATGGCGACCGGCCTGTCTGCTATCCATCCGCTGACCGGTGAAGCCATTCCGGTATGGGTCGCGAACTTTGTACTGATGGAATATGGCACCGGTGCGGTGATGGCGGTACCTGGTCATGACCAGCGCGACTGGGAGTTTGCGACTAAATATGGCCTGAACATCAAGCCTGTTATCCGCAACCTCGATGGCACAGAACCCGATCTGAGCAGCGGTGCCATGACCGAAAAAGGCACGCTGTTTAATTCCGGTGAGTTTGACGGTCTGGATCACCAGGCGGGCTTTAACGCAATCGCCGACGCGCTGACGGCAAAAGGCGTTGGCGTACGCAAAGTTAACTACCGTCTGCGCGACTGGGGCGTTTCGCGTCAGCGCTACTGGGGTGCACCTATTCCGATGGTCACGCTGGAAGATGGCACGGTCGTCCCTGCGCCAGAAGATCAGCTGCCGGTTATCCTGCCGGAAGATGTGGTCATGGATGGTATCACCAGCCCGATCAAAGCGGACCCGGAGTGGGCTAAAACTACCGTGAATGGTCAGCCAGCACTGCGCGAAACTGATACCTTTGACACCTTTATGGAATCTTCCTGGTACTACGCGCGCTATACCTGCGCTAACTACAACGAAGGCATGCTGGATCCGGCGGCGGCCAACTACTGGCTGCCGGTAGACCAGTACGTAGGCGGTATCGAACACGCCATCATGCACCTGATGTACTTCCGCTTCTATCACAAGCTGCTGCGTGACGCGGGCCTGGTTAACTCCGATGAGCCAGCAAAACGCCTGCTGTGTCAGGGCATGGTGCTGGCGGACGCGTTCTACTATGTTGGCGTTAACGGCGAGCGCAACTGGGTCTCTCCGGTTGATGTTACCGTTGAGCGCGATGATAAAGGACGTATTACCAAAGCAGTGGACAATCAGGGCCGCGACGTTATCTACGCCGGCATGAGCAAAATGTCGAAGTCGAAAAACAACGGCATCGATCCACAGCTGATGGTTGAGCGTTACGGCGCCGATACCGTACGCCTGTTTATGATGTTTGCATCGCCGGCAGATATGACCCTGGAGTGGCAGGAGTCTGGTGTGGAAGGCGCTAACCGCTTCCTGAAACGCGTCTGGAAACTGGCTTACGATCACGTAGCGAAAGGCGCAACTGTCGCGCTGGATGTCAGCGCACTGAATGATGAACAGAAAGCGCTGCGTCGCGATCTGCATAAAACCATTGCGAAAGTCGCAGATGACATTGGTCGTCGCCAGACCTTTAACACCGCTATCGCTGCTATCATGGAGCTGATGAACAAGCTGCTGCGCGCGCCGCAGGAGAGCGAACAGGATCGCGCACTGATGCAGGAAGCGCTGGTCGCCGTTACGCGCCTGCTCTATCCGTTCACGCCGCACGCCAGCTATGTCCTGTGGCAGGCGCTGGGTGGCGAAGGCAGCATTGATAATGCGCCGTGGCCGGTAGCGGATGAAGCCGCAATGGTCGACGATTCAATGCTGGTTGTCGTTCAGGTTAACGGTAAAGTACGCGGTAAAGTCACCGTGGCAGCAGATGCCACTCAGGAGCAGGTGCAGGCGCGAGCCGCACAGGAGCCACTGGTGGCAAAATATCTGGACGGCGTCACCCTGCGAAAAGTGATTTATGTCCCTGGCAAACTGCTTAACCTGGTCGTGGGTTAAGTTCAGGAGGAACTGTGCGACAACTAGTTATCAGGCTGTTTGTCCTGTTTGCGGTGCTGGTCACCGCAGGCTGTGGATTTCATCCGCGCGGCACCACTCAGGTGCCACCGGAGATGAAAACGCTGATTGTACAGAGTGGCGATCCTTACGGCCCGCTGGCGCGCACCGTGCGTCAGCAGCTGCGCATCAACGATGTAAACATCATTGAGGACAGCAAAGAGGCCAGCGCAACCTACCCGACGCTGCGTCTGGGAGGCGTGCGGCAGGCGCGTGACACGGCTTCAGTGTTTATCAGCGGTACCACGGCAGAATATTCGCTGGTGATGACGCTGACCGCACAGGTCGTGCTGCCCGGCAAAGGGATTTACCCTATCAGCACCACGGTCTACCGCTCGTTCTTCGACAACCCTAACGCCGCACTGGCAAAGGATGCGGAACAGGATATGATCCTGCAGGAGATGCGTCAGCGTGGAGCAGAGCAGCTGGTGCGTAAACTGCTGACGGTCCATGCCGCGCAGCTCAATAATAAAGAGACGCTGCCGGAGCCGGAGATCATCGCCCCGGGTTCTGATTCACCGGAAGTGCCCTCCTCTTCCGCCACCAGTCTGCAATGATCAGGATTTATCCTGAGCAACTGCGCGCGCAGCTTCGTGAGGGGCTGCGCGCCTGCTATTTTCTCGCCGGTAATGAACCCCTGCTGATCCAGGAGAGTGCGGATGCTATCCGCGCTGCTGCCGGCAGTCAGGGATTTGAAGAGCACTTTTCGGTCACGCTGGATGCCCAGACTGACTGGCAGGCGCTTTTTGCCAGCTGTCAGGCGCTGAGCCTGTTCACCCTGCGCCAGACGCTGACGCTGACGCTGCCGGAAAACGGCCCGAATGCTGCGATGGCTGAGCAGCTGGTTACCCTCTCTGCCCTGCTGCATAGCGATATCCTGCTGGTGCTGCGTATGACAAAGCTGACCAAAGCGCAGGAAAACAGCGCCTGGTACAAAGCGCTGAGTCCGCAGGCGGTGCTGGTGCCGTGTCAGACGCCGGAACAGGCACAGCTGCCGCGCTGGGTCGCCGCGCGGGCCAAAGCGATGCAGCTCAGCGTCGATGAGGCAGCGGTTCAGCTGCTGTGCTACTGCTATGAAGGCAATCTGCTGGCGCTGGCTCAGGCGCTGGAGCGGCTGTCGCTGCTCTGGCCTGACGGCAAACTGACGCTGCCGCGCGTGGAAGCCGCAGTCAATGATGCGGCCCATTTTACGCCATTTCACTGGGTGGATGCGCTGCTGGCGGGGAAAGGCAAGCGGGCGCTGCATATCCTGCATCAGCTGCAGAAAGAGGAGAGCGAACCGGTGATCCTGCTGCGCACCCTGCAGCGCGATCTGCTGACGCTGCTGCATCTGCAGCGCAATCAGGCTAAGCAGCCTCTGCGCACGCTGATGGATCAGCAGCGCATCTGGCAAAACCGGCGCGCGCTCTTCACCGGGGCGCTGCAGCGGCTGGACGCCGAACGACTGCATCAGGCGGTACACCTGCTGGCTGAGCTGGAGCTCACCATGAAGCAGGATTATGGCCAGAACCTCTGGCCGCAGCTGGAAACGCTCTCGCTGCTGCTCTGTCAGCGTCACTTTCCGTCAGGATTACATTATGTCTGAACTCTGCGCCCTGTTTGGCGGCACATTTGATCCGGTGCATTATGGTCATCTGCGTCCGGCAGAGGCGCTGGCGCAGCAGGTCGGACTGAAAAAAGTCACGCTGATGCCCAACAATGTTCCCCCCCACCGGCCACAGCCGGAAGCGAGTGCCGCACAGCGGGTGGCGATGCTGCAGTGTGCGATTGCCGACCGGCCGCTGTTTGATATCGACACGCGCGAACTGCAGCGTCAGACCCCCTCCTGGACAGTGACTACGCTGGAAGCACTGCGCCAGGAGCGCGGCCTGCGGCAGCCGCTGGGCTTTATCATCGGTCAGGATTCGCTGCTGTCGCTGCATAAATGGCATCGCTGGCAGGAACTGCTGTCACTCTCCCATCTGCTGGTTTGCAAACGGCCGGGCTATGCGACGGAAATGGGTTCGCCTGAGATGCAGCGGTGGCTGGAGCAGCATCAGACGCAGGACAGTGCGGCGCTGCATCAGGCACCGGCAGGCCATATCTGGCTGGCGGAGACGCCGCTTTATGCGATTTCTGCCACCGAGATCCGCCAGCGGCGCCATCAGGGAGAATCCTGCAGCACGCTGCTGCCGCCAGCGGTGATCGACTATATCGATCGCGCTGGCCTCTATCTGGATGCTCCGCCCGCCGGCGCGGGTAAATAACCCGGATATATATCTCCTCCGGTTGTAGCATGCTATACTGCGCCGCTTAATTTTTGGCTGCATTTCCGGGCATTCAGCCAGCCCGCATTACCTGTTTTTAAGGGGAACCTTTTGCAAGGCAAAGCACTCCAAGAGTTCGTTATTGATAAGATTGATGATCTGAAAGGCCAGGATATCATTGCGATTGATGTCCAGGGCAAATCCAGCATCACCGATTACATGATCATCTGCACCGGCACCTCAACCCGCCACGTCTCCGCTATTGCCGATCACGTTATGCAGGAGTCCCGCGTAGCTGGCCTGACTCCGCTGGGCGTGGAAGGTAAAGCAGCGGCAGACTGGGTTGTCGTCGATCTCGGTGACGTCATTGTGCATGTAATGCAGGAAGAGAGCCGTCAGCTTTATGAGCTGGAAAAGCTCTGGAGCTAAGCAGTGAAACTGCAACTTGTAGCCGTTGGCACCAAAATGCCCGACTGGGTTCAGACCGGTTTTATGGAGTATCTGCGGCGCTTTCCGAAAGATATGCCGTTTGAGCTGACTGAAGTTCCGGCCGGGAAACGCGGCAAAAACGCTGACATCAAACGCATTCTGGAAAAAGAAGGTGAAGCGATGCTGGCGGCAACAGGCAAAGGCAACCGTATTGTCACGCTCGACATTCCCGGACAGCCGTGGGAGACCCCGCAGCTGGCGCAGCAGCTGGAGCGCTGGAAGCTGGATGGTCGTGATGTCAGCCTGCTGATTGGTGGTCCTGAAGGCCTGGCTCCGGCGTGTAAAGCCGCTGCTGAACAGAGCTGGTCGCTGTCGGCGCTGACGCTGCCTCATCCGCTGGTACGCGTGCTGGTTGCTGAGAGCCTATACCGCGCCTGGAGTATCACCACGAATCACCCTTATCATCGTGAATAAACGCCCGACAACCTCCAGATAAAAACGCAGCGGATGAAACTACAGAGCAACGCTTTTCGCGATTACACTGCCGAACAAAAACTGTTTGTCCGCCGCGCCCTTGTGGCGTTCATCGGCATTCTGCTGCTCTCCTGCGTGCTGGTTTTCAACCTCTATCATCTGCAGATCCTGCGCTTTGATGATTACAGCACCCGCTCGAATGAAAACCGTATCAAGCTGGTGCCGGTCGCCCCGAGTCGCGGCATCATCTACGATCGCAACGGCGTTCCGCTGGCGCTGAACCGCACGATTTACCAGGCTGAACTGGTGCCGGAAAAAGTTGACGACCTTAAGCAGACGCTGCAGGCGCTGCGACCAGTGCTGGATCTGACTGACGACGATATCGACGCTTTTGAAAAAGAGCGCAAGCGCTCGCGTCGCTTTACCTCTATTCCGGTAAAAACCGGCCTGAATGAAGTACAGGTCGCACGTTTTGCCGTAAATCAATACCGCTTTCCCGGCGTGGAAGTTAAAGGCTACCAGCGCCGCTATTATCCTTATGGTCAGACGCTGACCCACGTTGTGGGATACGTATCGAAAATCAACGATCGTGACGTAAAACGCCTTGATGAAGAGGGCAAGTGGCCTAACTATGCCGCCACGCATGATATTGGCAAGCTCGGTATCGAAAACTACTACGAAGATGTGCTGCATGGCAAAACCGGCTATGAAGAGGTTGAAGTCAATAACCGCGGACGCGTGATACGCCAGCTGCATGAGCAATCCCCGCAGGCGGGCCGCGATATCTGGCTGACCGTTGACCTGCGGCTGCAGCAGTACATTGAAACGCTGCTGACCGGCAGCCGGGCGGCGGTAGTCGTCAGCGATCCGCGCACCGGTGAGATCCTGGCGCTGGTCTCCACGCCAAGCTACGACCCCAACCTGTTTGTCGATGGGATCTCCAGTAAAGATTACAAGGCGCTGCTCAGTGATGAAAACCGGCCGCTCTATAACCGTGCGCTGCAGGCTGCCTATCCGCCCGCCTCAACGGTAAAACCTTACGTAGCGGTATCAGCGCTGAGCGCGGGGGTCATTAACCGTAATACCAGCCTGTTTGATCCTGGCTGGTGGCAGCTGCCCGGTTCTGAAAAGCGTTATCGCGACTGGAAAAAGTGGGGCCACGGCCGTCTTAACGTGACCAAATCGCTGGAAGAGTCAGCCGATACGTTCTTCTATCAGGTCGCCTACGATATGGGCATCGATCGCCTCTCCGAGTGGATGACTAAATTTGGCTATGGTCATCGCACCGGTATTGACCTGCCGCAGGAGAGCGCCGGTAACATGCCGACGCGCGACTGGAAAATGAAGCGTTTTAAAAAACCCTGGTATCAGGGTGACACCATTCCGGTCGGCATCGGACAGGGTTACTGGACCGCTACGCCGGTACAGATGAACAAAGCGATGATGATCCTGATTAATGACGGCGTGATCAAAGTGCCGCATCTGCTGCGCGCTACGCGTGAGGGCAGCGCCATGGTGCCTTATCGTCAGCCGCCTGATGCGCCGATTGGCGATATTCACTCCGGGTACTGGGAAATTGCCAAAGATGGCATGTATGGCGTCGCCAACCGGCCTAACGGGACTGCGCACAAAAGCTTTGCTGATGCGCCCTATAAGATTGCTGCCAAATCAGGTACCGCCCAGGTATTTGGTCTGAAAGAGAATGAGACCTATAACGCGCATAAAATTGCCGAGCGCCTGCGCGATCACAAACTTATGACCGCGTTTGCGCCGTACGACAAACCGCGGGTGGCCGTGACCATCATTCTGGAGAACGGTGGTGCCGGCCCGGCGGTGGGAACCGTGATGCGCCAGATCCTCGATCACATAATGCTGGGTGACAATAATACGGTGCTGCCTGAAGCCGCCCCGACGCCGCCCGGCTACGAAGGTGAATAATCATGTCGATGAACGATAGTCCGCAGAAAAGGACGATCTGGACGCGTATCCATATCGACCCGCTGTTTATGTTAATTATTCTCGCGCTGCTGACCTACAGCGCCATTGTGATCTGGAGCGCCAGCGGGCAGGATCCGGGCATGATGGAGCGTAAGCTGGGTCAGATTGCCATGGGCACGGTGATTATGTTGGTCATGGCGCAGGTTCCGCCGCGCGTTTATGAGAGCTGGGCGCCCTATCTCTATATTGTCTGCGTGATTTTGCTGATAGCCGTTGACGCCTTTGGTCATATCAGTAAAGGCGCACAGCGCTGGCTGGATCTTGGATTCGTCCGCTTTCAGCCGTCAGAGATCGCCAAAATTGCCGTGCCGCTGATGGTCGCGCGCTTTATTAACCGCGACGTCTGTCCGCCCACGCTGAAAAATACCGGCATTGCGCTGGTGCTGATCTTTATGCCCACGCTGCTGGTGGCCGCACAGCCCGACCTCGGCACCTCTATTCTGATCGCCGCTTCCGGCCTGTTTGTGCTCTTCCTGTCCGGTATGAGCTGGAAACTGATTGGCGTTGCGGTGCTGCTGGTTGCGGCCTTTATTCCGGTACTGTGGTTTTTCCTGATGCATGACTACCAGCGCGATCGCGTGATGATGCTGCTCGATCCCGAAAGCGACCCGCTCGGCGCGGGGTATCACATTATTCAGTCCAAAATAGCTATCGGTTCAGGTGGGCTGCGCGGTAAAGGCTGGCTGCACGGCACGCAGTCACAGCTGGAGTTTCTGCCGGAGCGCCATACCGACTTTATCTTTGCCGTGCTGGCAGAGGAGCTGGGCCTGGTCGGCGTGCTGCTGCTGCTGCTGCTCTATCTGCTGCTGATTATGCGTGGCCTGATCATCGCCGCACGGGCGCAAACCACGTTTGGTCGCGTGATGTCAGGCGGATTAATGCTGATTCTGTTTGTTTATGTTTTCGTTAATATCGGCATGGTAAGTGGTATCTTACCGGTGGTTGGCGTACCGCTGCCGCTGGTCAGTTACGGCGGGTCGGCGCTAATCGTGTTAATGGCGGGGTTCGGCATTGTCATGTCGATCCATACTCATCGAAAAATGTTGTCTAAAAGCGTTTAAGAGGCTGCACATGCGTAAGGACTGGCTTGGGGTTGCACTGGCGTCACTGGTATTAAGTGCCTGTACCACACAGGAACCGCAAACAAATACGCCGCCGCCACAGCCGGCGTATAACGGTCCGGTAGTGGAGATCCCGGGCGTTGAGCCGCGCTATGAACCGATTAATCCGGCTACCAGCCAGGATTACAGCGTGAATGGCAAAACCTGGCGCGTGGTCAAAAATCCATCTGACTTCAGCGAAGTTGGCCTGGCAACCTGGTATGGCGATGAGGCTAAAGGCAACCGTACCGCTATCGGTGAAACTTACGATCCTGATGCACTGACCGCTGCGCACCCTACCCTGCCACTGCCGAGCTACGTACGCGTTACCAATATGGCGAACGGCCGGCAGATTGTGGTGCGCGTTAACGATCGCGGCCCCTACATGCCCGGGCGCATTATCGATCTGTCACGCGCCGCCGGCGATCGTCTGAACATTTCTAATAACACCCGTGTGCGGGTCGATTTTATCAACGTTGCGCCTGATGGCTCACTCTCCGGCCCTGGTACAATTGGCACCAGGGTGGCGAAGCAGAGCTATGCGCTGCCTGCCCGTCCCGATCTCAGCGGCGGCAATGTGATGAACGGCGGCAGTGCGCCACAGCCGACAGAATCAGACGTACGCGAGGTTGATAACCGTTCGCTGCAGGGCGACGACAGCCTGGGTGCGCCGGTACAGAGCAGCGGCTTTCTGGGCGCGCCGCAGCCGTTAGCAACCGGCGTGCTGGAGGGCAGCGAGCCGTCTCCGGCCCCTGCGCCAGCACCCGCGGTAGCGGCACCTGCTGCTACCGCCGCCGCGGCCAGCGCGGGCGCACCGGCCAGCGGCAGCTTTGTTGTTCAGGCTGGCGCGCTGAACGATGCGGGTCGCGCGCAGCAGCTGGCCAGCACGCTCGGTAAGCGCTTCGGCGTGCCGGGTAAGGTTGAGACCAGCGGTAATGTCTATCGTGTTCAGCTTGGCAGCTTTGCCCGTCGGGCTGACGCCGCAGCGCTGCAGGAGCGCCTCAGTACCGAAGCGCAGATTAACGCCTTTATTACCACAGCCCGTCCCTGATAGTGACGGACAGTAACATTTACGGCTAAAACTGACCGGCAATGCGGGATGCTGCCCGATCCCGCATTTGCTATAGTAAGGCACTTTTTTCACCCTAACCCCACGGATGTTGTAGTCCTTAACATGAATACGCTGAAACCTTCTCGTTTGCTGAAACGCCTGACAGTGGGATCACTGGTCGCCCTCTCTCTCAGCCATGTTGCCTTTGCTGATGATATCAATCTCAAAACTATGATTCCGGGCGTGCCGGACATTGATGCTGAGGCTTATGTACTAATCGACTATAACTCCGGTAAGGTGCTGGCCGAAAAAAACGCCGATGCGCGCCGCGATCCCGCCAGCCTGACGAAAATGATGACCAGCTACGTCATTGGTCAGGCGGTTAAAGCCGGTAAAATCCATCAGGATGACATTGTTACCGTGGGTAAAGACGCCTGGGCTACCGGCAACCCGGTATTCAGAGGCTCATCGCTGATGTTCCTTAAGCCAGGCGATCGCGTGCCGGTCTCCCAGCTGACACGCGGCATCGTGCTGCAGTCCGGTAACGACGCCTGTGTCGCAATGGCGGATTATGTGGCTGGCAGTCAGGACGCGTTTGTTAACCTGATGAATAACTATGTCGGGGCGCTGGGTCTGAAAAACACCCATTTCCAGACGGTACATGGGCTGGATGCTGACGGCCAGTACAGCTCCGCGCGCGATATGGCGCTGATTGGTCAGGCGCTGATCCGCGACGTGCCGGATGAGTATGCTATCTATCGTGAAAAAGAGTTCACCTTTAACAATATTCGTCAGATGAACCGCAACGGCCTGTTGTGGGACAGCAGTCTGGCGGTGGACGGCATCAAGACCGGCCATACTGAAGCCGCGGGCTACAATCTGGTGGCGTCTGCCACCGAAGGCCAGATGCGCCTGATCTCCGCCGTAATGGGCGGTCACACCTTTAAAGGACGCGAGACCGAAAGCAAAAAGCTGCTGACCTGGGGCTTCCGCTTCTTTGAAACCGTGGCCCCCCTGAAAGCGGGTAAAGAGTTTGCTTCTGAACCGGTCTGGTTCGGTAATACCGATCGCGTTCAGCTGGGCGTGGAGAAAGATGCCTATCTGACTATCCCGCGCGGCCGGATGAAAGATCTGAAAGCGAGCTATGTGCTGAACAACACCGAACTGCACGCGCCGCTGAAGAAAAACCAGGTGGTTGGCAGCATTAACTTCCAGCTGGATGGTAAAACGGTTGAACAGCGTCCGCTGGTTGTACTGAATGAAGTTGAGGAAGGCGGTTTCTTTGGCCGTATCATCGACTACATCAAACTGATGTTCCATCACTGGTTTGGCTGATTTACGGTTGAAAAACCACCAGCTCGCCCATAAATAAGATATGATCAAGGCTCTCGCCCAGGCGGGAGCCTGTTTTTTTAAGCACCGGAGCCAATATGAAAACCAAACTGAATGAACTGCTCGAATTCCCTACCCCGTTTACCTATAAAGTTATGGGACTGGCGCAGCCAGAGCTGGTTGATCAAGTGGTTGAAGTAGTGCAGCGGCATGCGCCTGGCGACTATACACCTGATGTAAAGCCCAGCAGCAAAGGCAACTATCACTCTGTATCCATTACTATTAACGCGACCCATATTGAGCAGGTTGAAACGCTCTATGAAGAGCTGGGTAACATCGATATCGTGCGCATGGTACTGTAACACCGGCGCTGGCAAAGCCCGCTTTGCCAGCGTTATACTCAGGCTTTCCCTCTTTACCGGACCTCCGCTGTGTCTGCAAATACGCTCCTTGTACGCAACCTCGGCCTGCGCGACTGGCAGCCCGTCTCCGATGCCATGCATCACTTCACCGATACCCGCAATGCGGAAACGCCCGATGAGCTCTGGCTGGTTGAGCACGCGCCGGTCTTTACGCAGGGACAGGCTGGTAAAGCTGAACATCTGCTGATGCCGGGCGATATTCCGGTGGTGCAGAGCGATCGCGGCGGTCAGGTGACGTATCACGGCCCGGGGCAGCAGATCATGTACGTGCTGGTGGATATTAAGCGGCGCAGGCTGGGCGTGCGCGAGCTGGTTACGGCACTGGAAGAGACCGTCATTGCCACCCTGGCAGAGTACGGCGTGACGGCGCGCGCGCGCGCAGATGCGCCCGGCGTCTATGTGGGTGATGACAAAATCTGTTCACTCGGACTGCGCATCCGTAAAGGCTGTTCATTCCACGGGCTGGCGCTGAATATCGCAATGGATCTGGCTCCGTTCCTGCGTATCAATCCATGCGGCTATGCCGGGATGAAGATGACGCAGCTGAGCCGGTTCCGGCCTGACGCTATGCCAGCTGATGTGCGTCCGCGTCTGGTGGCACACTTTGCACGTCTGACGGGATTTGAAGAGATGGCGTGGCAGGATGAAAGCGCGGACTGACCTTGTCTGTGCGTGCGTATTTACAAAATTGTAACCTTTCTCACCGCATAGCGGCTGCTTATGCAGCGGCGAGATGATATAATTTTTGCAAATTTTTCAAAAAAAGTTGAAAGCCTGGTTCTCAGTTTGAGTGAGGAAGCTTTCAAATCGCAATCCCGATCGGAACCTGCAGATTTATGAGTAAACCAATTCAGATGGAACGCGGCGTCAAGTATCGCGATGCCGACAAAATGGCGCTGATTCCGGTGAAAACCGTGGTCACCGAGCGCGACGAAATTCTGCGTAAGCCGGAGTGGATGAAGATCAAGCTGCCGGCTGACTCCAGCCGCATCCAGGGCATCAAAGCTGCGATGCGCAAAAATGGCCTGCACTCTGTTTGCGAAGAAGCGTCCTGCCCTAACCTGGCAGAGTGTTTTAACCACGGCACCGCCACCTTTATGATCCTTGGCGCCATCTGTACCCGCCGCTGCCCGTTCTGCGACGTGGCACACGGTCGTCCTAACGCCCCTGATGCGAACGAGCCGCTGAAGCTGGCGCAGACCATTGCCGATATGGCGCTGCGGTACGTGGTTATCACCTCTGTCGATCGTGACGATCTGCGTGACGGCGGCGCACAGCACTTTGCTGACTGCATCACGGCTATTCGTGAGAAGAGTCCCAGCATCAAAATTGAAACGCTGGTCCCTGATTTCCGCGGGCGTATGGATCGTGCGCTGGAGATCCTCACCGCCACGCCGCCTGACGTGTTTAACCACAACCTGGAAAACGTGCCGCGCGTTTACCGTCAGGTGCGTCCCGGCGCTAACTATGAGTGGTCACTTAAGCTGCTGGAGCGCTTTAAAGAGGCGCATCCTGATATTCCGACCAAATCGGGCCTGATGGTGGGCCTGGGCGAAACCAACGCGGAGATCGTGGAAGTGATGCGCGATTTGCGCCGTCACGGTGTGACCATGCTGACGCTGGGACAATATCTGCAGCCGAGCCGCCATCATCTGCCGGTACAGCGCTATGTCAGCCCGGCGGAATTTGATGAGATGAAAGAAGAAGCGATGGCGATGGGCTTCACTCACGCCGCCTGCGGCCCGTTTGTGCGCTCTTCTTACCATGCGGATATGCAGGCTAAAGGACTGGAAGTAAAATAATCCTCTGCTGACATCCTCCTGATACAAAAAAACCAGCCTCTGTGAGTCTGGTTTTTTTTCATCACAACTTGTTACAGTTGTGCGGCCCGGGCACGCCTTTACTCTTTATGGCTGACGCGCTCTGCCGGGATCTCATCTGCACTGCTCTTTGCAACGGTGCTGTCGTCGTCTTTCATGGCTTTTTTAAAGCCCTTGATCGCCGATCCTAAATCACCGCCCAGCGAACGCAGCTTATTGGTACCAAATAACAGAACAATAAGTGCACCGATAATCAGCAGCTTGGCAATACTGATACCTTCCATACTCTACCTTCAGCTCTCACGTATAACGGACAGCCTTTATTAACGCGCACTCTGCGCCGGCACTCAACAGAATTCTGTAACAGAGTAAGATCGGATCGGTCACTCCTGACGCAGCTGCGGCGTGGCAAAGCGACGGTTCTCCAGCACCGGCAAAATGCGGCGTGCGTAAGCGAGTCGCTCCGCCTCAAGATCGGCGAAGATCAGCGTGGCAGATTCAGCAGCCTGCGCGATCGTCACCCCCAGCGGATCGATCGTCATGCTGTTGCCAATATTACGCGGCCCGCATTCACCAGTGGCGACCAGATAACAGGTGTTTTCCAGCGCCCGGGTCGCTGTCAGTAACGCCCAGTGACGCTCTTTCTGCGGCCCTCTGACCCACGCAGCGGGCAGCACCAGTACCTCTGCCCCGTCAAGCGCCAGGCGTCGCGCCAGCTCAGGAAAGCGGATATCGTAGCAGGTCATCAGCCCGACCTTCATGCCGGCGACCTCAATCAGCGGCGGGATAGTGCTGCCTGCCGTAACGCGCTGTGATTCCTGCATCGCAAAGGCGTCATAGAGATGCAGTTTGGCGTAGTGCGCAATGATCCTGCCATTACGCAGGGCGATCAGCACATTTTGCGTTTTTCCTGCGGCAGCCGGTACGTGCACGCTCATAATCGT
This sequence comes from Pantoea sp. RIT413, assembly GCF_003057675.2. Classification (NCBI taxonomy): domain Bacteria; kingdom Pseudomonadati; phylum Pseudomonadota; class Gammaproteobacteria; order Enterobacterales; family Erwiniaceae; genus Pantoea; species Pantoea sp. RIT413. The sequence continues at coordinate 188,951 of NZ_QBJB02000003.1, forward strand.
GGTGAGGCTGTTCTCTGCGCTCTCAGCCAGCAGCGCGCTGACAAACGGCCCATCAAGTGGCTGGGCCGCCTGCAGAATACGATCGGGATGCTCTCTGTCCTGCATCAGTACCGCTTCCGGCAGCACCAGCAGATCGGCTCCTCCTGCCCGCGCACGCTGCATCAAATCGCGACAGGTGACGATATTCTCCTGCCATTCGCTGCTGACGGCGAACTGCCCCATTGCCGCTCTCATTGTCTCTCCTCCGATACCGGTGCGCTAACAGAGATCTTTTGTATGGTAGCGCGGTGACTCCACATAGCCTTCACGTGCGTAAAACTGATTAGCTTTAAGCCGCGAAGCGTGACAGTGCACCTCCATACGATCGCAACCTCGCTGCCGCGCCAGCTGTTCAGCGTGGGACAGCAGCTGCTGGCCGCTGCCTTTACTGCGTTCACCTTCAGCAATGCAAAAGTAGCTGATGCGGGCAAAATCACCTGCCAGCGCCAGCTGCGGAATAAAATGCAGCGACAAAAATCCCAGTACCTGCGTTCCGTGTTCAGCCACCAGCAGGATCTCATCCTGATGAGTACAAAGCTGCACCAGCCGCGCTTCAATAAAGTGCTCAGTGCCACTATAGCCAAGCTCAGCCAGCAGCGCGCTCAGGGCGAAACAGTCATCAGGCCGCGCCTCACGTATATGCATAGTGCTTCTCCTTGTATCGGGCTGATGTTTATATAGCCTGTGAACGGTAAAAGCTGCAAGCGGCAGTGGTTAAAACTCTGGTTTGTGAAGCATTAAGCGCACTCTGTGGCGTCATATTTCTGTCATCTGAGCTTAAGGCTGACTTAATCTTGCTTTGGCATGCTGAGGGAAATCACATCTGAGGCGAGTAGAATGAAAAACTGGATCCCACGTTCTTCGGAAGAGATGCTGGCACTGACTTTTGCTGCGGTAGTGGTAGCCGCCTGGCTGATCACCTGGTGGCAGAACTGAAAAAAGAATAAAAAAAACCCGCCATCAGGCGGGTTTTTAAAATTCTGACTGTTAACTTACAGAGCGGTAACGTTAGCAGCAGATGGGCCTTTAGCGCCGTCGGTGATTTCAAACTCTACACGCTGACCTTCAGCCAGAGTTTTGAAGCCGTTGCTCTGGATAGCAGAGAAGTGTACGAATACATCTTTGCTGCCATCTTCTGGAGTAATGAAACCGAATCCTTTGGACTCATTAAACCACTTAACGTTACCTTTGATCTTGGACATCTATATTACCTTTACATGAAAAATGGACACTAAACTGTGTCGTCATCTAGTACAGCAATTGCAGTGGCATTTGTCCAGTCCGAATTGATGAAAAAGTGATAAATATCGGATTTTTGTCTTTGCATCACACTTTTGCACTTATGTGCTCGCTTAAAACTGGAATCTGAGCCAGGCAAAATAGACGTTGCCGTTGTTATAAGTACCGGGAATGTAAGTCATTTGAAACGTGGCGGGTCCGTAGCCTACGGATGCCAGCGGCAGCACCAGCGGCACCGGAATATATTTCCAGTTATCGCGCGCGGTGAAGCCAGCCGTATAGCCAGCTCCCAGATGAAAACGCTGATCCTGCAGCGGACGCCACGTCGCTTCCCAGCCATAGCCGGCAATCGGTTCCCACTTGTTGAAGGAGTCTTTAAACGCCATCACGTAGAGCCCGTTCCAGTTACCCTTATCGTCCCAGCGCGAGATGCCGCCCCCTGCCCCCCACGGCCGTTCGTTATATTTTCTGATGTGCGCATCATCATACGTCCAGCGGTTGTGCCAGGTGATGGCAGGCACATAAAGATCGTAATGCTGCGGCGCAGACCAGGTCTGAGCCACATTATCGCTGAAACTATTCCATCCCGCTTTAAGCGCGGCGCCTGCCGTAGCGGCTGAGGCAGAAAATGAGACCAGTAAGGTCAACACGCAGCCCGACATGGCTGCTGAAACGTGTCGATTCACGGATAAAACCCTGTTATTGCAAAATTTAATAGCGTGCAGAACCTCTGTAGCCAGCTCTGCAAAAGTGATTGCTGCATTTTTGCGTCTGAAATTGCCAAAAGTAGCGGTAATCCTTTTCAGATATAGCCTGAAATAACGCGCATGCAAGGGCCTATTGTACCTGCGAAGGCCGTTACGAATAAAACCGCAGTTAAACGAATCAGAAAAAGTGCTTTTGTGACATAAAGTGCAGTTTTGAAAATCGGCTAAAAGCAAAAAAATGTTATTTATCATAAAATAACGTAAATTTTGTCTGCCACCATACAGATAAACAGAATTAATCATTTGAAGCCAGGGTCTGATTGCGATATTTCTTATTTTCCGGGAGGGAACAGGGAGAGAAACGGTGACGATTTGTTGCAGCCAGTGCGGCAGTAAAAAATTCTTTTATACGTGCCAGCGGAGTGAAGCTTCAGAGCCGGCAACTCATCACGGCGCACGCTGTGCCGTATGCAGAAAGCCGCTAAACAGTTCGGATGTTAAACCGCCTGAAATAGCCGTCAGAGAGGCTGTTGTACGTTATGCGCGATAACAATTTCAGGCACCCGCAGGTGCCTGAACACGTCAGAAAATCAGCTTGAATACACCCGTAATAGTCAGCAGCCCGACAATAAAGACAATCGCAATGATCCACAGAAATATTTTCATTATTCGCTCCTTCAGTTTGAAAATTTATGCATCCGCCGATGAGTATAGCTGAATATCCTGAACGCGCCGCACGCTGCCGATACGCGTTTCGCTTCACCGGCCAGGTGAATAAGCCCCTGCTATTTCTGCGAGCAGGGTCGCAGCTCAGCCATTAACTGGCCCTGCAGGCGCTCTTTACAGATTTCGACGCGCTAAACTTAAAGCGCCTGTGACGGGCCTCAATGGTTATCTCTGTTAGCGAAACGAGGAGAAATTATGAGTACGATTAATACCAGCATGGGACGTTATAGCCTGAAGGCGAAGGAGGTCGGCAGCCATATTAAAGGGAGTATCGCTATTAACGACGAAGGCGGTACGCAGCTGACCATGCAGGAGTTTGATGAACACTATCTGGATGATGTGGTAAACAATGTCATCTACCCGGTAACGGGGGGCAATCGTGAAATTACCCGTGCACTGCGCGAGCAGATGGTAAAAGCGGGTTTTGAGCAGCCACATTAAGGCTGTCGGGCCACAATTCTGTGGCCCGTTATAAGCTGATTACAGCGCAGCAGAGAGCAGCAGACAGCCTGCCAGACCGCATACGGAAATAATCGTCTCCAGCGCCGACCACGATCGGATAGTCTCACCGATGGTGAGATTAAAATACTCTTTAAACAGCCAGAAGCCGGGATCGTTAACGTGCGAGAAGATAACGCTGCCGGAGCCTACTGCTATCACCATCAGCTCAGGGCTGGCACCACTGGTCACGATCAGCGGTGCCACAATCCCGCCCGCCGTAATGGCGGCAACCGTGGCTGAACCCAGCGCAATACGCAGGATCGCCGCAATCGACCAGGCCATAAAAATAGGCGACAGATTGGTTGCATGCATCATGCCCGCAATATATTTATCCACGCCGCTGTCTACCAGCACCTGTTTAAAGGCTCCGCCACCGCCAATAATCAGCAGCATCATTGCAATGATCTTGATGGAGTCGGTGATGGTGCCCATCACCTCATCCATGCTGCGCCCGCGATTCAGACCGAAGGTAAAAATAGCGATAAGCACGGCGATCAGCGTTGCCATAATCGGGTCGCCAAAGAATTCAGCGTAAGGCAGCAGCACGTGTCCTTTCGGCAGCAGCATCTCAGCCACCGCACGCAATGCCATCAGGATCACTGGCACCAGCGCGGTCCAGACGCTGACGCCAAATCCTGGCATCTCTGCTTCTGTAAAGGTTTTTGGATTCCACAGCCCTTCCGGAATCGGCTTATCGATGCCTTTCAGAAAACGCGCATACACCGGGCCAGCCAGAATTACGGTAGGGATCCCCAGCAGCGTGCCGTAAAGCAGCGTTTTACCCATATCAGCGTTAAACAGCGTCGCGATCGCGGTCGGACCCGGATGCGGCGGCAGAAAACCGTGCGTTACCGAGAGCGCGGCTGCCATGGGAACGCCGACATAAAGCAGCGGCACGCGCGCTGAGGCAGCGATACTGAATACCAGCGGCAGCATCAGTACAAACCCCACCTCATAAAACAGCGCGAAGCCCACGGTAAAACCGGTCAGCACCAGCGCCCACTGGATATGCTTCTCGCCAAATTTTGCAATCAGGGTGGTGGCGATACGCTGCGCGCCGCCGCAGTCAGCCAGCAGTTTGCCCAGCATGGCTCCAAAACCCATAATCAGCGCCAGGCTGCCAAGTGTCCCGCCTACGCCGGTTTTGATTGAGCCGATCACTTTATTGACCGGCATGCCCTGCATCATGCCCACCGCCAGCGCCACCAGAATCAGCGCGATAAAGCCGTTAAGTTTGAAGCGAATCATCAGCAGCAGCAGCAGCGCTACGCCGATGGCCACATAGAGTAATGGCATGGTTATTCTCCACTTTTTACGCGCGGCGTCAGTTGCCAGCGGGTTGCGTTGTACTACCGGATCGGCCAGATGCGGCCGGATGTTGCGAAATGCGTCATACTGTTACCGGTATCATGTTAAGGGCAACACCGGGCCGGTAACATCAGAGCGGCGGGCTGAATTTCGTTTTTGCGAAGGCGATCAACTTTTGCTCATTAAGCTGGCGGCGTTTATACCTGCGTCAGCAGCGCTTTTCGCTACACTGGCTGCCTGAAATCATTTGAAAGGATAGACAGGTGAGTGAGAACCTGATTGCACTTTACAGTAACCAGCGAACCCTGTGCGGACGCGGCAGCATTCGCACTCTGCCCGCGCTGCTGGCTGAGGATCCGCAGCCTGCGCTGCTGTTTTGCGGCCGCTCATTTCTCAATAGCGAGACGTGGCAGCAGCTGAAGGGTGAGCTGCAACACGCTATACAGGACTATGAAATCGTCAGTCATGAAGCTTCTCCGGAAGAGATTGACCTCTGGGTAGCGCGCTGGCGCGGACGGGTTAAGCGGGTAGTGGCGATTGGCGGCGGCAGCGTGCTGGATGCGGCAAAAGCGTTCTGCGCCATGATAGAGCATCCGCTGCCGACGGCGCGCTACCTGGAAAAAGTGGGGGATACGCCGGTGCAGGGCGACACGCTGCCGCTGATCGCCATCCCCACTACCGCCGGCACCGGCAGTGAAGTTACGCAAAACGCTGTGGTCACCGATCAGCAGCACATCAAAATTAAAGCGTCGCTGCGCCATCCGAACTTTGTTCCTCCCGTCGCGATTCTCGATCCCGACCTGCTGCGCGGCGCACCTGATAGCGTCCTCGCTACCTGCGCAATTGATGCCTTTACGCATCTGTTTGAAGCGTATCTGTCAAAGAAAGGCAACATATTTACTCAGCAGATGGCGCTCAGCGGCCTGCGGCTCTTTTTTCAGGCCTGGCCTTACCTGAACCGCGCTGACCGGCAGGGTGACGAGGCGCGTGAGGCAATGATGATGGCGTCCTGGCTGGGCGGCCTCTGCCTGAGCAGCGCCGGCCTGGGCGTGATCCATGGCATCGCAGGCGAGTTGGGGGCGATCAAAGCGATTCACCATGGTGAAGCCTGCGGCCGCCTGCTGTTTCCGTTTCTGGATCAGCTGGCAGAAAGCGACCACCCTGAACAGCAGCGCCTGATGAGCACGTTTGCGGCGCAGCTGATGCCCGGCGCCTCCGCGCCTGCCCCGCTGGCGCTGAAAGCCTGGCTGCAGCAGCACGCTATTGTGCCGTTCTGGCAGGAGGGACCTGCGATCTCTGCCACAGAGGTGGGCTGGATTGTCGCACGCGCCAACAGTAAAAATAGCCGGGTAACCTATAACAGCGCGCAGATGACCGACATGCTTGTTCAGGCGTGGCGCGTGCTCTGAGCCTGCCGGCGCGCTCTGCTCAGGCGAACGGGCCCTCACCCGCCAGCATCTGCTCAATGACCTGCAGCACGCCAGCATGATTATTATCCGCGGTAACATAGCGTGCCGCGGCTTTCACCCGCGCCGGCGCGTTCTGCATCGCAAAGCTAAATCCCGACTGCGTCAGCATTTCCAGATCGTTGCCACCATCGCCGAATGCCAGGACTTCGCTGCTCTCAATTCCCCAGCGCTGCTGCAGCAGACGCAGTCCGTTGGCCTTGTGGAGGCCAGGCACAATCAAATCTACTGAGCCGTGGCCGCTGGAGGTGGCCGCAGCCGATCCCTGGTGCAGCCGCTCAATGTCTGCCATTAAAACCGGCACATAGTCATCAGAGAGGTTCAGGGCAAATTTAAACAGTCGATCGTCGGCAATCTCATCCAGCGTCTCAATGGGCCGCAGGCGGTGACAATAATGCCGCATCTTCTGCAGCCACTGCGCGTCCGCACCGGCAAAGTAGTAGGCGCTGTTGCGACCACAGATAAGAAAGCGCAGGCCGGGATAGTTACCCTGCTGCAGCGTATCCAGTACGGCGTGCACCGCCTCACGGCTGAACGCGCCGCAGAAAAGCTCCTCTTCACTATCGAGGATCCACGCACCGTTCTCCGCAACAAACGCGATCTCATGCGCTATTTCCGGAAAAAAGGATTTCAGCTGGTAATACTGATTGCCGCTGGCGACGACAAACCGGATACCGCGCTGTTTCATCATTTGGTAGCAGGCCATGAACCGCGGACGGTCATACTGCTTACGGTCATCCAGAAAGGTGCCATCCATATCCACTGCTACCATTTTTACTGCGGCCATCATCACTCCTTAGCACATGTGTATTAGCGGTAGCTCACAGAATAGCCTGGCAAAGGGTAAAAGCAGAAGGATAGCGGGAGGCGTGGTTCCTCCCGGCAAGAGATTAATCGAAGGCGCCGTTGAGTAATATGGCGGTGATGATGCCGGTTGCAGCCGCTACCAGCACATAATTGCCGTCGATAAAGGCCCAGTGCTCACCGCGCGGCGGTGCGGTAAGGCCGCGATCGCGCCAGTTATCCACGCGGTATCCGGCACCGCGATAGGCGGGTGGCATCGGCTGGCCGCGCCGGAACTCATGCCCCTGCCAGGCAAAGCGGTCAGCGTGATGATGCCCTTCCGGCCCGCCCCGCTCGCCGTGACGCTCATTATCTGGTCCACGGCGATCGGCTTCCCGCCCGGATGCGTGCTGGCTTTCATGTGTATTCCAGCGGGGACCGCCAGGACCTTCTGCCTGACTCAGCGCAGAAAACAGCGTGCTGCATGCAATAAGGGTAATAGCGATCTGCGTTTTAATTTTTTTCATCATGGTCTCCATCACAGCAGCAATAAGTGCGCTGCCGGCAGAGACTATTAACCAGTCACGCAGCGAATAATAGTTCTTTCATTCTTAAAAACCTCATTATTACAGTAAATTACACTGCCTTAGCGCTTTCTTAACGAAGATGTCCGGCCGGATACAAATAAGTACCGCAGAGAAAAAAACATAAAAAAACCCGACCGCAGGGATCGGGTAAATAAAAATGTTTCATTATTCAGAAACAGGGAAACCCTGCAAATCAGAGGGTAAAACTGAAGCACACAACGCCACATCACCAGCATTGCGCGCGCAGAATAACACTTCACCGCTAAAACAATAAATAAAATTAATCGGATTTAGGAATATTACTTAACGCTGCCAGGCAGATTAACGCTGCTTATAAATAAGGTCAGTGCTCTGACCTCACGCCAGTGACGGAATTAAAATCTCATAAAAAACATAAAATTAAAATAATTACCTTTTGGGGCTGGCAACAGGAAAATAACTGCCCTTTCTGATCTCTGGTTTAACTGCGGATAACATTGTAAGTAGCACAATTAATTATCTGCTGGTCACTCATTGCGCGCGCCGGAATTACGGCTGCCGGATGTGCCGCAGCAGAGAAGCCGGATGCCGCGCCAGCGCTGCGGCAGGTCGTATCGGGCGACGGACCAGTTCGCCGCTGCAGTTCGGACAGCGCTGCAGCAGAACATGCTCAGCGCAGGTTGCGCAGAATGTGCATTCAAATGAGCAAATACGTGCCTCCGCGCTTTCCGGCGGTAAATCGGTATCGCACCACTCACAGTTAGGTCGCAGTTCAAGCATAGGGTTCTCCGGTTTAGCGCAGGCTCAGGACAGATTTTTATCCGTTACTGCATTCAATCATGTGAAACAGATTACATTCTGCGCCAGCCGTTCTATAGTTCTTTCGCTACGTTTATTTGCGAGGCTATGGAATGCGTGTTAAAGGCTTAAATATCGGTTTCTTTATTCTTATCCTGGCGATTGTCACCATCGCCTTTTTTGATGTGCTGTCACCTTATTTCTCTGCCATTCTCTGGGCGGCTATCCTGGCGGTGATTTTTGCCCCGCTAAAGGTGCTGCTGCGGCGTAAAATGGGCGACCGTAACGGGCTTGCCTCTTTTGTCACGCTGCTGATTATCTGTCTGATTGTATTTACGCCGCTGGCGATCATCACCTCATCGCTGGTGGTGGAGATCAATACCGTTTACGTCAAGCTGCAGAATAATTCAGCGCAGTTTCCGACGGTGTTTGCTGAGCTGCTGCAGCATCTGCCGGGCTGGGCGCAGCGCTATCTGGCCGACCACGATCTCAACAACTCTACCCAGATTCAGCAAAAGCTCTCTGAGTTCGCGCTGAAAGGTGGCCAGTATATGGCGGGCAGCGTGCTGCTGATTGGTAAAGGCACGTTTACCTTTACCGTGAGCTTTGGCGTGATGCTCTATTTACTGTTCTTCCTGCTGAAAGATGGTGCCTGGCTGGTGGGCCTGATCCTCGAAGCGCTGCCGCTCTCCACCTATGTGAAGCATCATCTGCTGATGAAGTTTGCTGCGGTGTCGCGCGCGACGGTGAAAGGAACCGTGGTGGTGGCAATTGTTCAGGGTGTACTGGGCGGCTTTGCTTTCTGGATCACTGACATCGACGGCAGCCTGCTGTGGGGTGCGCTGATGGCGTTTCTGTCGCTTATCCCGGCGGTCGGATCCGCCATCGTCTGGGTGCCGGCAGCGATCTTTTTCTTTGCCACCGGCGCGCTGTGGAAAGGCCTCTTCCTGGTCGGCTTCTTTGTGGTGATTGTCGGCCTGGTAGATAACATTCTGCGCCCGCTGCTGGTGGGTAAAGACACCAAGATGCCGGACTATATGATCCTGATCGCCACGCTGGGCGGCATGGAAATCTACGGCATCAACGGCTTTGTGATTGGCCCGCTGATTGCCGCTCTGTTCATCGCCTGCTGGAATCTCCTCTCCGGTCGCGATAACCGCGACAACGCCGAAGAGATTGATGAAGAGTTTATTGAAGAGGGCAAAACGCGCGAGTAGCGCTATGCACTATGCACTATGCGCTGAGCTGACTAAAAACCGCCTGCGGGCGGTTTTTTTATGGAGGCGGCTGCGAACAAAGTAAATCTTATAACAGATCCAGACGCTGGCCCGATTTCTGTTGGCGCAAACTGCCGGATAAGCCAGTACCAGGGCTGATACTCTTTCAGATGTTGAAGGCTGTTCAGCCGCCGCGTTCCCCACTGCCTTCACTGCCACACTCTTCAGCCCAGACCCACCAGCCAGAGATGCAACGATAGCCTTTTTCGGTCAGCGCGGCCTGAAGTGCGGCCAGTCCCTGCATCGCCGCCGTCGACGCCTGGATGCCCAGCCGGAGAACGCTGCCCCTGCCGTTCAGCAGGTCAAAATATCCCGGCCTGATTTGACCGGGGCCGCTGTTTATCAGGAATCTGATGGAGGTGATTTTCGGGCTTTACATTCGTCTATTTTGGCAAAAATCCATGAACCAGCTCCACCTGCGACAGCAGCAATAAGACTCATAACACCTGTTTTAAACACATCCTGCTCCTCCGGGAACAATTCCTTTACATAAAAAAAGTTAATAACTAATCTCAGTACGATCCCAGTGAGAAAAAAAATAGCCCAGCCATATAAAATATTTAATGCAAAAAGCATTATTGTAGGTCTTCTTTTCACTTATTTTTCTCCTGCTTATTAATAGCATCTTCACCGCCCTTCCTGTAGCTCGAGATATATAAGCACTACCCACATCTGACCAAAAACCAGCAGAAGAGCTAAATTTCGGCAGGCTGAACGTATCATTGTTTCAGGTGTGTTTTTCCCGGCCTGCGCGCCAGACACTGCCGAAGCCACGCTGTCTCCGGTGAGTCCTCCGGCCAGCCCGCCTGCCAGTGTGCTAAGAGCGGATATAGTCTGTTTCTGCGTTTCGTCCAGCCTGCTGTAGTCATCAGTGCCATAGAGCGTTTTCGCTATCACGAAAGTTGCAGCGGATGCGCTCGCTGCACCTGCTGCATCGGCCAGGGCTGAGTTACCTGATGCCTGCGCAACCACTGCGCCCACAACAGCATGTGCCATCAGATTCGCTTCCGGATTGCCTTTCGTCAGTCTGTGTATCTACTCTGCCAGGTAGGGTGCCGCCGCGCCCGTTATCGCCTGCGCCCGGCTGCCTCCCGCCACGAACGTCCAGGTCTTGACCCAACACGAAACCTCTCTGATGGGAATAAAGGTTGTATTATAATTTCATTATTATAAATAAATAATTTTGGTGACAATGCCGTAACGTCATAGACATTTTCAGCAACCAGCTTAATATTCGTCCTGAATATCGGTATGTCAGCATTATCCGTCAGGACAAATACGTCTTGATTTTTTACTGTGCTTACGTTTAATACATCATAAAAATTATCATAATCACTATATTCCATCTCATTCCATACAACTCCCCTTGGGGTAATAGGGTATTTATTAAGTAAGTCAATGGCTTTATTCTCCTCGTCACCGATAAGCAAATGAAAATCAGAAAACAATGCTTCTTTACACTCATCAAACAAAGTCATTATCTCTACTTATTTAATTGTTTCAATATAGTTTCAAAAACCTTTTCATTACTTTCAAAAGGTATGACTGTTTTAACTGCTTTACCAGGTATTTTACCTTTCGAATAACCCCATGTATTAATGTGCGTCCCTTTTTTCTGGGTCATAATCAACACACCAACCTAACTTGCCATCACTGGATTTACGACTAATAATTTTTTCATTGCCAGCACTTAATTCTAACCGACCAATAACAGGCTTTGAATCAATACCTAAATCATCGACCGTATTTATGGCTTTATTTCTGGCTGTTTCCCAATTCTTTTCAGCTTTAAGCACCGTTTCAATACGGTTTCCGACTCCCGGAACTTTCTTACCCGGCAATATAATCCTGCCCAGCATTTCGCCCGTCGCTTCCAGTGCAAGCTGATTCCCGTCCGCTGCCTGTTTTACCGTGTCTGCCACTGCCGACCAAGTTTCACTTTTCAGCAGCGCTTTCACGCTGTCGGCTACCGCCTGGTTCTTCCCGGTCAGGTCGCTTAACGCTTTACTACAGTAGCTGTCTCCGGTTGCACAGGCCGCCAGGGCCATTGCAGCATCCGCTACGTAATCCACGCCACCTAATGCCGACTCACTGGTATTTGCTATAGTACCAATGATGGTGTTTGCGATGGCAGAGGCCGTACCATTACACAGCTTGTCCCTGACCTGTTCTTTCAGCGATTCAGCTGCCTGTTTCACCGTGGCACGCGCCTGGTCACCGGACAGTGAGTTATTCTCAACCGCATTCCTCCTCGCCTGCGCGCCCGCAACCACATCCGCCGTGCTGTTGCCCGCCAATCCGCCCGCAAGCCCTGCCGCAAGCGTACCCAGCGCCGAGATCGTCTGCTTCTCCGTTTCCGACAGGTCGCCCACCTCCTTACCCGGATACAGCTCCTTCATCACCAGCTGCGCCATTAGTTCGCCGCTGACGCCGCCCGCCGCACCTGCAAATGCGCTGTTGCCCGCGGCATAAGAACTTACCGCGCCCAGCACCGCGTGCGCCATCGCCTGCGCTTCCCGGTTGCCATCCGTCAGCTTATGTATCTGCTCCGCCACATACGGCGCAGCCGCGCCGCTCACCGCCTGCGCCACGTTCCCGCCTGACAGGCCCTGCACCACCGCCGTTACCGCGCTGATACCCTGCTGAAGTGCCGAACCCGTCCCGAACGGCTTCATCGCCGTGTCGTAAGCCTGCTTCGCTATCTCATCTGGATACGCCAGTCACCGTGACCGTTGAGCACGGCCAACTGGTGATCCGGCCAGTAACTGAGTGACCAATAATAATAAAAGTATCCCAGCCGCTGAGGGCTGGGATTCCCTCAACTTAACTGACTAATTTTATTAAATATTTAAATGGTGCTTCACTTATGTCAAATTTCATATCTTCGATAAGCTGAGTTATTAGCTCATATTCGTTTTGAGTTATGGCTACGTCATACTCGCTTATGTGATCACAGAGAATCTCAAAAGCAAGCGGCTCTTCATTATATTGAATATAATCCAGCGCACCCTCGATCAATCCTGGATCCAGTCGATCTTCAAGGGATCTTCCTAACTGACTAATTTTTGCACTAAACATTTAATAAACTCTTCCTATCATTTAATGGGTTTCGATGCCGCAGGCACAGGTTTATTATCGGGGAAAGCAGTAATAACCTTTCCTGTAGCTGGTTGATAAATAACTCGAATCCTGACGCAGTCTCTGACTTCATACGCTACCCATTTAGCAGGATCCCCTTCAGCAGTATACATTCCACCAGCCCCTGTCTGCGCAAACCATTTAGTATCTGGCGAAGTCGCTATGTCACCAATTTCATGTACAACCTTATCGGCGGTCCACTCTTTTGGATAAACAGTCTTCCCTGGGTTTCCAGGATAAAGATGTCCCCCACTGGTAGGGCTGTCGCCATATAAAATATGCTGTTTTTATTCAGGCGATAAAATATCAACATATTTCTGGTTAGAGGCTGATAAACCAAGGTCAGAGCTTTTCGCGACACTAAAGAACGCCTTCGCCGCCACATACTGCAACAGTTTTTTTTCACTGGTCGGTAAGCCGCTGGAAAGTATTTCCGCCGCTTTTTGTGGCGTCATTTGTTCATTCGACATAACTACGTCTAACGGCACACTAAAGAAATTACCCCAGGCTACCAGTAATCCCTCCGCTGCATTTTGTCCTTCCGGCATATCGCCTTTAGCAGCTTTCGACAGAGCCGCCGCGATTTCATCCGGTGAAGTGCCATTCTTAATCATGGAGCCGCCCAGTGAAGTTTGAGCCTGCCCATAATCCATCATGCCTTTACCGAACCCTTCCAGACCGGACAGCGCATTATTCTCAACCGCATTCCTCCCGGCCTGCGCGCCCGCCACCGCATCTGCCGTGCTGTTTCCGGCTACGCCGCCCGCCAGACCTGCCGCCAGCGTGGCCAGTGCGCTGATGGTCTGCTTCTGATCTTCACTCAGGTTTTTACGGTCAATCCCCGGATAGCGGAATGCTGTTGCTACTTACCAGTGATAAGACTCCCGGCATAATATCCGGGAGTCTCAATGTCTATGGCTGGTAGTCTTCATATTCCCAGGCGAAAACTCGGGATAATTTTTGTGCTATCTCAATCCAGTTTTTGCCTTCGCATTGATCGATATAATCAGTGATAGTTTTGGTTATCTCTTCCAGGTCATATTTACGTACAAGGAGCGTATGCCGCATCAACTCTGGCACCCAATGATGTTTACAGAGCCATTCGGGTGTGTATATACGAAGATCGAAGTTGTCTGCACCAGAGCTATCTTCACATCCAATTCGCAATAATAAACGGAGAGAAAAATTAAGTTCATCTTCTGGATGAAATGTATCCAACTCAACGTCGTCATTTGAAATGCTTTTTAAAATAGCCTTCATTTTTATTTCCTATTTGATATCCAGATGGCCATTACCGATCTTAGTTTTGTCGCCGGTAGCAGGATCTATTTTAAACGTTTCAAAATTAGCCTGAGTACCAGTTGTTGCATATGAACTATTATCTTTTGAAGCAGGAAAACGATATACACGAGTACCATCAGCACTCATTAATCCAGATTTATCACTGGTAAGTCTTGCTCCATCGCCAACCCAGATTTTACCTAACTGATCGGCTTCTGCTGATGTTCCTGAGCCAATACCATAATTTAGCTTGCCATTATCACCTTTAATAACGGCTGCCAGTCTCGTATCCTGCTTCGCAATATTATTCAGATTCTGCTGCCTGAGTTCATCTTTTAACTTTGGATAGTTTGCAATGTTATAAGCAGAGACTTCATCGCTGGCCTTATTGATCAGCTTCGATGCCTCCGCTATATCGCCTTTCTTCAGTGCTACTTCTGCCGCTTTAATGGCCTTACCGGCAACATCACCTGCACCCGGTATAATACCCACCACCGCTGCCAGATAGTCAATAGCCGACTGCGCCTCCGCAAAACCTTTGATATCGCTCACAATCGGTACAAAATCAACGCTCAGCGAAGCCGTTGCTTTCAGCGCTTCACGCCGCTCGTTGTACATTTTCACTGAGCAGGTTTCGGCGCTCATGCCGCCACAGTTGGCCTTCTTATAGCGCTCGTTTTCGGCCTCAACGTACTCACCGGCCTTCTGCTCAAGCGTCTTGCCTTCAGACTGCGCCTGAGCGATATCAGCGAGAGAATTATTCTCAACCGCATTCCTCCCCGCCAGCGCGCCCGCCACCGCGCCCGCCGTGCTGTCGCCCGCTACTCCGCCCGCGAGGCCCGCCGCCAGCGTCCCCAGCGCGCTGATGGTCTGGCGCTGCGTCTCCGTCAGGTCGCTGCGGTCAGTGCCCGGATACATCTGCTGTGCGATGTACTCGCCCATCGCCGCCCCCGACGCTCCCGACAGCGCGCTGTTCCCCGCCGCGTAAGCCGTCACCGCACCCACCACCGCGTGCGCCATCAGGTTCGCCTGCACGTTCACCGAACCGTCCGCATTCAGCGTCTGTTTATGAATAACCTCTGCCAGGTACGGTGCCGCCGCGCCCGTTACCGCCTGCGCCAGACTGCCCCCCGCCAGGCCCTGCACCGCAGCCGTCGCCGCCTGAATACCCTGCTGAAGGGCGCTGCCGGTGCCAAAAGGCGCCGCGGCGGCTTTATAGCTGTCCGTTGCGGCCAGCGCTTTGTTGTAGTCAGCCCACTTCGCCTTCGGCGCGCCTTCGCCCGGCTCTCTGATATCCTTCGAGGCCAGCTCCGCCTTACCGGCATTCGTGGCCCTTATCTGCCCCTCCGTGCGCGCGATGTCCGCCGCCTGGTTGCCGATTTCCCCTATCAGCTGCGCCGCCTGCAGCCGGTTCTGCTCCCTCTCTTTATCGAATATCGGCGACAGCGTCTGGTTCGCGTGCGCGGCGTCGCGGCTCAGCCCGCTCACGTCCTGCGACTGCTTGTCCCCGTTGCGGATAACCAGCGCGCCCCCGCTCACCGCCGCCTTCGTCAGCGAGCTGCCGCTGTCGCTGTGGTTCGCCCCCGTCAGCAGCCCGTTCGCCATGTTCCCCGCAAACTGGCCGCCGATGCTGCCCCCGGTGCTCACGCCCGCGCTCTGATGCTCCACCTTATAATCCGCCCGGTTTTCGATGTCGCGCCAGCCCAGCGTGCCCGTCTCCAGACGGTTTTTATCCGCCGTCGCCGTCGAGCCGATAACCGCGCCGTTCAGCTGCGTGTGTCCTCCTACCGTCACGTCAAAGCCGCCTTTCCCCGCGAACAGGCCGGTCTGCTCCTCCACGCTCTGCCAGGTGCTGTGCATCTTATCCCGGCTCAGGTTCACGTTCGCCGAGCCGGTCATCGACCCGAAGGTGAAGCTGCCCCCGGCGCTGGCGCTCTGCTGCTTCGAGTCGTAGCGGTCGCTGTCCTGCTCGCTCGTCAGCGTCAGGTTGCGCGCCACGTCCGCCCTGATTTTTTCGCCGCTCACCTGCGCGCCCTGAAGCGTGGTGTCGCGCCCGCTTATCAGCGTCACCTCACGGCCCGCGCTCACCTGCGTTTCTGTGTGGGTGACGCCGCTGCCCTGCTCGCTGCCTTTTGCCTTATTTGCGCTGGCGGAGACGCTGATGCCCCAGCCGCCCTGACCCGCGCCGATGCCCACGCCCGCCGTGCCGCCGTGGCTCTCGTTTTTACCCTCCAGCGACGAGGTGTTCGCGGCCGACAGCAGGTTGAGGTCCCGGTTCGCCGACAGCAGCAGGTCTCTGCCCGCCTGCAGCTGGCTGCCCTGCACCGTCAGGTCACCACCGTCGCCTTTCACGCCGCTGCCGCGCGCCACCACGCTCAGATTATCGCCCGCCGTCAGGCTGCTGCCCTGCGCGGTGCGCTGCTCGCTGCGCTGTGTGGAAGTGGAAGACTGGCTGCCGTAAGAGAGGCTGACGCCGATGGCGTTGTTGTTCTCCGGGCTGTCGCCCTGCGCTTCTGCCAGCCGGCCGGCCTGCATCGCCTGCACGCCGCTGAGCGCCGCTTTGGTACCCTGCAGCGCCGCCAGCCGTCCGCTGTCGGCAGACTTCGCCTCCTGCACCGTCTGCGCCGCCGTGTTCAGCGCGCTGCCTGCCGTGCCGGAAAGCGCCAGCGTCAGACCCGAGGTTTTCTGCTCCACGCGGTGCGCCTGGCTGCTCTGGTTTTCCGCTGCGGTGATGCTCACCTCGCGGCCGTCCAGCGTCAGGTTTTTGCCCGCGATAAGATCGGAGCCGTTGATATCCAGCCGGTTGCCCGCCGTCAGGGACACGCTGCCGTTCACGCTGCCCACGGTGCTGCCCTGGCTGGTCGTCTCCTGCGCGGTGTCAGTGGTTTTCAGGCTCTGTTTGCCGTAACTGAAGCCGATACCGCCGGTGCCGGAAAACCCGCTCTTTTTCTCCTGCGCCAGATGCTGTTCACTGTTGCGTTCAGTCGCTCCGGTAACGCTGAGATCGTGCCCCGCCTGCAGGGAGAGATCGCCGGTACTCGCTATCTGGCTGCCCTGTACGCGCAGATCGTTGCCCGCCGCCACGGAAATAGTGTCGCCATTCAGCGAACTCCCCTGCGCCGTCTGACGCGAAATCTGGTCGCGTGTGGTTGTCGTGCTCTTCGACAGCCAGCCGCTGCTGCCCGTCGTCTTTTGCCGCTCGTCCAGATCCCGGGTGTTCTCGCCGTTTGTCAGTGTGACGTCATGTCCGGCGGTCAGCGCCAGCGCAATATCTGCCGACAGGGTGGCCGCGCGGGCATAAAGATCGTTGCCTGCCAGCAGCGAGAGATCGCCCTTGCTGACGACTTCGCTGCCGATCTCCTGCGTATTGCCCTGCTTCAGGCTGTTATCGCTATCCCAGACAAGCGTGTCCCGGCTCGCCGTACTGACGGTATTGAGCGTCAGATCGCGTCCGGCCTTAATCACCGTCTGGCTATTGTCGCCGCTGTTAACCACCTGCGCCGCCGTGAGAGTGATATCACGTCCGGCCTGCAGTATCAGCCGGCCGTCGTCGCCCTGCACGTACATGCCTGCCACGCTATCTACCGTGGTCCGGTCGAACTGGTTCTCACCGTTCCGGCTGCTCACGCTGCGGGTTGTGCTGACGGTATTGATATCCCGTCCGGCGCGGGCGAGCAGCGAGTCGGTTGCCTCAATCACGCCGCCGATATTATTGATATCTGCGCGGGCGAGAAGATCGACACTGGCGCCTTTAATCGTTCCCGCCATGTTGGTGATATTACCGGCGCTCAGCTTCACCACTTCGCGCCCGGCCAGCGTACCGCTGTTAAACAGGCCACCACCCAGGTTCAGGTTGAGGTTGCGGCCCGCAATCAGCGCACCGCTGCCATTGACATCGCCTGGCTGAATACGCGCATACACCTGCGGTACCAGCACCGTCTGGCTGGAGCCATCCGGCAGTCTAACCTGCGCGTTAACCAGCCAGACAATATCTTTTGTCAGCAGCGCCATCTGCTCAGGCGTCAGCGCCACGCCTGGCGTCAGGTGATAGCGCTGACTAAAGGCGATAGCGTTGTTCATCAGCGCCTTGTACTGATCTTCGTCGTTGCTGAAGCCGCCCAGGTAGCGCTGCCCTGTCAGGTTCATGACCTGTTCCCGAATCAGCCGCTGCTCGTAATAGCCGTCACCCAGACGCTTCAGTACGTTATCGCTGTTCTGCGTCAGAGCGTCCTGCATATAGTCGCTGCTCAGCCACTGCTTCTCCTGAGTAAAGCGCGGATCGGTCTCTACCAGATATTTACCGCCGGGAGAGGGATTGGTTCTGAACAGGCTGTTGTCCGGCAGGCGCGTATCGGGCCCGACGATGCGGATCACGCTCGCGTTCTCCCCCTGGCTGCCGGGCACATCAAAATGCTGGCCGGGTTTAAGCAGAGCGGCAATGTCAGGCATGCTGCCTGTGATATGGGCATTCACGCCGCCCGCGCGGCCCGTCGTGGCGTCGGTACCCTCTGTGCTCTGCGGGGCGAGCGAAAGGGGGTTGCCGCTCAGTTCACCGTGATCGACCAGCTCTCCTGGCTTCAGGGCAATCGTCTCAATCACGTCCGGCGGCGTGTAATCCGATGTGCTGTCGCCCTGCTCGTCGCCACCTTTATGACGGATGCGCTTGTAGTGAGTCACCTTACCAACGTCAGTCGTGATTCGCTGGCCCACCACCTCGACGTTATTGAGATCGCGCGCGTTTATCGTCAGCGTATTGCCCGCGATGATTTGACTCTTATCGTTCAGCACGCGGTCAGCGTTTATCGTCAAATCACCGCCCGCGATAATCTTCGCCGGATCGCTTTCGGCGATCTGCGTCTCCTGCACCGTACGCGTGTAGTCATACTGGTAGAAGTTATCGTTATTGCTGCCGGTGTTGCCTGGCGTGTTGAGATTAAGCAGTGAATCGGCCGAGTTGCGGTCAACAAAGACGCCCGGCTCGCCGGCTTTCCAGCGGACGGTATCGCCCGAGTGCTGATACCCGGTAATCGCCTCCGAAGAGACGGTTACCAGCCCGGTGCTGAAACGATCGTTGACGTTATTGATTTCACCGGCAGCCATCTGCATGTTGCCCGCTGACTCGATGGTGGAGCTGTGATTATTGAGGGTGCCCGCTCTGCCGGTTGCCAGGCCGTCAGCATTCAGCTCACCGCCCAGCGCCATATCGCCGGCACTGTAGATCAGGCCGTGGTCACGATTGTTCAGCGTCTGCACGCCGATATCCACCCGCTCACGTCCCGCCAGCGTGGCGGCAGTGCCGTTTTCCGCCAGGTTGTTGAAAATATCAGCCTGTACGCCAACGCTGTCGCCATAGATCCGGCCACTGCCGATATTGGTCAGCGTCGACGCCTTCAGCAGCGTCTGTTTACCGTCGATCAGCCCATAGTTG
Organism: Pantoea sp. RIT413; assembly: GCF_003057675.2. Taxonomy (NCBI): domain Bacteria; kingdom Pseudomonadati; phylum Pseudomonadota; class Gammaproteobacteria; order Enterobacterales; family Erwiniaceae; genus Pantoea; species Pantoea sp. RIT413. Next base: position 208,208 of record NZ_QBJB02000003.1, read on the forward strand.
GTCAGCTGTCCGCTCAGCGTCAGCCAGTTCTGTCCGGCATTGATCTCGCCGGTGGCAGCGTTCAGCAGGTGGGTGGCGCGCAGATCGAGCTTGCCGCCCGCCAGCAGTTTACCGCTGTTATCAACGTCGCCTGCGGTTGTGAAGTTGAAATTGCCGTTGGCAATCATCTCGCCGCGGTTGTTCAGGCTCTGCTGGCTGACCAGCGTGATGTCACCCAGGGAGAGGATCTGTCCGTCACCCTCCAGGCGATCGGCACGGATCGTCAGCGATCGGCCCGCTTTGAGAACGCCCTCCCGATTTTCCAGCGTCAGACTATTGCTCTGAGGCTGCGCCACTCTGAAGCTGCGCAGGCGACTCTCCGGCATCAGGTCATTGCTCTGCAGCAGCAGATCTTCTCCGGCCGAAATCGCACCCTGCCGGTTATCGACCGAGCCACGGCTGTTGATGATCAGTTGCCGATCGGCCAGTAACATGCCGCGCTGATTGAACACATCGTCGCTGTTAATCCGCAGGCTGGCCGCTTCAATACCCTGCTGATCACCCTGAGTATCCTGATTGTTCAGCTGCAATGCGTTCAGCACGGCGTTCGCGCCGCTGCGAATCAGGCCGCCCGCATTGTCTACCGTGCTCTGCGCACTCACCAGCAGATCGCCAATGCTCTGGATCTCTCCGCCACGGTTATCCAGATGAGTCATTTCCAGCGAAGCCGCCTGCTCGCTGACGATGCGTCCACCGCTGCGGTTATCCACTCCGCCACTCTGCAGCGTAAGATCGCCTTTCGCGCCCACGGTTCCGGCCTGATTGTCGATCGCGCCGCTGTGCAGATGAAGATCGCTAAGGCTGTAGAGGGTGCCGCTCTGGTTATCGATCGCCTGGCCGTGGCTGTCGATAAGCACGCTACCGCCCTGCAGCAGACCTGCCCGGTTATTGAACGTGGAGTGCGTGTCGAGGCTGAGCTGCTCCTGTGCCACCAGCGTGCCAGCGGCATTATTCAGGCTGCCAGCCGCCAGTTGCAACGCTTTTCCGCTCAGCGTCAGACCCTGCGTATTGTTTATCTGTCCGGCGCGGATAAGCATGTCGCCCTGGCTGATCACGCCGCCTTTTTCGCCGCTGTTCTGATTAAGCAGCGTCTCTGCGCCGATATCAAGCTGCGCACCGCTCTGGATAAGGCCGCCGTCCCGGTTATCGAGCGTATCGCCGCGCAGCGTCAGCGCCTGCTGCGCCACCAGCTGACCGTCACGGTTATCCAGTAAGCGGGCATCCACATGCCCGGTGTCGCTACTGACTATCCTGCCCTGAGCATTCTGCAGCACATCCGCCGTGACGCGCAGCGTCTTACCCGCCCTCACAACGCCCTGCTGATTAGCCAGCTGCGCGCCTCGCAGGCTGAGATCGCCTTCACTCGCGATCAAGCCCTGCCGGTTCGCCAGGCTGTCCGCGTTGATATCAATCTGCCGGGCCGAGGTGGTGCCCCTATCAATATCGACATCGCCACCGCGCAGGGTGAGCTGACCATTTGAGCGCAGCGATCCCTTACTGCCGCGCAGATTACCGGTGGTGATCGACAGTGTGCCGCGGCCTGTATGGGTGATGTCACCCGACTGGTTATCGATCGCAGCCGCATTGAGCGTCAGGTTGTCACTGTTAGTCGCGATACGGCCGCCCTGATTATTCAGGCTGCCCGCGAAACTGAGCGTGAGATCGTCACGCCCGGTTTGCAGGATCTGACCCTGCTGGCTGGAGAGATCGCGCGCCTGCAGGTTGAGCTTGCTGGCTGTCAGCGTGGCGCCATCGTTGTTCAGCATTTTTCCGGTGCGCGCGGTGAGCTGCTGCTGCGCGGTCAGGGTGCCGCTGCGCGTCACGATATCGCCCTCGCGGGCGTCGAGCGTCAGGTTTTTACCCTCGGTACGGCTGCCGCTGAGGTCAATAGTCTGCCCGCGTGCGCTCAGGCTGCCGCCGGCCAGGTTTTTCCCCTGCGCGCGAAGCTGGCCCGTTGTCGTCAGGGTCAGATTGCCCGATTCACCGGGTCTGCCGTCATCCTGCACACCTGCCGCGAGAACGCCTGAAGCCGTGCTGTTGAGGCTGCCAGCCTGCAGCGTAACGTCATTGCGTGCCACAACAGAGCCGCGGTTCTGCACATCTGCCGCACTGGTTACCGACGCTTTTCCGCCAGAAAAGATCGTACCGCTGTTGCTGATCCCTTGCCGCGCGGCGAGCTGCAGATCGCTACGGCTCTGAATAGCGCCGCTGTTCTCAATGCGGCCATCAGCGGTGATGACCACCGAACCCGCCTGCGCGCCAATATTGCCCGCATTGCGAACGCCGACGCCCCTCTCCGTGCCGACCAGACGGATTTTTCCGGCATACATGCCGCCCAGGCTGGAGACATCAAGCGCCATCCGGGGTTCTGTAGCGCGCTCGTCGCTCTGCTTCGTGACCTGCTGGTGTGCGGCATCCACCTTGTTTCGTCCGGTGGTGACGCGAAGATCCCTGGCCCAGACGCTGGCATTGACCTTCACCGAGCGGGCAATAATGTCGGTATAGTCCTGGCGTGAGCTGTCCATCCCCGCCCCTTCGACCACCACTTCACCGCGTTCAACGTTAAAGCCGGTCAGGTTGCCATTGTTGAGCTGCGCCTGTCCGGTGGTCAGGGTGCCGCGACTGGCATTGATAAATCCGCAGCCGTTGCAGGTGATCCCGGACGTATTGGCGATAACGACCTGGGCTTTCTGACCCGCGACTTCAATAAAGCCGTTGAGGCGGCTGGGATTGCGCGAGTTAACCTCATTCAGGATCACTTTGGCTTCGCCCCGGGCCAGCCAGGGATTGCCGCTTACCATCCCGCCGAGTCCGGTCTGAACATTTTTGTGGGAGTTGTTGAGGATCGCTCCCCGCTTTCCGACATCAAACTGACTATACGTATTGCGGGAAACACCGCCTGCGGAGGGCGTCTGGATATTGATCTGCGGCGTACCGCTGGCGCTGTTTACTATCGTGGGCCGCTGGCCGCCAGGCGCCTGTGCATCTGCCACAATGGCGGCGCTGGCAGGCTGTATCACGCCCATCGCCAGCCAGAGACTAAAACATAATGCGCCGACTCTGCCAGTGAGGCTGCTAAGCGTGTGGCTGAGACCTGACGCGCGTGCGCTGCCGGCCCGGCCTGATTTAGCAATATCCGGCACCACCATCAGCATGCCGCGGACTGTGTTAAAAATCACGCGGTAGCGATTTTTGTTCATCTAATATCCTTATCAGATTTGCGGTAACGCGGCGGCGAGCGGATGCTGCTGGCGCCACGTTTTTGCCGCTTTATGGGTCACGCGGCTGCCATGAAAGTTGAATACGCGCCTGCCGCGCTGCTCACCGCGGTGATCTAATGCCCGCCAGCAGGCATGAGGAAAGAGATCGCGCCGGATCAGGCGACTCATCGCTACGGTATGGCCAAATGGCGCGATCCAGTCGCAGCACCACATGCGTGTGCCACTGTTCCACGCGTCAGGCGGAAAATGGATAGCGGGCCGTGTAAGATAAAGCGCTTCGGCTTCTTCGTTCAGCCAGGCCCAGCTGAAGAAAAAAACCGGCGTACCGGCTTCAGCCACCAGCACATATTGTCGCTGTTTGATGATCGGCAGCAGCAGCGTCGGCAGGGCGTGCAGCGGCGCATCACGATGCAGCGGCGAGTGCATCCAGAGCCACACCGCCGATCCCAGTATTTCCGCTTCACTCTCTTCACCGCCCAGAATCAGCGGTGATTTAACCTCATACTTGCCTGCGCGCATTCTCAGTAGCTCCAGTTGAGGTTGAAGCCGAGCGTGACGCTGCTGGTGCGTAAACCGTCAGGCTTCGACAGCGGCGTCCCGATAAACAGGTCATAACCGGTATTCCAGGCCTGACCGCGCAGCCCCGCCACCCCGCCCGCCAGATGCTGGCCGGTCAGCAGCTCACTGCCCGCGCCGCCCACCTCGCCATAGTCCGCGCCCAGGTAGAACTCCTGTGCAGGCAGCGGCGTACTCCAGGCGATGTCATTGCGGACGAACCAGCCGCGGCTCGCGTTCAGCGTGCGTTCGCCGTCGAAACCGCGCACAGTCCAGCGGTTACCTATCGAAAACTGCTCCTGCGGCGTGAGCGGCGTATTACTCATCTGACGCAGGTATTGCGCACCGTAGCGAAAATGCTGGCTGCCGATGCTGAACGGCAGGCTGAACTGCGCATTGAGCTGAACGATTTTACTCAGCGCCGTCGCCTCGCCGAAATACTCCTCGGGTGCGGGCTGGGCACCGAACCAGCGCGTGCCGCGCTGATAGCTGATGCCCGCATCCAGCGTCGCCTGGCGGATATAGTGGCGGTGTTGCAGACCGATACGCCACGCCGCCGTCTGGCGATGCTGCACCTGAACTTCGGTGTCGTTGATATAGTTGCGGGTTTCGCGCGTCAGGACGTCATAGGTCAGCGAGGTTTTTTGCGAGCCGCTGCGATGCAGTACCCGGCTAAGCTGTAAATCGAGGCTCTGACTTTTTCCGCTATAGCGGTAGTCCTGATGGGTTCCGGCGACCGTCTGGTGATAGTCATAGTCGCTGGCCGTTGCGGAGAACATCCAGTATCCAAACGGCACCGAGTAGTGGCCGATGACGTTTTTGCTGCCTTTACCGCCTTTGCCCTGCAGATCGTGCGTGGCCGACAGATAAAAAAGATCGCTCAGCGCAAAAGGGTTATCGAGCGACAGCGTGACGCCACCCAGATAGCGTCCGGTGCTGCGCGTACCGGAATCATCCAGCGAGAGACCGAGGCGCCACATCTTTTTCTGCTGCCAGCGTACCTCTATATCGCTCTCGCCCGGCTGTTCACCGGGCACGACCGACATATCGGCTACCACGGTCGGCAGCCGTTGCAGGTTTTCCAGCCCCTGTTCGATATCACGCAAATCCAGCAGATTACCGTCGCGGGCAGGAAATGCGCTGTAGAGCCACAGATAACGATCGCTACCCGGCGTCAGTCTGGCCTCCCGCACGTAACCGGGCAGGATCACCAGCCGTAGCGTGCCGCTGTTAAGGTCCTGCGAAGGTGCCAGCACCCGCGTAGTAACATAGCCATGATCAACCAGCCGGTTTTGCAGCGTACTCATCAGCAGATTAATGCCGCGCCCGCCCAGGCACTTTCCCTGCGCCTGGCTGGCAATAGCGTTAAGCGGCAGCCAGTGCGGCAGCGCCTGCTGCCCTTCAAGCACGATACGCGTGAGAGGAAAGCAGGGTTTTTCTGCAGGAAAAGAGAGGCGGCCAAAACCAGAAGCGGGCGGTGAAAGTCGCACATCAGGCGCTTTCGGCTCTATCTGCTGCTCCAGCGCTCGCTGGCGCTGTTGCTGCTGCCGGACCTGTTCACCTGCATCAGGCAAGGGCTCCGCAGTGGCCTCGCTGGTTATAAAAGCAGCAACCAGAAAAGAGAAACAGAGCGTAATTGATGTATCAGATGAAACCATCAGACAATCCTTGTCACGTAAACTAAACGCAAATCTTATTAATTAATATAAAAATTGCCGCATATTATTCACGAAAATGACCTGATAACAACGTCAGTATGGTTTTTTTTAAGCCAGATAATTCAGACTGATTAATCATCCTGCTAATTTTTCCGGGATGTATGTTATGCAGCAGCGAGAGTAGAGAGAGGCAAAAAAAGGGCCATTATTTACTGAAAGGCCGGACTGCTGGCAAAAGCGCATCCGTCTGCTGACTCAGGATAGGGGCGGAAAACCGAAAAAATCATGACCAGAGTCCGTTGCCCTGCAGGGTTCAATGCTTCTCCCCTGTCGGAATCAGAGCCAGAATTAAATCAAATTTTACAATATACTAACCCTCTGTAATTATTTACACTTGTCCTTATGGTTTGTAATGCCAAACTAAATAAGGATATCTATGCCCCTGACAGGACGTTCGGGCTCATTCGCCGTTGCGGATTCGCTCAATCACTATCTGCTCGCCTTTGAAAGCTGCGAGATCGTTGCAGACGTTAAATCTTTCGAAGGGCGAGAGTCCCTTAGCCAGCCCTATCGATTTATCATCCGCTTTACTTCATCCGTTCAGGATATACCACCTGAGAAAGTGATGATGCAGCCGGCAGTTTTTATGATGCGGGCCTGTTCCACGGCGTGCTCCCTCTTTCGGCCTGCTAAGGATCGCTGGCACACATTACGCAAAATTTATGGGGTTATCACCCGCCTTTCCCATATATCAACCAGCGTTGACGAATCAACGTATGAAGTCACACTCGAACATCCTCTGGCGCTGATGTCCAGCACGCACCGGTACGCTATCTATCAGCGGACGTCTGTTCCCGAGCTCGTCAATTCTGTCCTGAAGTCGCACGGCTTTAGGGATTATGAGATTGACATGAGCCTGCTGCAGTGGCGTTACCCCAGGCGTGAGATGATCGTTCAGTGGGGAGAGAGTGACCTGAGTTTTATCCGGCGTCTGCTTTCTGAAGTCGGGATCTGGTTCCGCTTCTGCAAACATGAAACTGCTGAAGAGATCACCGTCATCGTATTTGCCGATCAGCAGGCAGGCTACCTATCTGGCGCGAAAATTCAGTCGCTGCCCGGAGCAGGGTTAACAGGCGATACCCTGACAATATGGCAGATGCGCTGCCACTCAGCGGTGGTGCCTGCATCGGTACGTACGCGCAATTACGACTACCGGCAAAGCCGGCTTATTCCGCCGGAACATGAGGCGGACATGAGCGGTGAAGCTCCCTACACCACAGGCAGCGATTATCACTACGCTGATATTCAGCATAGCACGGGCGATCGGTGGAGCAGCATTCAGGGCGGAGATGCTGAAACAGCCTGGCACTATGCCCGCATCCGCCATGAGCGCCATCTGTCCGGCCGGACGTGTCTGGAAGCCATCACTGACGATCCCGCACTGCAGCCGGGCATGGTGGCTGAAATCGACGGCGAGCAGCCTGAAGCATTTATGTCCGGCTTTCTTATCGTTGAGAGCGTCTGCCGCGCAAGCCGGGCAACAGGCTATCAGACGGCACTCAGCGGTATTCCCTGTAGTGAGCGCGCCGCTTTCCGGCCGGAGCGCCTGCCAAGACCGGTTATCTCAGGAACGATTCCCGCCCGCGTCTCCGGCAGCGTTATGAACGATAGCCTTGCCCGTCCCGATAGTCAGGGGCGCTATCGGGTGAAATTCAGTTTTGATCTCGCCAGCTGGGAGAAAGGCAGGGAAAGCATGCCTGTCCGTCTGGCCCGCATCTACGCAGGCGATAAGTATGGCGTGCATTTTCCGCTGCTGGACAACACGGAGGTGGCAATCGCATTTGAAAGTGGCGATCCCGAGCGGCCTTACATTGCCCATGTATTGCATGACGCGCTAAATCCGGACGTCGTTAACGATAGTAACAGCACGCGCAATGTTATCCGGACAAAGGGGAAGAACAAAATCCGGCTGGAAGATGCGGCAGGCAATGAGCACATCAAGCTATCAACCGAGTTCGGCAAAACGCAGCTTAACCTCGGTCATATGGTCGATACCGGTCGCAAAGCACGCGGTAAAGGCGCAGAGTTGCGCACCGATCATCACGCCACCGTGCGTGCCGCAAAGGGGATCTACCTGACGACCGCCGCGCAGACCGGTGCACGCGGAACGCTGCTGGAGATGACCGACGCGATCGCGCATCTGGAGCAGGCGCTCAGCATAGCTTACAGCCTGCAGTCGTCGGCCGCCGGGGCCGGCGCTGACGGCGCTGACACTGCCCCGCAGCAGGCGCTGCAGCAGGCCGTTTCCGGGCTGGCGCAGCCGGGCATTCTCTCCTGGGGTGAAGCGGGTATTGCACAGGCAACACCTGAAAGCCTCCATCTCGCCGCCGGTAAAGATGCGGTGATCACCGCCGGCAGTAACGGCAGCGTCAGCGTGTTCAAACGTCTTTCTGTCGCGGCGGGCCAGGGAATTTCCGCCTTTGTGCGCAGGCTTGGCATCAAACTGATTGCCGCGTCTGGCGATATCACGCTTCAGGCGCAGCGCGGCCAGCTGGCGGCGCTTGCCGATCGGAACATGCAGATCGCCAGCGTCAACGGAGAGCTTCAGATAAGCGCCAAAAAAGGCCTGTATCTGCACTGCGGCGGCGGCGGGATCCGCCTGCACCCGAACGGCGGCGTAGAGATATTCTCGCCGGCGCACATTGAGCAGAAAGCGCCGACTCTTGTTTATCAGAAGGGGGAACCGGCAAAAATTGTCGATCCGCTGTTTAAAGATAACCCGCTGGCGCGCGGTGTACGCCTGTACCGAAACGGCGACCGGAAACACCCGCTGGTCAGCCAGCCCTTCCGCGTTACCCGGCCGGACGGCAGCACGGTGGAGGGTATCACCGATGCTGCCGGGCACTCTCCGCTGCTGGATCTTGCAGAGACCGAACAGCTGGTTGTTACGCTTATCAGGGAGGCAAAGCGATGACTCATCACACCTCAAAAAACAGCGCCTTTAACGATCCGGAACTGGGCAGCTTCATCGGCCTTAATCGCGATACCGCCGGCGGTATGCTGATGCAGGAGTTTCCTGTAAACAGCCCCCTGCCCTGTATTGTTATTCTTGTACACGGCGTCAACGACATCGGCGAAGCTTACGAAACGCAGGAGAAAGGGATTATTGCCGGGCTGAATACCCGACTGGCGCGCGACGACATGTACCCGCACCAGTGGAGTGAAATTGAGGGATTAACCGACCTGAAAGATGCGCCAAAGCGCGTGACGGCCAGCGGGCGATCGCCGGTTATTCCGTTCTACTGGGGCTATCGCCCGGTCGATCGTGAAACCTATAACGCAGACCAGCGGCGCTACCGTGATGAGGTCGCCCGCCTCGGGCTGGAAACAGTTCTCCCCTACGATGCGTTTCAGGAAGATGATCCGGTACGGCTGAAAAAGCTGAACGCTGAGGGACGCGGCTTCTGCAACGATAACTACGGCAACGTGCTGAACCTGGCAGCAGCGAAGAATGGCGGCACCTTTGCTAACGCAACCACCTGCATTCCTGACATGCTGGGGCCCGGCGCGAACGGCGGGGCCATCTGGATGGCGGGGATCTACAGCCGCAAACTTAACGGCGGGGACTTTACCCACCCGATTTATGGCAATCCGCACCGCATTTATCAGTTTTTTGCTGCTCAGCGGCTGGCAGATCTGATTCTGGAAATCAGAAAGAACCCCAGTACACGTCACGACACCATCAATATAGTGGCGCACAGCCAGGGCACCATCATTACCATGCTGGCGAATATGCTGGTCAGGCAACAGGTAGCTGATTATCCGGTTGCCGACTGCGCCATCCTCTGCCACTCCCCCTACTCACTTGATCCGCGGCTCATGGAAAATATGCTGCCCGGCAAGCAGCAGACGTCGCACGGGCGTCAGGAGACGCTGCGTAATTTCTGCCGGCTGATGGCCACAAATCCAAAGTATGACGCCACGGGTTGCTACCGGCCGGAGTTTGTCACAGCCATGTACCACGATACCACACTGTGGCGCAAACACCGCTGGAGCAGCGATCCCCGCTACAGCCGCAATAACTACGGCCGGGTTTATAACTATTTCTGCCCGAATGACGGCACGGTGTCGCTGTCCAGTGTGCAGGGCATCGGCTGGCGCGGTATTCCTGATACGCTCGCCGGCGGCATACCCAATCTCTATCAGCGCGCGTTCTGTCAGCACCACAGTACGGGCGGTAACGCGTCCGGTGCGCCTTTCAAAAAGCCTGCTTTCCGGCCCGGAGATTTTACGTATGACGGCTGGCCCACTAACGTGGCCTATCCAATGGAAAGCGGCGTGACTGAAAACGCCGAGGCCCTGCCTGAAGTGATAGAGCTGACCCTGATGGGGCACGATCGCAGCGGGGACATGAAATATAAAACGGGCGTTGGAGGCGAAGATCGCTATATCGACTACTCCGCCCGCGAGTATGAGAACGCCTGGCAGGTGACAGAGTTTCGTCCGGCGATCGGATTTGTTTATCCGCATCGCTCCGGTCAGCTGCTGTCTGAAACCGAGCTGGCTGCGGTCAACCGGTATTACGGCACCGCGTTTGTCTCCGGTCGCGTGGTCGGCAGCAGCACGCAGCGCTACCAGCTGAAGCGGCGTAAAACAAGCGAAGAAATCAACGAGATGGAAAAATATGGCGATCCGGTGAGGTTCAGCCAGCACTCTTCAATAGTGATGGATCAGAACGTGCAGGAAAAGGCTGTTGCCTACGACCTCGCCATCGGTAACTGCATGGCCTTTGAAGATCCCGCCTTCTGGCTCAATCTGCGCAAGCGCGCAGACTGGCGGCACGAGTTTAATCCGGATGCCAATACAAAGAAATATTACAAAACGGGCGTGCTGAATGAAGATATAACCAAAAAGTTTATGAATAAACCGGATCAAACTTTGCCGGCCGGTGAGTTCGGCGTGGTGAATGATTTCGGCCCGAAAACGCGCGTAGAGCCCGCCCGGCATCCGGAGGTGCATCATAAGGAAGTGCCTGTGCATCAGTGGGACATGCCGGAGCCGGCAGGCTATCGCGATGTGCCGGCAAAGAAAAAAACGGAGGGAACAGGATGGTAACGTTAAGGAAACACACTGTAATTACAGCGCTGGCAGCTCTGATTATGTTGACTGCCAGCGGCTGCAGCAGCAAGCCGCTGAGGAAACGGCAGACGCCGGTGCAGGTGGTGTACCGCTTTGACGACCACCGCTGGCTGGAGCTGCACGGGGTCGCCTGCGAGGGCGCCCTGTGGTTTGTGGATGAGAAGCGCGATATCCGCAGTGAGGTATCGTCGCAGTTTTATCGCATCTTTACCAAGCCCTACATCAATGCCTCCAAGCGCTACATTGCCATTCCCAGCTGGGACTCTGCGCATTTCACCGTGTCCCGGGACTATGGCAGAACATGGACCCCTTCGTGGATCAGGGGGCGTGAAGATGATGAGGCAGGCTCTTTTTATCCGGAGTCTAAAAACATCGCTTCCCTGACCGTAGTCAACGACCAGGGGTTTCTGCTGACGAAGCAGGGGCACCTCTATATGTCCTCTCACCCTTTTGACGATCCGCGCATCATGCCGGGTGGAGAAGGGATTGATTACAGCTATACATTTAAAGGCAAAGTTTACTATGACCGGCTGGACGCTATTCGTTCTGGCAAAGGTGAGAACGTTTCGCGCTGGGGTCTCCTTTATATCGATCCCCGCATCCTGCCAGTAAGAATGGAGCAGTATTACGCCAACTTTCAGAACCTGCCGACCCGGGTGCCGGAGGTAAAGGGCTATACGGGCTGGACCCGCATGCAGTGCGATATGAAGGCGGGAATGTGATGCTCAGTTACGTTCTGAACAGGTACGCTGCTGCGATGCTGGCAATGCTGATAGCCCTGAGCGCCAGCGGCTGCAGCGGCAAGCCGCTGAGGAAACGGCAGACGCCGGTGCAGGTGGTGTACCGCTTTGACGACCACCGCTGGCTGGAGCTGCACGGGGTCGCCTGCGAGGGCGCCCTGTGGTTTGTGGATGAGAAGCGCGATATCCGCAGTGAGGTATCGTCACAGTTTTATCGCATCTTTACCAAGCCCTACATCAACGCCTCCGAGCGCTACATTGCCATTCCCAGCTGGGACTCTGCGCATTTCACCGTGTCCCGGGACTATGGCAGAACATGGACGCCTTCGTGGATCAAGGGCCGTGAAGATGATGAGGCGGGTTCTGATTCTCCGGAGTCTAAAAACATCGCCTCCCTGACCGTGGTCAACGACCAGGGGTTTCTGCTGACGAAGCAGGGGCACCTCTATATCTCCTCTCACCCTTTTGACGATCCGCGCATCATGCCGGGCGGAGAAGGGATTGATTACAGCTATACATTTAAAGGCAAAGTTTATTATGACCGGCTGGACGCTATTCGTCCTGGCAAAGGTGAGAACGTTTCGCGCTGGGGTCTCCTTTATATCGATCCCCGCATCCTGCCAGTAAGAATGGAGCAGTATTACGCCAACTTTCAGAACCTGCCGACCCGCGTGCCGGAGGTGAAGGGCTATACGGGCTGGACCCGCATGCAGTGCGATATGAAGGCGGGAATGTGATTTCATTTGCACAAAAATAAATTTAACAGGACAGAGAGTAAGGATATTTCATGGATGGCGTTATTCGACTGGGAGACCGCCTGTCGGCGGGAGGCTATGTTACTGAAGCTTCAGGAGAGATGTTCGATGGTAAGCCGGTAATGCTGATCGGCGACAAAGCGCGGTGCAGTCAGCATGGTGAAACCGCTGCTGCTGAAGGGCATCCTGCCTGGATCATGAACGGCCGTCACGTTGTGACCCATGGTTGCAAAGTGGCGTGCGGATGCCTGCTGTTAAGCTCTTTGCCCGAAGCAGGAGTGCGATAAATGAAATATTTCTGGAAGCCGTTGCTCTCTTGTCCGGAGAAAACGGAAATACGCTTTCCCCGTCTGTTTACGATAGCTGCAGGTATTGTGGCCCTTATATTGATGCTGATGTTCAGTGCCCTGACGCTTGAGAATGCGCAGCTAACGCTCAGCATGCTTATCTGGCGATTACTGGCGCTCCCTGTTGCGGTCTGCATGACGGTTGTTTCGCTATGCTTTATTTTTTTCAACATTCTCTGTTGCTGGCGTCTTTTGATGCAGCTTGCGTACTGCGGTGTTGAATCGGACTGGCAATCACGGGCTTCTGAATGGACGCTGCTGGCTGAACACACCTCAATCTTTCCGGTTGATAACGCAGCCCTGAAAATGCTCGGACTTGAGGGGAAAATGCCGGTGGATGGCGATATTCCCCTCAGGCTTTCCGTTGAGGATGATGAAAGGTCAGGCATGGGACGGATGCTGGTCACAGTGCAGCGCCTGCTGGAACAGCTGGATCTGACACAGATTGACGCCATCACCGAACGTCCTGAACTGTTTCTCTACATGGGTAATACAGCAGGATCTGTTCGCGATGACATCACATCGCTGGTCCGCTCTTTCCATGCCGCATTCCGCCATGCCAGCTTTCACTATTTTGACGACATGCCTGAACTGTCACTGGTTCAGCAGTGGACAGACGGGTCGTTTAACGGATTTCGTCTGCTGTTAATTGCCGAACTGCATGATGGCGATAATCGTAACTTTTGTGAATATGCCTGTGCACTGCTCTTTTCCCGCTACCGGCAAATAAGCGGAAACAGAGTGCCGGTCTGCTGTTTTAAAGGAATGAGCGCTCAAATTTATAACCTTGAGCGCAGGATTAATGCACTGCTGTCTGCCGGGCAAGTCAGGCCCGCTGACCTGCGGCACGTCTGGACCAGCGATCTGCAGGGAGAAAGTCTTAATTTGCTGAAAAATTCCCTGGCGGAGAACAATGCAGGAATTAACGTCCGGAGCTGGCAAAATATGCGGATAGCCGATACCTGGACGACGGGCTATCAGTGGCTGATGATGGACTGGGCAGCCATGGCAGTTCGTAACGGAGAACGTGCTCAGCTGCTGGCAGCAAGGGAGAAGAGAGGCGAGCAAATCACGTTTCTTCAAATGAACGGGAAACTTGCCCGGCCCGAGGACAATTACAGCCCTGCCTACATCAAAAGTCTCAAAAAGAGCGGCAGTCTGCTTGGCTGCAGTTTTATACTTGCCACCTCTCTGCTGCTTATGACAATCAGTATCGAGGTGGGATGGAGCTTTGAAAAAGATTTCTTTACCCGCAGCGCAGTATTTATCATGCCGATAATCTTAACGCTTTTATCTATCGGGTTTATGCTCGGGAAAAGTTATAAAAAAGAAGCTGAGCTCAACAGTTATTACGATTATGAGTAAAACATACTGTACGGTTTCAGCAACCGCGTCTGAAATCCTTATGTCACTGTATTGTTAATTCAGATAGCTGAGCCGCTATTGTTAACAGAGCGGCGAAAAACTGCGACGGCGACCCTCAGGCAGTCGTGTCCCAAATCTGTCCCATGCTGAAAATATGAAAGCTGGCGGAGTGGCGTAACTGCTTGATTTGACTTGGCGCGCCCTACAGGATTCGAACCTGTGACCTACGGCTTAGAAGGCCGGTGCTCTATCCAGCTGAGCTAAGGGCGCTGAGGAGTTGGGTCGGATTATACGTCGGGAAGCGGGTACGTCAACGTTTTTGCCGTTTCTGTGCAGCGGAGTGCTGCGGGAATAACCAATTTGCATCAATGGCGTTTGCGCCATTCGCTGAGCGACACGAGATTACTGGTGCCGGTGGATTCCCCTTCCAGCTCAATCCCTTGTGGCGTAAAGCGCGCATTATATTGCTCACGCAGCGCGTGCAGCTCCTGGCTGTCCGGCTCCAGCTGGCGCAGAAAGCCCAGCGCGAGCAGCAGCTGCTGGCGGCTGATGAGTGCCGGGAAACCGGCGCGGCTGAGGATCGCATGCCAGCGCTGGCTGTTCTCTTCGCTGCCGTCAACAATCAGTACCTGCCAGATCAGCAGTACCGCTGCGCCATTATGCAGGTGCGTTTCGTTATCGCGGCTGAGGTAGTCGGTAAACTCTTTCGCCGCCTCTTTCCCCATCATCGAGAGCATTGACTCCACCTGTACCGGCGGCAGCTGCAGCCGCTTGCTGAGCCGCTGGGCAGCGTGACGTGAGGCGGCGGTGATCAGCTGAAATCCAGCCACAAACACCACTGCCAGAGTGGCAAGCATTATCCAGATCATTACATCGTTCCCAGAGTGTCCTGCAGATATCATACCTATGCAGGCTGGCACGCGTCACCACGAAAAAAGCCTGAAAGCGCGCAGGCTGCTGAAACTGTGACTGACAGCTGCCCGCGCTTCTGCCAGAATAGGCACCATCCCCGATTTAACTCTCTACAGATGGATTTCCTCTCTGATGGCAGCAAAAATTATTGACGGTAAAACGATTGCGCAGCAGGTGCGTAGCGAAGTTGCGGAAAAAGTGCAGCAGCGCCTGGCGGCGGGCAAACGTGCGCCGGGTCTGGCCGTGATCCTGGTGGGCGAAAATCCCGCTTCGCAGATCTACGTCACGCACAAACGTCGCGCCTGCGAAGAGGTGGGCTTTGTCTCCCGTGCTTATAACCTGCCCGACTCCACCGGCGAAAGCGAGCTGCTGACGCTGATTGATGAGCTGAACAGTGACCCGGCGATTGACGGCATTTTGGTGCAGCTGCCGCTGCCGGCCGGTATCGACAACGTCAAGGTGCTGGAGCGCATCACGCCGGATAAAGATGTGGATGGTTTCCATCCCTATAACGTGGGTCGCCTCTGCCAGCGTGCGCCGAAACTGCGTCCCTGCACGCCGCGCGGTATTATCACGCTGCTGGAGCGTTATAACATCGATACCTATGGCCTGAACGCCGTAGTGGTCGGCGCGTCTAACATCGTTGGCCGCCCGATGAGCATGGAGCTGCTGCTGGCAGGCTGTACCACGACGGTTACTCACCGCTTCACCCGCGATCTGCGCCATCACGTGGAGCACGCCGATCTGCTGGTCGTGGCCGTGGGCAAGCCCGGTTTTATTCCGGGTGACTGGATCAAACCAGGCGCGGTGGTGATTGACGTCGGCATCAACCGGCTGGAGAGCGGTAAAGTGGTGGGCGACGTTGATTTTGCCGCTGCCGCTGAGCGCGCCTCTTACATTACGCCAGTCCCGGGCGGGGTCGGGCCGATGACGGTAGCCACTTTAATTGAAAACACGCTGCTGGCGTGCGAAGCGTATCACGACGTGGAGGAAGCATAATGGCGAGTTTCTCACTGGGTAAACATCAGCACGTTGATCTGTGCGATCTGCTGAAGCTGGAAGGCTGGGTAGAGAGCGGCGCGCAGGCCAAAGCGGTGATTGATGAAGGTGAAGTGCGCGTGAACGGGGCGATTGAAACGCGCAAGCGCTGTAAAATCGTTGCCGGACAGACGGTAGAGTTTGCCGGCCAGCGCATAACGGTGGTCGCATAGCAAAAAGGGCGAACCCGGGTTCGCCCTTTTTTCTTATTTACGTCGCCAGGTGGTGCCCTGCGGACCATCTTCCAGCACAATGCCGAGCGCGTTGAGCCGGTCACGCGCCACATCCGCCTGCGCCCAGTCTTTCGCCTGACGCGCGTCGTTGCGCATTTTGATCAGCTGCTCAATCTCTGCGACTTCGTCATTATTCGTCTGCGCTCCGCTCTGCAGGAACAGCTCCGGATCCTGCTGCAAGATCCCCAGCACATTCGCCAGCTCGCGCAATCTGGCCGCCAGCCCGTCAGCCGCCGCTTTATCTTCACTCTTCAGGCGGTTCACGTCGCGCGCCATATCAAACAGCACCGAGTAGGCTTCAGGCGTGTTGAAGTCATCATCCATCGCCGCGCGGAAACGCGCTTCAAAAGCTTCGCCACCGGCAGGCTGCGCGCCGGTATCGGTATGCCGCAGTGCGGTATACAGACGCTCCAGCGCCGCACGTGCCTGGTTGAGGTTATCTTCGCCGTAGTTAAGCTGGCTGCGATAGTGGCCTGACATCAGGAAATAGCGTACGGTTTCGGCGTCGTAGTGCTGCAGCACATCGCGCACGGTGAAGAAGTTGCCGAGTGATTTTGACATCTTCTCACGGTCAACCATCACCATGCCGGAGTGCATCCAGTAATTGACATAGGGACCGTCATGCGCGCAGGTGGACTGCGCCACTTCATTTTCATGGTGCGGAAACATCAGGTCAGAGCCGCCGCCGTGAATATCAAAGTGGCTGCCAAGCTGCTTGCAGTTCATGGCGGAGCACTCGATGTGCCAGCCCGGACGACCGTTGCCCCACGGCGATTCCCACGACGGCTCATCGGCTTTGGACATCTTCCACAGCACGAAATCCATCGGGTTGCGTTTTACCTCTGCCACTTCCACACGGGCACCCGCCTGCAGCTGCTCCAGATCCTGACGCGACAGCGCGCCATAATCGGTATCGCTCAGCACATCAAACATCACATCGCCGTTCTCCGCCACGTAGGCGTGACCGCGTTCAATCAGCCGCTCCACCAGCTCAATAATTTCCGCAATATGGCGCGTGGCGCGTGGTTCCAGATCCGGCGGCAGGATGCCCAGCGCGGCAAAATCCTGGTGCATCTCCGCAATCATGCGGTTGGTCAGCGTCTCAATGGTTTCGCCATTTTCGTTAGCGCGGCGAATAATTTTGTCATCAATATCAGTGATATTACGCACATACTTCAGCTGATAGCCAATATAGCGCAGGTAACGCGCCACCACGTCAAATGCCACAAACGTACGCCCATGGCCGATATGACAGAGGTCGTAAACCGTAATACCACACACGTACATGCCGATTTCACCAGCATGAATAGGTTTAAATTCCTCTTTCTGTCGACTCAGGGTGTTATAGATCTTTAGCATTGAACGGTTCCGTTTTTATCGTGTGCGGGAGACGCCTTCTTTGGTAGCCTGATATTGTGCCGTATTTTTCTGACTTGTGCATCGCTGAGATACCAGATGCCGTTGCCTTGCTGACGCGTTCCGGGAAATTATGTTATAAGAGGCGTCGACAAAATGCCCGTCCGCATGCGAACGCGGCAACTGATACTGAATACAACCTCCACAGGACGAATATAATGGTCACTTTCCAGACGAACCATGGCGATATCGTAATCAAAACCTTTGATGATAAAGCGCCGGCCACCGTACAGAACTTCCTGGACTACTGCCGTGAAGGTTTTTATGACAACACTATTTTCCACCGTGTCATCAATGGCTTTATGGTTCAGGGCGGCGGTTTCGAACCGGGCATGAAGCAGAAAGCTACCAAAGCTGAAATCCGCAACGAAGCGAACAACGGCCTGAAAAACACCAAAGGCACGCTGGCGATGGCGCGCACTCAGGCTCCGCACTCGGCAACCGCACAGTTCTTTATCAACGTTGCTGACAACGACTTCCTGAACTTCCGCGACGAAAGCCTGCAGGGCTGGGGTTACTGCGTGTTTGCTGAAGTGGTTGAAGGTATGGATGTCGTCGAAAAAATCAAAGCGGTGAAAACCGGCCGCAGCGGTATGCATCAGGACGTGCCGACCGAAGACGTTGTCATCCAGAAAGTGACCGTCAGCGAGTAATGTCGCGCACGCTGTTTATCGCAGATCTCCATCTGTGTCAGGAAGAACCGGCAATTACTGCCGGTTTTCTGCATTTTTTGCAGGGTGAAGCGCGGCAGTGCGAGGCGCTTTACATCCTGGGCGATCTGTTTGAAGCCTGGATTGGCGATGACGATCCTAATCCGCTGCATCAGCAGATCGCCACCGCCCTGCGCGCCCTGCCGGTGCCGGTCTATTTTATTCACGGCAACCGCGATTTCCTGTTGGGCAAGCGCTTTGCCCGCGCCAGCGGCATGACGCTATTGCCGGAGGAGAAGGTGCTGGAGCTGTATGGTCAGCGCGTGCTGATTATGCACGGCGACACGCTCTGCACGGACGATGCTGGCTATCAGCGCTTTCGCGCAAAGGTCCACCAGCGCTGGCTGCAGCGGCTGTTTCTGGCGTTGCCACTGCGTCTGCGGTTGCGCATCGCGACCAGAATGCGCGCCGGCAGCCGGCAGGCGAACCAGCATAAATCGCTGGCCATTATGGATGTAAACCCGCAGGCGGTGGCAGCAGCCATGCAGCGCCAGCAGGCTCCGCTGCTGATCCACGGCCATACGCACCGGCCGGAAATCCACACGCTCTCTCTGAATGGCCTTCCCGCGCAGCGCGCTGTTCTTGGGGCATGGCACAACGCAGGCTCGATGATCCAGCTGGACGCCAGCGGCATAAAACTGATCGCCTTCCCCTTCTGATTTTACGGGTGCAATTGCCCGTTTTCTGGCCGCGCAACCGTTTTCCTTGCTGCTATCTCATGCTATCCTCTGTGCCCTTCTTACCTGCCTCACCGGCCAGGTTCGTTTGTCTATTCACAGGAGTTGACCGCATGTCATCCACTGCCGCCCCGGCTCGTATCGCTATCGTCATGGGTTCCAGAAGTGACTGGGCTACCATGCAGTTCGCCGAGGAAATTCTCAACAGCCTGGACGTTCCCTTTCACGTGGAGGTGGTTTCTGCCCACCGCACCCCGGACAAGCTGTTCAGTTTTGCTGAAGGTGCCGCTGCGCATGGCTACCAGGTGATTATTGCGGGCGCCGGCGGTGCTGCGCATCTGCCCGGCATGATCGCAGCAAAAACGCTGGTGCCGGTGCTGGGCGTACCGGTGCAGAGCGCCGCGCTGAGCGGTGTTGACAGCCTCTACTCGATTGTACAGATGCCGCGCGGCATTCCGGTGGGTACGCTGGCCATTGGCAAAGCGGGCGCAGCCAACGCGGCGCTGCTGGCCGCGCAGATCCTGGCCACCCACGATGCGGCACTGGCATCGCGTCTCACCGCGTGGCGCCAGGCGCAGACCGATGAGGTGCTGGAGAATCCGGATCCGCGGGGTGAGGCATGAAGCCGGTATGCGTACTGGGTAACGGTCAGCTGGGCCGTATGCTGCGCCAGGCGGCTGAGCCGCTGGGCATTGCGGTCTATCCGGTGGGACTGGATGCGGAGCCCGCCTCGCTGCCCATTGCAGAGAGCGTGATCACCGCCGAGATTGAACGCTGGCCGGAAACCGCCCTGACGCGCGAGCTCGCCCGCCACCCCGCCTTTGTGAACCGCGATATCTTCCCGCGCCTTGCCGACCGTTTGACGCAGAAGCAGCTGCTGGATGAGCTTGGTCTGGCTACCGCACCGTGGCAGCTGCTGGCCGCACCTGATGAGTGGCCGGCGGTGTTTGAGAAGCTGGGCGAACTGGCGATTGTCAAACGCCGCACCGGCGGTTATGACGGTCGCGGCCAGTGGCGGCTGCGGGCGGATGAAACAGAGACGTTACCCGCTGAGTGCTATGGCGAGTGCATTGTTGAACAGGGCATAAATTTTAGCGGTGAGGTTTCGCTGGTAGGCGCGCGCGGTCAGGATGGCAGCATGGTATTCTACCCGCTGACACACAACCTGCACGAAGAGGGCATTCTGCGCACCAGCGTGGCGTTCCCGCAGGCGGATAGTGCACAGCAGCAGCAGGCGGAAACCATGCTGCGCGCCATTATGCAGGCGCTGGATTACGTGGGCGTCATGGCGATGGAGTGCTTTATCACGCCGCAGGGACTGCTGATCAATGAGCTGGCACCGCGCGTGCACAACAGCGGTCACTGGACGCAGAACGGCGCGTCCATCAGCCAGTTTGAGCTGCATCTGCGCGCCATTCTTGGCCTGCCGCTGCCGCAGCCGGCGGTATTCGCACCCTCGGTGATGGTGAATCTGATCGGCAGCGACGTAAACCACGCCTGGCTGGCGCAGCCGCTGGTGCATCTGCACTGGTATGGCAAAGAGGTCCGGCCTGGCCGCAAGGTGGGACACCTGAATCTCACTGACAGTGAGCCATCACGTCTTGCCACTGCCCTGCACGCGCTGCAGCCGCTGCTGCCGCCGGAATACGCCTCGGGCCTCGCCTGGGCGCAGGCGAAGCTCTGAGTTGCTGACGGGATCCCTCAGACAGAGGGATCCTGATTACGCCGCTTCAAAGCGCCGGAACAGCGCTTTGCCCTTCAGCAGTCGCACGCCCAGCCAGCCGCCGCACAGCGACAGCAGAAGCGCTCCGCACAGCGGTAGCGCAAACCACAGCGTCCAGTCGGGCTGCCAGGGAAAATCGAAAATTTTACGCTGCAGTGCCCACAGCGCGGCCTCTGCACCCAGCGCAGCCGCTATTCCGGAAACCACGCCGAGCAGAGCAAACTCACACCACAGCGTGCCGCGCAGCAGACGTTTGCTCGCGCCCAGCGTGCGATACACCACCAGCTCCTGACGACGCTGGCGCATGCCGATCTGGATCTGCGCCAGCAGCAGCAGGACACCGCACAGCGTCACCAGCACCACCATGATTTCCAGCGCCTGACTCACCTGCGCCAGCACCTGGCCAATCTGTTTCATGATGCTGCCAATATCGAGCAGGCTCAGCGTCGGGAACGTCCGGTTCAGCTGCGCCAGCAGCGCCGGATTATTCGCCATGCGGAAGCTGGTCAGCCATGTCTGCGGCTGCTGCTCCAGCGCGCCGGGCGGGAAGATAAAAAAGAAGTTAGGCCGCAGGCTCTCCCAGTCCACCTTACGCAGACTGCTGATGCGCGCGCTGAACGTCTGCGTATCGCCGCTAAAGGTCAGCTCATCCCCTGGCTTAACGCCCAGCCGCTGCGCCAGTTCGGCTTCAATCGAAACCTCCCCTGGCCGCGGGGGCCAGCTGCCGGCAAGCAGCGGGTTGTGATCCGGCCGCTGCGCCTGCCAGGTCAGATTGAGCTCGCGGTTCAGCGCATTATCCTGACGCGGATCGGCAGCTTTGCCGTTCAGCTCAACCAGACGCGCGCGCACGACGGGATAAAAGGTTTCCGGTTTGATCTGATGCTGCTGCAAAAAGTCACGCACCTGTGGCACCTGCGCCTGCGTAATATTCAGCAGAAAATAGTTTGGTGCATCCGGCGGCAGCTGCTGCTGCCAGCGATCGAGCAGATCGCCGCGCATAACCAGCAGCAGCGCCAGCAGCATAAAAGAGAGCGAGAACGCGGCCAGCTGGCTCAGCGTCATTGCCGGCTGTCGCAGCAGACGGTTAATGGCCAGCCGCAGCGCCAGGTTACGCACGACCAGCCGGCGCAGCAGCAGCAGCGTACCCCAGCCCAGCACGGCGAGCAGCAGCGCCAGCAGTACGATGCCGGTGAGCAGCGCCCAGAGCATTTTGCTGCCCCCCAGCAGCAGCGCCAGCAGCAGCACCACCACCAGCGCCATCGCCGGCAGATAGACGCGCAGCGGCCAGACGCGCGCCACCGCATCGCGCCGCAGTACGCGCAGCGGCTGGGTCGCCATCAGCAGACGATAAGGACGCAGCCCCACCAGCAGGGAAATAACAAACATGGTGCCCAGCGCCCAGAGCCATGGCCAGAGGCTGGCGGCAGGCAGCGATGCGGGCAGCACCGGCTTCAGCAGGGTAAGCAGCAGCAGTTCGATCCCCTGCCCCAGCGCGCTGCCGGTCACGCCCGCTAACAGCAGCACCGCCAGCCACTGGCCGATAATCAGCCGCTGCAGTGCACGTCGCGTGGCCCCCAGCGTTTTCAGCACCGCCACCAGATCGTAACGGCTGCGGCAGTAGTGGCTCATCGCTACCGCCACGGCCGCGATGGCCAGTAGCAGCGTCAGTAATGCCGACAGCAGCAGAAACTGCTGCGCGCGCTGCATGGAACGGCCCAGCGCATCCTCTGAGTTTTCGGTGCTTATCCAGCGTTCGCCCCCTTTAAGGCGCGGCTCGATCCAGCGATCGTAGCGCGCCAGCGGTGCGGCGTCGCCGGAAAACTTATAGCGCCAGCTCAGGCGGCTGCCGGGCTGAACGGCGCCGGTTTTTTCAACGTCCGCCAGGTTCATTAACAGACGAGGCGCCGTCTGGAAGGGATTGAATCCGCTGTCCGGCTCCTGGATCACCGTACCGGCAATGCGCAGCGTGGCGTCGCCGACCTCTATCGGATCGCCGACGCGCAGATCCAGCAGCGCCAGCAGACGCGCGGCGACCAGCACGCTGCCTGCCGCCGGACGCAGGCCCGGTGGCTCGGTCTGCAATGTACCAAACATCGGATAGGCGTCATCCACCGCTTTAACATCTGCCAGCTGCGGCGTCTCCCGCGCAAAGGTCATAGTGGTGAAGCTGAGTTGACGGCTGATCGCTAATCCCTCCTCACGCGCCTGCGTCAGCCAGGCTTCCGGCACCGGCCGGCTGCTGCGCAGCGTACGATCGCCCGCCATAAAGTCGCGGCTCTGCTGGCTGAGTCCTTTCTCCATGCGATCGCTGATGGAACCCAAAGCCAGCACGCAGGCCACCGCCAGCGTCAGCGCCAGCCAGACAATCAGCAGCGAAGGCGAGCGCCATTCGCGCCAGAACCAGCGCCAGATCATGCCTCCTCCCACAGCTTGCCGTCACGCAGCCGCAGCCGCCGATCGCAGCGCGCGGCCAGCTGCTCATCATGGGTCACCAGGATCAGCGTTGTGGCGTAATCACGGTTGAGCGAGAACAGCAGATCGGCAATGCGCTCCCCGGTCTGACGATCGAGATTACCGGTGGGCTCATCCGCAAACAGCAGGCCGGGACGCCCGCTAAATGCGCGCGCCAGCGCCACCCGCTGCTGTTCGCCTCCTGAAAGCTGTGCAGGAAGATGATGCAGGCGCGCTTTCAGGCCAAGCTGCGCCAGCAGCTCGCTGGCCTGTGCCCGGCTGTCGCGATCGCTCTCGCCGCGCAGCAGCGCCGGCAGCTGCACGTTCTCCAGCGCATTTAGCGTGGGCACCAGCATAAATGACTGAAACACAAAACCGACTTCGCGTGCGCGCAGCGCCGCGCGCTGCTCTTCGTTCATGCGGTGCAGCGGCTGACCCAGCAGATGAACCTCGCCGCTGCTGCCATCATCCAGCCCGGCGAGGATCCCCAGCAGCGTCGACTTCCCCGATCCCGATTCGCCAATCAGCGCGAGCGTTTCGGCTGGTTTGACAACCAGCTCAACTCCGGTAAGGATTGAGAGCTGATGCTCACCCTGACCGACGGACTTAGTAAGATGATGAACCGCAACAATGTTTTCCGCTGGCATTATCCCTTCCTGTGTGTGGTGCTGCTGCTGGTATCGCGCATCGCTGCAGCCGATACGCTGATGGTATTAGGTGACAGCCTGAGCGCCGGCTACCGGATGTCTGCCAGCGCCGCCTGGCCTGCCCTGCTCAGCACGCGCTGGCAGCAGCAGCCCAACGTCGTCAACGCCAGCATCAGCGGTGATACCGCCGGACAGGGTCTGGCACGGCTGCCTGCACTATTAAAACAGCATCAGCCGCGCTGGGTGTTAATCGAACTGGGCGGTAATGATGGTTTACGCGGTTTTCCGCCGCAGGCTATCGCGCAGGATCTGCGTGCGATTATCCTTGCGGTGAAAGCCGCTGACGCGCAGCCGCTGCTGATGCAGATCCGGCTGCCTGCTAATTATGGACGACGATACACTGAAGCGTTCAGCGCCATCTATCCGCGCCTGGCGGAAGAGTACAGCCTGCCGCTGGTGCCCTTTTTTATGGAGCAGGTCTATCTGAAGCCGGAGTGGATGCAGCAGGATGGTATTCACCCCAATCCGGATGCGCAGCCGTTTATTGCCGGCATTATGGCTGACGCGCTGGCTCCGCTAGTTAAGCATGACTCGCGCTAAGTCGTGCTATTTGACAGGTAAAGAAATGCAAAAATCGGTTTTGATCACCGGCTGCTCCAGCGGTATCGGGCTGGCAGCCGCCAGCGATTTGCAGGCGCGCGGCTACCACGTGCTTGCCGCCTGCCGCCGCGCCGAGGATGTTGCGCGGATGACTGCTCTGGGATATACCGGCATCCTGCTCGACCTCGACGATGCCGCAAGTGTGGATGCCGCGGCAGAACAGGTGCTGGCACTCACCGGGCATTGCCTGCACGGGCTATTTAATAACGGCGGATTTGGCCAGTATGGGCCGCTGAGCAGCGTCAGCCGCCAGCAGCTTGAAAAGCAGTTCTCCACCAACCTTTTTGGTACCCATCAGCTGACGATGCGGCTGCTGCCGGCGCTGCAGAACAGCGGCGACGGCCGCATTATCAATACCAGCTCGGTGCTGGGACTGATCTCCACCCCGGGGCGTGGCGCCTATGCCGCCAGCAAGTGGGCGCTGGAGGCGTGGAGCGATGCGCTGCGTATGGAGGTGCGCGCCAGCGGCGTGCGCGTCAGCCTGATAGAGCCAGGACCGATCGCCACGCGCTTCACTGATAACGTGCAGCAGGGTGAACAGGAGAAGCCGGTGCAGAATCCCGGTATCGCAGCGCGTTTTACCCTGCCGCCGGAAGCGATTCTGCCCAAACTGCGCCATGCGCTGGAGAGCCGTCACCCTCGGCTGCGCTATCCGGTTACGCTGGTGGCCTGGGGCATGAGTTTTCTGAAACGACTGCTGCCGGGCTGGATGCTGGATCGCATTTTGTGCAGCAACTGAGCGGTAACATCAGTCAGCGCTTGAAGCGGGACACTTTATCCCCATATTCTCTTTACACTTTCTGCCAGGAGCGTTTTTCATGTCACACGCTTTGATCACCGACATCAATGAGTCCAATTTGCAGCAGACGCTGGAGCAATCCATGCAGCTGCCGGTTCTGTTCTATTTCTGGTCTGAACGCAGCCAGCACTGCCTGCAGCTTACCCCGGTGCTGGAGCGTCTGGCACAGGAGTATGCCGGCCAGTTCCTGCTGGCAAAACTCGATTGCGACAACGAGCCCGCGGTGGCATCACAGTTCGGTCTGCGCTCGCTGCCCACGGTTTATCTGTTCCAGAACGGACAGCCGGTAGATGGTTTCCAGGGCCCGCAGCCGGAAGAGGCGATCCGCGCGCTACTGGAAAAAGTTCTGCCGCGCGAAGAGGAGCTGAAAGCGCAGCAGGCTATGGAACTGATGCAGCAGAACAAGCCGCTGGAGGCGCTGCCGCTGCTGAAAGATGCCTGGCAGCTGAGCAATAAAAACAGTGAGATTGGCTTTCTGCTGGCAGAAGTGCTGATCGCCCTGAACCGCAGTGATGAAGCGGAAGCGGTGCTGGATGTGGTGCCGCTGCAGGATCAGGATACACGCTATCAGAGCCTGGTCTCACAGATCGACCTGCTGAAGCAGGCGGCGGATACGCCTGAGATCCAGCTGCTGCAGGAGCAGCTGAACGCCGAGCCGCAGAACGCGACCCTGGCTGCTAAACTTGCGTTACAGCTGCATCAGGTTGGGCGTAATGAAGAGGCGCTGGAGCTGCTGCTGGGCTTTCTGAAAAGCGATCTCGCTGCCGGTGACGGTGAAGTGCGCAAAATGTTCCAGGAGATCCTGGCCGCGCTTGGCACCGGCGACGCCCTCGCCTCGCGCTATCGCCGACAGCTCTATTCGCTGCTCTACTGACGGATACGCAGACGGGCCGAAGCGACTCGGCCCGGTTATCTGACAGCCAGGAGGTTATATGCTGACCGCTATTCCTGTTATCATCGTGCTGGTGCTGGTGATTGTATGGGCCGGTATCAAGATTGTTCCGCAGGGCTATCAGTGGACGGTAGAGCGCTTCGGACGCTACACCCGTACGCTCTCGCCGGGGCTTAACCTGGTGGTGCCGTTTATGGATCGCGTGGGTCGCCGCATCAATATGATGGAGCAGGTGCTCGATATCCCTTCTCAGGAGATCATCTCCAAAGATAACGCCAACGTCACCATTGATGCCGTCTGCTTTATTCAGGTCGTTGACCCGGCGCGTGCCGCCTATGAGGTCAGCAATCTGGAGCTGGCGATAATCAACCTCACGATGACTAACATTCGCACGGTCCTTGGCGGCATGGAGCTGGATGAGATGCTGTCGCAGCGTGACAACATCAACACCCGCCTGCTGCATATCGTTGATGAAGCGACAAACCCCTGGGGCGTCAAAATTACCCGCATTGAGATCCGCGATGTGCGGCCACCGCAGGAGCTGATCGCTGCCATGAATGCGCAGATGAAAGCTGAGCGTACCAAACGCGCCGATATTCTGGCTGCTGAAGGCGTGCGTCAGGCCGCCATACTGCGCGCTGAAGGCGACAAGCAGTCACAGATTCTGAAAGCGGAAGGCGAGCGCACCTCCGCTTTTTTACAGGCCGAAGCGCGTGAGCGGCAGGCAGAGGCGGAAGCGAACGCCACGCGCATGGTGTCTGACGCGATCGCCGCCGGTGATATCCAGGCCATTAACTACTTTGTTGCGCAGAAATATACTGATGCGCTGCAGAAAATTGGCGAAGCCGGCAACAGTAAAGTGGTGATGATGCCGCTCGATGCCAGCAGCCTGATCGGCTCGGTAGCGGGCATCAGTGAACTGCTGAAAGAGCGTCATGCGGAGCGGAGGCCGTAATGCTGATGGAGCTGATTGCCCATCCGCACTGGTTCTGGCTGACGCTGGGCGGGCTGCTGCTGGCAGCCGAAATGCTGGGCACCAGCGGTTATCTGCTCTGGTGCGGTATGGCGGCGCTGCTGGTTGGCCTGGCCGAGTGGCTGTGGCCCTTCTCGTGGGCTGGTCAGGGGCTGCTGTTTGCCGCGCTGACGCTGCTGAGTGCGCTGGGCTGGTATGGCTGGATGCGCCATCAGGCTGCAACGCAGCAACCCAACACGCTGAACCAGCGCGGTAAAGAGCTGATTGGCCGGCAGCTGACGCTGGAGACGCCGCTTAAAAGTGGTATCGGACATGTACAGATTGGTGACAGCAGCTGGCGCGTACAGGCAACAGACGATCTGCCGGCGGGCACGCGGGTGACGGTCACGGCGGTTGAAGGGATCACGCTGCTGATTCAGCCGCGTTTACCGCCGGAGTGACCGCAGCAGCCCGCCAGCTGATTCATTATCGGGCACTCGGCGCCCTCGTCGCCGGGACACGCCTCTGCCAGTGACAGCAGGCGCGCCCGCATGGCGTGCAGCTCCTCAATATGCGCTGCAATTTCTTCAGCCTTCTGCAGCGTGCGCGCTTTGACATCTGCGCTGTGCCGCGCAGGATCGTTGAACAGCGCCACCAGCTCGCGGCACTCATCCAGCGTAAAGCCAACCTGGCGCGCCTGGCGCAGCAGATGCAGCTCTTCCAGATGGCGTTCGTCATAGTGCCGGTAGCCATTTCCGCTACGCAGCGGCGGCGTCACGATCCCTTTCTCTTCATAAAAGCGGATCGCTTTACTGGTCAGCCCGGTTTTTCTGGCAACGTCGCTGATATTCATGCCGGCTCCTTGACCTTCCCCCGAATGGAAGGTTTACGCTTATAACTACTGTAACCGGTGCAGCCGGTCAACTCTGTTCACTAAGGAGACTATCATGTCAGACAGACAAACGCTGGCGCTGGAGGGGCTTTCCTGCGGCCACTGTGTCAAACGGGTTAAAGAGGCGCTGGAACAGCGCAGCGACGTCGAGCAGGCGGAGGTCACGCAGCAGGAGGCACGCGTGACCGGGACGGCCAGCGCCAGCGAGCTGATCGCAACCGTAGAGCAGGCTGGCTACCACGCCACGCTGCAGCCTGAGGCAACATCCCCAAAGTCTGATCCGTTGACAGCTCAGGAGCCGCCGCCGGAGGCGCTGACAACGGCCTCTCAGCCGGCAGAAGCGGCGCTGCCGGTACAGCATCTGCTGATTGATGGCATGAGCTGCGCCAGCTGCGTCAGCCGGGTAGAGAACGCGCTGCGCGCGGTATCCGGCGTCACGGAAGCACGCGTTAACCTCGGTGAACGCAGCGCGCTGGTGCTGGGTGAGGTTAACGCACCGGCGCTGATTGCCGCCGTAGACAAGGCAGGCTACAGCGCTGAAGTGATTGAGGATGAACAGCGCCGGCGCGAGCGTCAGCAGGCGAACGCGCGGCAGGCGATGCGCCGCTTCAGCTGGCAGTCGGCGCTGGCGCTGGGGTTTGGCGTGCCGATGATGTTCTGGGGCATGGCGGGCGATCATATGATGCTGACGCCGGAGAATCAGACGCTGTGGCGTACGCTGGGCGTTGCCACGCTGCTGGTCATGATCATTGCCGGCGGCCACTTTTACCGCAGCGCCTGGCGCAGCCTGCGATTAGCCACCGCCACCATGGATACGCTGGTGGCGCTCGGCACCGGCGCTGCCTGGCTCTATTCGATAAGCGTGGCGCTGTGGCCGGAATTTTTTCCGCTGCAGGCACGCCACCTCTACTTTGAAGCCAGCGTCATGATCATCGGCCTGATTAACCTCGGGCACGCGCTGGAACAGCGTGCCCGTCAGCGCGCCTCGCGCGCGCTGGAGCGGCTGCTGGATCTGACGCCGGCGCAGGCGTGCGTGGTCACCGAACAGGGTGAGCAGCAGCTGCCGCTGAGCGCCGTCACCGCCGGTATGACTCTGAAGCTGGTCACCGGCGATCGGGTACCGGTGGATGGCGACGTCACGCAGGGAGAGGCATGGTGCGATGAAGCGATGCTGACCGGCGAAGCCGTGCCGCAGGAAAAAGCGCCTGGCAGCAAAGTCTATGCCGGCACGGTGGTGCAGGATGGCACGCTGCGCTTTATCGCCAGCGCCACCGGCAGCCACACCACGCTGGCACGTATTATTAATCTGGTGCGTCAGGCGCAAAGCAGCAAGCCGGAGATTGGCCGCCTCGCCGATCGCATCTCTGCCGTTTTCGTACCGGTTGTGGTAGCGATTGCGCTGCTGAGCGGCCTCACCTGGTATCTGATTGGGCCACAGCCGCAGCTCGCCTATGCGCTGGTGATCATCACTACCGTCCTGATCATCGCCTGTCCCTGTGCGCTGGGGCTGGCCACGCCGATGTCGATCATCGCCGGCACCGGCCGTGCGGCAGAGCTGGGTATCCTGGTGCGCGATGCCGACGCGCTGCAGCACGCCAGCGAAACTGACACGCTGGTGTTTGATAAAACCGGTACGCTGACGCAGGGATCGCCGCAGATCGGCGAGATCTGCTGCTATGCTGACCGGGATCAACAGCAGATCCTGCAGGCCGCAGCGGAGCTGGAGCAGGGATCCACGCATCCGCTTGCCAGCGCGATCCTCGCTGCCGCGCCGCAGCCGCCGGCAGCAGAGATCACCCGCTTCCGGACGCTGCGCGGCAGGGGCGTGAGCGCGCAGGTGGCAGGTCAGACCCTGCTGCTGGGCAACACGGCCCTGCTTGATGAGCAGCAGATTAACTATGACGCCGCCCGGGCAGATATCGAACGCATCGCGGCAAGCGGTGCTACGCCAGTGCTGCTGGCCGACGCGCACCAGCTGCTGGGCCTGATTGCGCTGCGCGATAATCTGCGGCCGGAGAGTAAAGCGGCACTGCAGCGGCTGCATCAGGCTGGCTACCGGCTGGTGATGCTGACGGGCGATCATCAGGCCACAGCCCGCGCGATCGCTGCTGAAGCGGGAATTGATGAAGTGATCGCCGGCGTGCTGCCAGAGGGTAAAGCAGAAGCCATAAGCCGCCTGCAGCAGCAGGGGCGCCGGGTGATGATGATAGGAGATGGCATCAACGATGCGCCAGCGTTAGCGCAGGCGGATACCGGTATTGCGATGGGCAGCGGCAGCGATGTCGCGGTCGAAACGGCGCCGCTTACGCTGATGCGTAACGACCTGCATGGGGTAGCGGATGCCCTGGCGATTTCGCAGGCCACGCTGCGCAATATGCGCCAGAATCTGCTGGGCGCATTTGTGTATAACAGCCTGGGTATTCCGATTGCGGCGGGCGTGCTCTATCCCTTTACCGGCCTGCTGCTGAGCCCGATTGTCGCGGGGGCAGCAATGGCCCTCTCTTCCATCACCGTCGTCAGCAATGCAAACCGCCTGCTGCGTTTCACTCCGCCCGACCGGTAATAGCAGCCAGCGCGCTGTTTTTAGCCGAAATAAATCGTTAGCATGACGGTTTAACCGTAACAGGAGCGGACATGAACAGCCCTATCTGGCAACGTCTCTGGCAGCGGATCGCCGCGCTTTTTCCGTCTGCCTACCGCTGGCCGGCAATGGATATGCGTCTGGGCGACCGGCTGCTGCATCTGACCGGCAGTATCCATATGGGCACACGCAACATGCAGCCTCTGCCAGCCGGCCTGCTGCGTCAGCTGCAGAAAGCGGATGCGCTGATTGTTGAAGCGGACATCACGCGCGGCGGCTCTCCTTTTGCGGATACCGCAGATTTGCCGCCGCTGCACACCCGGCTGGAGAGCGCCACGCTGACGCGGCTGCAGACGCTCTGTCAGGATCTGGGGCTGGAGAGTGATCTCTTTGATACCCTGCCCTGCTGGCAGATAGCGCTGATGCTGCAGGCGCACCAGGCGCAGCGGCTCGGACTGCGTCCGGAGTATGGTATCGATTATCAGCTGCTGCAGGCCGCAAAGGCAGCGGGCAAGCCGATCATTGAGCTGGAAGGGCCGGAGACGCAGATCGCGCTGCTGAAATCCCTGCCGCAGGAGGGTCGGGCGCTGCTGGTGGATACGCTTGAGCACTGGCATACCAATGCGCGGCTGCTGCAGACGATGATCAGCTGGTGGCTTGAAGCGCCGCCCGCGCAGCAGCCGGTAGCGCTGCCCGCGACCTTTGGCAGCGAGCTGAGCGATACGCTGATGCGTAACCGTAACCAGCAATGGCGCGAACAGCTGCTGGCGCTGCCATCGGGTCGCTATCTGGTGGCCGTCGGCGCGCTGCATCTCTATGGCGATGATAATCTGCCCGGCCTGCTAAAACAGAAGCAGCCGTAACGCGACACCTGCGCTGCTCAGGAGTGGCCGAAGGATAAGACAAAAAAAGAAGGCCGATATCACTATCGACCTGTCAAAGAGGAATTTGTTTATGATTTTGGTTATCGCCAGGGTGAGTGGCGCGGGACAATTCTCGCGCAAAGTTCAGATTTTCGCCACTGTTATTAGCGCAATCTTTGAGAAGAATTTTTGTCGTAAGGATTAATGATGACCCCTGCAGTCAAACTTCTGGAAAAAAACGGCGTGGCGTTTACGCTGCACCCCTATGAGCATGACAGCCATGAAACGCATTTTGGCGATGAAGCGGTGCGCAAGCTCAACCTTGATGCGCGCCAGGTGTTTAAAACGCTGCTGGTCGCGCTGAACGGCGATGCGAAAGCGCTGGCGGTGGCGGTTACGCCGGTTGCATCCCAGCTTGATCTAAAAAAAGTGGCGAAAGCGCTGGGCGCAAAGCGAGCAGAGATGGCCGATCCGCAGCTGGCGCAGCGCGTCACCGGCTACCTGCTGGGCGGCATCAGTCCGCTGGGCCAGAAAAAGCGCCTGCCAACGGTAATCGATCGGCAGGCCGCAGAGTTTGCCACCATATTTATCTCTGGCGGTAAACGCGGCCTCGACATTGAACTGGCTGCAGAGGATCTGGCGCGGCTGCTGAATGCCACACTGGCCGACGTGGCACGCTGCGATTAATCGGGCTGCTGCGCGCAAAGCTGATCGATCATCCAGCGCCCGGCCGGGCCGGGCGGATTACGTCGCGACCAGACCACATCTACCGCAATATGCTGCGGCCAGCCGGGAACGCATAGCTCTTTCAGGACCTGATGACCAAACTGATCCACCAGCCAGCGCGGCAGTACGCTCCAGCCAAACCCCTGCTCCGCCATCTCCAGCAGCAGCAGATACGTCGGCGCTGACCAGGTTCGCCCCGCCGCCGGCAGCGGTCCGCGCGTCTGTACCCAGGTGTTCAGCCGCAGCTGCCGCAGCTCGCTGAGCTGCGCCTCACTCACCTGAGCCAGCTGCGACAGCGCGTGATCCTGATGCAGAAAGATCGCCATCTGCGCCTCCACCTGCAGCCGGGCTACCGCCAGATCGGGCGGCAGCGCAGGCTGAGTGCGGACCACGCCCAGGTGCACCCGCCCCGCCTGCAGCAGATCCAGTACATCCTCATCCTCTGCAATCATGCATTCAAAGTCGATATCGGGGTAGCGGGCATCAAACCGCGTCAGCAGATGTTCATGGTGATCGGCCTGCCAGAAATCGGAAATGGCCAGACTCAGGCGCGGCTCAACACCCTGCGACAGACGCAGCGCCAGTTCATCCAGCCGCTGACTGGCGGCCAGGATCTGCTGCACCTGAGCCAGCGCGCGTTCACCCTGCGGTGTCAGCACCGGCTGACGGCCGCGGCGGTCAAACAGCGCAAAGCCTAGATCGATTTCAAGGTTAGCGATGGCAGCACTGACGGTGGACTGGCTTTTTGCCAGTGCGCGGGCAGCAGCAGAGAAAGAGCCGCTCGCAACAGTCTGGACAAATGCCTCAAGGGATTCCGGAGAGTATTTCATGGTTTACCATCGTTTTTTTCGATAGACACTCATTTTATCTCAGATGCATGCAGTGCGAAAATGCGCGTTATTACGTAACCGGAGGTATTTATGCGTACCCGTTCGCTGAAAGAACGCATTCTGCACGCCGTGGGCTTTGAGGGCCTGGCGATTGTGACTATCGCGCCGCTGGCAGCATGGATTATGGACAAGCCGCTGTTCCAGATGGGCACGCTGGCGATTGCCCTTTCTACCGTCGCGATGCTGTGGAACATGATCTATAACACCCTGTTCGATCGCATCTGGCCGCCGCATCAGAAGCGCGGGCTGGGGCTGCGTGCCCTGCATGCGCTCTGTTTTGAAGGGGGATTTATCCTGATAGGCCTGCCGATCGCCGCCGGCATGTTGCATATTTCGCTGCTTAACGCCTTTTTAGTGGAGGTGGGATTCTTTCTGTTTTTCCTGCCCTACACCATGGTTTACAACTGGGTCTGGGATAAGCTGCGCCTGCGCTGGTTTGCGCAGCCATCCTGCCGCGCCTGATGCCGGGCGCGCGCTGCCTCCGGCCGGAAGCAGCGCGCCGGTTACGCTTAATCCTGCGCCGCGCGCGGCCAGATCCATGCCAGGAACATACGCGGATAGCTGCGCTTGCGCTGCTTTTCCAGCGCCTTGTCACGCTCGCGTACCTGCTCGTCAGTCAGATGCACGACGGCTGGCGGCACAAAATCAGCGATTTTTAGCGGCGAATGCTGAGTAATATAGTCGCGCAGCACGTCAGCATCGCGCAGACCGCTGTTGCGGTAGCCCGCGCGCGCCGTCAGCGGCGGATAGCCGTCGCCGCCGCTGGCGTTAAAGCTGTTAGTGGCGAGACGATAGGTTTTTGTCTTCTCCAGCGGCTTACCGTTGATTTTGACATCACTCACTGAGGTGCCGTCGGCCACCAGGCTGACGCCGGCCAGCTGCGCAAAGCCGCCGGAGTTAGCTTTGATATTGGCGATGCGGGCAAGATATGCCTGCAGTTCCTCACCGCTCAGCGTGACCGACACCACCTGATTGCCAAACGGCTGCACCTGCAGCAGATCGCGCAGGCGCAGCTCGCCTGCCGGAAGCGATGTGCGGATGCCGCCGCCGCTGATCACCGCCACATCCGCTTTGGTCGCGGCGATCTGCGCTCGCAGGATCAGCTGCGCCAGATTGGTCTGCTCAAAGCGGACTTTATTGCGCTCGCCGACAAACAGCCCGTCACTGCGGCCAACGGCGACATCCAGCTGTTTACCGGCGCGCAGCTGGAAAGGGGTCAGCAGCTTCATCATCGCGGTATTGGGTACAATCGGCTCCTGATAAGGCAGCCAGGTTTCGCTGCCATCCTGGTTGGTGACTTTATGCTTCAGGTTAACCGGGATGAGCTGATAATTTTCCAGCGTCAGCTCACCGTTGCGAAAGGTAAAATCGCCGCGACCCACATATTTGCCCCACTCTTTAGCCTGCATGATCCAGACGCCATTCTGCCGATCGGGCTGGCAGGGCTGGCCTGGCTGATAATCCGGCACGCTGCGGTTAGCCTGCGCCATACAGACGGCATCGTGCGAGTGACCGCCTACGATAACACTCAGGGTGCCGGGCGGCAGGCTGCGCGCCAGCTCAACGTCGCCCGGTGCGTTACTGCCGTGCTGACCGTCGTCATAATGTCCCATATGCGTCAGCGCGATGATCACATCAGGCTTTTCCGTGGCGCGCAGCTCCGCTACCGCTTTCAGCGTCTCTTTGACCGGATCGCGGATCTCAAGCTCTGCGACATTTTCCGGGTTGGTAATACGCAGCGTATCCGTAGTGGTCAGCCCGATAACCGCTATTTTCAGGCCCATACGGTTAAATATGGCCCAGGGCGAAAACAGCCGCCGATCGCTGCCTTTTTGATAGATATTCGCCGCGAGAAAGGGAAAACGCGCCCACTTTTTCTGCTGTTCCAGCACGCTCAGAGGCTTGTCAAATTCGTGGTTTCCCAGCGCCATAGCGTCATAACCCACCAGATTCATGCCGCGAATGTCAGGCTCTGCGTTCAGCACATCTGACTCCGGCACGCCGGTATTGATATCCCCGGCGGAGAGGATGAGCGCACCCCCTCCGCGCGCCTGGACATCATAACGCTGCTGGTCCATCAGGCTCTTTTGTGCTGCCAGCCCATACTCACCCTGCGCGTTACTCCAGAAATGGCCATGATGATCGTTGGTATGCAGGATGCTGAAGCGATAGCTGCGATCGGTTTGCCACGCCTGCGCCAGCATCGGCACCAGCAAAACCAGCAGCGCCAGCCAGCGCTTTTTCGGGGTAAGTAACAACACAACGCTCTCCTTGTTCGTTTTTTTCCACTGCATCGTGGACCTGACAGATTTCTGCCCTCTGTGTCGCACAGTTCCCTGCTTAACTCAAGCTGAAAGGCAGTACCCGCAGCTATTTTCATCTGCTCTCGCCGGCTGGGCCCGTCGGGGGATGCTGCGCTTTTTAACGCTGCTGTAATGCATTATCACTACCTGCACGCCAGGATAACTGCTGAAAATAGCGCTTCGGCACGTTTTTTATCGCATTTTTTCAGTTTATTCAGCTTTCATCCCGCAAATGTCTAAACGCTGCAGCAGGATTTGCATTACACTTGATTGTTACAAGCGGACACATTTGCACACAAGGAGACAGGCATGCATCACACCACACCGTTGATCACCACTATTGTCGGGGGCCTGGTCCTCGCGTTTCTCCTTGGCATGCTGGCCAATCGCCTGCGCATCTCTCCGCTGGTAGGCTATCTGGTTGCCGGCGTGGTTGCGGGCCCTTTTACGCCAGGCTTTGTTGCGGATACGAATCTGGCACCTGAACTGGCAGAGCTGGGCGTCATTCTGCTGATGTTTGGCGTCGGACTGCACTTCTCACTGAAAGATCTGATGGCGGTAAAGTCGATCGCCATTCCCGGCGCCGTGGCGCAAATCGCGGTGGCGACGCTGCTGGGAATGGGGCTCTCCTGGACCATGGGCTGGTCATGGATGACTGGCCTGGTGTTTGGCCTGTGCCTCTCTACGGCCAGTACCGTAGTGCTGCTGCGGGCGCTGGAGGAGCGACAGCTGATTGACAGCCAGCGCGGCCAGATTGCGATCGGCTGGCTGATTGTGGAAGACCTGGTGATGGTGCTGACGCTGGTGCTGCTGCCTGCCATCGCCGGCATGCTGGAACAGGGTAACGCCAGTCCGACCCTGCTGGCATGGGATCTGCTGCTGACCATCGGTAAAGTGGCCGCCTTTATGGTGCTGATGATGGTGGTAGGCCGCCGCGTTATCCCGTGGATCCTGGCAAAAAGCGCGGCTACCGGCTCGCGTGAACTCTTTACTCTATCGGTGCTGGCGCTGGCGCTCGGTATCGCCTTTGGTGCCGTAGAGTTCTTTGATGTCTCCTTTGCCCTTGGCGCCTTCTTCGCCGGCATGGTGCTGAACGAATCTGAGCTGAGCCACCGCGCGGCGCGCGACACGCTCCCACTGCGCGACGCCTTTGCCGTACTGTTCTTTGTATCGGTCGGCATGCTGTTTAACCCGATGATCCTGATTGAACAGCCGCTGGCGGTACTGGGCGCGCTCGCAATCGTGGTGCTGGGTAAATCAATCGCCGCCTGGGCGCTGGTCACTCTGCTGGGGCACTCACGCCGTACCGCCCTGACCATTTCGGTCAGTCTGGCGCAGATTGGTGAGTTTGCCTTTATTCTCGCCGGCCTCGGCATTTCACTCGATCTGCTCAGCGAAGAGGGGCGCAACCTGGTGCTGGCGGCGGCTATTCTCTCCATTATGCTGAATCCTATCCTCTTCTCGCTGCTGGAGCGCTATCTGGATAAAACTGAAACCGCTGAGGAGCAGACGCTGGAAGAGGCGATGGCGGAAGAGAAACAGATCCCGGTAGATATCTGTAATCACGCGGTGATTGTGGGTTATGGACGCGTCGGCAGCCTGCTGGGGCAGCAGCTGCTGGAAGCAGATATCCCGCTGGTGGTGGTGGAAAACTCCCGCCCGCGCGTTGAAGCGCTGCGTGAACAGGGTATCAGAGCGGTGCTGGGCAATGCAGCACGCGCAGAGACCATGGAGCTGGCACGGCTTGACTGCGCCCGCTGGCTGCTGCTGACCATTCCGAATGGCTATGAAGCGGGTGAAGTGGTAGTGGCCGCACGTGAGAAGCGCAAGGATATTGAGATTATCGCCCGTGCGCACTATGACGACGAAGTCGCCTATATTATGGATCGCGGCGCTAATCAGGTCGTGATG
This sequence comes from Pantoea sp. RIT413, assembly GCF_003057675.2. Taxonomy (NCBI): domain Bacteria; kingdom Pseudomonadati; phylum Pseudomonadota; class Gammaproteobacteria; order Enterobacterales; family Erwiniaceae; genus Pantoea; species Pantoea sp. RIT413. The sequence goes on from NZ_QBJB02000003.1 coordinate 245,303, forward strand.
GGCGAGCGTGAAATTGCCAGCAGCATGCTCAATGTGCTGAAAAAGGAGATCGCCGTTGAGCCGATCTCCCGCGAATGCCCGATTTGATCGGGGATCGCTGACTGCAGGGGCGCACTGATGCGCCCCTTTTTACTGCGCGCTTATCTGTCCCAGTAAGACTCTTCCAGGCTATCTTCCCGCTCCGGCAGGCCGCGCGTCAGGCGCGGTGAATGCTGGTTCAGCACCTGATAACTCACGCGGTTAGCATATTTGCACACCTGCGCCAGCGAGGAGTAGGTCAGATATTCACGCGCATGTTTGCTGGAGTTGGGGACTTTGAGGCGATGGAAGTTGTTCGCCGTGATATCGTGCAGCAGCGCTGCCAGCGCCCCGTCCCCTGCCCCGTTGGTATTCATGATCTTTTCCGGTCCGCCCATGTAAGGCGCGATATGCGAGAAGATGCGCAGCGGCTGCTGACAATCCTGCTGGCGCATCGCCCGGCTGAACTCATACTGGTTGAATTCCGCAATCGCGCCCGGCAGCAGCGGGTGATTCGTTTTGCGCTTAAATTCATCTTCAGTGAAGCCCGCCATGTAGAGCCCGGTCGGACCGGCGGTGCAGAGCACCAGATCGACCCACTCCAGCGCCATATCAGCTGCCAGCAGCGGATCCTGTTCACCGGTCAGCGCAAACGCTTCTTCTTCGTTCATCGCGACAATAGAGACGTGATCGCGCAGGAAATCACGCCAGAACTGCGGGTTATCCTGAATGACATATTTTGTACCCAGCGTTAACACCACCGGCACATTATGCTTTTTCGCATACGCAATGGCGCGCAGCGTGGCGTCCGGCATCGGTTCACCAGGCTGGCAGCGTACCAGATAGGAGGTCAGCACCAGCGCTGACGCCCCGGCAATCACCTCTTCCGGGATACTCTCCGCCTGCAGCCGGTTCATCAGCCCCGGACTGATCGCGAAGGTCCGTTCACCGTGCTCGCCAATCAGGGTAAAGCAGCGGCCAATCGCGCCGTCCACGCCCTGCAGGAAGTTCAGATCCATACGGCTGGAGGTGTTGCAGAGATAGCGATAGGCGTAGCCGCCAATCTGGATGTTATTGCACATGACGCCCAGCAGCACGGAACGATCGTCAGCCAGCACCGAGTAGTTGTGCAACGTGTTGCCAATGGTGCCGCCGGCAAACTGGTGGCTGATCAGCTGCTCGCGCATCAACTCGTTATAGAGCGCTTCCGCCGTCGCGTCGTCAATCACCAGCGAATGCCCGGCACTCAGGCCGTAGCGCTGCAGGAACGCGTCATCAACTTTGGCTTCGATATCCACCAGCGTCTGGTCGATACCCACCACCCAGCTGCCCTCCTCCTGCTCCTGCTGAATAGCCTGCAGCAGCGGATCGCGCGCGTTGACGGGAAAATAGTGTTTGGATTTACGTTTGCCGGGAAATTTCATGAAAAGCAGTCATCAGGGAAAATCAGGCAGAGAAGCATATCATACTCTCTGCCTGATGCGCTTAGCGGCGCGCGTTGACCAGCTGTACCATCATCTCAATGTGCTCGTCATCAGCGTTAAGCGCGGGAATATATTCAAATTTTTCGCCGCCTGCATGCAGGAAAATTTCGCAGTTTTCACCGCTGATTTCCTCCAGCGTTTCCAGACAGTCCGCCGCAAAGCCGGGGCTCATGACCTGCACGTGCTTAATGCCTTTGGCCGGCAGACTTTTCATGGTCTCATCGGTGTAAGGCATCAGCCACGGCTCACGCCCGAAGCGCGACTGAAAGGTCATCATGATTTTTTCAGGGGCGATATTCAGCGCCGCCGCCAGTGCGGCGGTGGTATCTTTACAGCGCTGCGGATAATCATCGCCTTCATTGGCGAAACGCTGCGGAATGCCGTGGTAAGAGAGCACCAGCAGATCCGGCTCGCCGTGGCGGGCAAATGAGCGCTCAACGGAGGCTTTCAGCGCGGCAATGTAAGCCGGATGCTCAGCATAGTCGCGAATAAAGGAGACCTGCGGCAGCGAGCGCAGCGGTTTAAAGCTGCTGGCCAGGCCATCCCACACGGCGGCAACGGTAGAGCAGGAGAACTGCGGATAGAGCGGCAGCACAATCAGGTGCGTGACGCCCTGATCCAGCAGGCGATGTACCGCTCCGTCCAGGCTCGGCTGACCATAGCTCATGCCCAGCTCGACCGGCATGTCCACGCGCTGCGCCAGCGCGGCACGCTGCCGCTTGCTGAATACCATCAGCGGCGATCCCTCTTCCATCCAGACGGAGGCGTAGAGTTTCGACACGCGCGGCGAACGAAACGGCAGAATAATAAAATTAAGGATGGGCCACCATAGCCAGCGCGGCGTATCAACCACGCGCGGATCGCCGAGGAACTGCTTCAGATAGCGTTTCACCGCCGGGGTGGTAGGTGCTTCAGGTGTGCCTAAGTTAACCAGCAGAACACCGGGCTTATCTTGCCTCATTCTGTTTCCTTGATATCGCAACGAAGAGTGGTGAATCGGGGGAAATTGTAGCGGAAATCACGGGCGGGAAAAGCAATTGCTGTAAAAGGGCCAGGCATCCGGCCCTTTTGGTACTTAGCCGAGGATACGGCGCAGTTCTTCACTGACGTCAGCCACCGGGCGGGTGCCGTCAATTTTGTGATAGGCGGTGTTACCCGCTTCCGCTTCTTTGCTGTAATAAGCAATCAGGGGCGCTGTCAGCTCATGATACTCAACCAGACGCTTACGCACGGTCTCTTCCTGATCGTCTTTGCGCGTGGTCAGCTCTTCACCGGTCACATCATCTTTACCTTCCACTTTTGGTGGATTGTTTTTGATGTGGTACACGCGGCCAGAAGGCGCGTGCACGCGACGGCCCACAATGCGATCGACGATCAGCTCGTCCGGCACAGCAAATTCCAGCACGTAATCGACTTTGATGCCCGCTTCTTTCATGGCGTCAGCCTGCGGGATGGTGCGTGGGAAGCCATCGAGCAGGAAGCCGTTTTTGCAGTCTTCCTGCGCGATACGCTCTTTAACCAGCGCAATCACCAGTTCATCAGTCACCAGTTTACCGGCATCCATGATGGCTTTCGCCTGCTGGCCCAGTTCGGTGCCTGCTTTTACTGCGGCGCGCAGCATGTCACCGGTAGAGATCTGCGGAATACCGTAGTTCTCCATAATATACTGAGCCTGAGTGCCTTTACCTGCGCCCGGTGCCCCGAGCAGAATAATACGCATTGCGTAATTCCCCTTGCGAATCGCATTGATCAATCTATGAAGGCCAAGAACATACCATTATGACCCGCCAGCCACAAGGCAACGGGCACGCTATCACTGGCCCGCCTACTGTGACCTGCTTTGGGATGAAGCGCCAGCTGAGGGATTGATTTTAGGAATTCAGGCTACGCAGCAACAACGCTTTCAGCTGCTTTTTCAGCGTCGCGGTGACGTTTGTATGTTTGCTGCCGCTGCCGCGCAGGCTGGCCGGGATCAGCAAACGTCCGGGCAGCCGCCGGATCTCCGGCGGCAGGGTAACATTATGCAGCGCCGGCGGCAGATCAATCAGGGCAAATGGCAAACCGGGCTGCTGCAGTGAGGCGAGCGGTAGCGGCGTTTCGAGCGCAAATCGGTCAACCATGGCGATATTAAACGGCTTCCACTCAGCGCTCTCCATCATCGTCAGCGCCTGCTGCGGCGCGCTTCCCAGCGCCAGCCCCTGCTCTATCAGCCGCAGTTCGCTGCGCACCAGCGTGCTGAATTTTGTCGTGCGCAGCGCAATCAGTACCAGATCGTCGCTCAGCGCTGCGTGGTGGTTCAGGTGTGCGACAAACAGATGGGAGCCGGCAATCAGCGTTTTGTGCAGCGCGCTGGCAAACGACCCGGAAGCGTCGGTCACGCCCTGACTCTGGCAGGCGTCGAGCGAGCGCACCCGCCCTTCCGCCAGATCCACATGCTCTATCAGGGCGATATTTCCCGCCATCATCGGGACGGCGGGCAGCACGCTCAGCTCGCTGACCGGATGGTGCGAGGCGTAGCGTGTCTGATTACGCGCCTGCTCCTGGCGTAAAAAAAGCTGCGAGAGCACCACCCGCGCAATATGCAGCGTGGGCGCAAAGAAGAGATCGTAATTTTCCAGCCGGTAGTAGCGGGATAGCTGGCTGCGCAGCCGATCGCATATCGCCGCACTGGCAGAGGCGTTTTGTGAGGCCATCGCGTAACGTTTCCCTGTATTAGCTGCGAAGTGGTGCTTTCCGGCAGATAAAACGCGTGGCTGATACATAGCCAGCCCATCCCGTCAACCTGCCAGAATCTGGAGCAAAGGTTAGGGCAATGCGGCTGGACATTAAAATGATATAAACTGACAATCCCTGTTAGGTTTTTACACAAGGGACGAGTATGACCGCGCTTCCGTCACTACGGGCGCTGCGCTATTTTCATCAGGCAGCGCTGCACAGCAGTTTCAGTACGGCAGCGGAAACCCTGCATGTCACCCACAGCGCCGTCAGCCATCAGGTGCGCCAGCTGGAGAGCTGGATGGGCAAACCGCTGTTTGTACGCACTAACGGACGCGTCAAACTCACCTCGCATGGCGAACGCCTGCTGGTCAGCTGTCAGAAAGCGTTCAGCGAACTCGCCACCAGCTGCGAAAGCATACGTAACGGTATGCGGCATCACCTCTCTGTTTCCTGTGCGCCCAGCTTTCTCTCTCAGTGGCTGATCCCGCGTATCAGCAGTTTCTATCAGCGCTACCCGGATATCGACGTGCAGTTTCAGTCACTGGTTGAGATCGATCAGCTGCGCAGTGAACACACCGATGTGCTGATCCTGAGTTATGAGCAGCAGCCCGATGATGATATTGAAGCCACGCTTATCAGCGATGACGCGATTGGGCCGCTCTGTGCGCCCCACTACGCCGAACGCCTGCAGAGCGCGCGCGATCTGCAAACGCTGCCGCTGCTGCATGCGGATACCCGGCTGCACGCCTGGGCTGAGTGGGCAAAAAACAGCGGCGCACGCGGTGATTTCTGGCGTGGCAAACACTTTGATAATCTGATGCTGGCTATTCAGGCCGCCAGAAGCGGTCTGGGGATCATGATGGCCCCGCGACTGCTGGTGCAGCAGGAGCTGGAAGCGGGCGCGCTGATTGCGCCGCTGGGCTTTGTGCGCATCGATCGCGCGACCTGGATGATGGCCAAACGCTCGCGCGAGCAGAATGCAGAGATCCGTCTGTTTCGCGCATGGCTCAGCGAGCAGGCGCAGTGCTGACGCCATAAAAAAGGGCGCCATTAATGGCGCCCTTAGCTGTTTTATTCGCTTCGCGCTGTGCGGCGTTACGCCGTCAGCAGCTGGTTCATGCGGCGGATAAACTGGTTAGGATCGTCCAGCGTACCGCGCTCAGCCAGCAGCGCCTGATCCAGCAGCAGTTCCACCCATTCGGCAAAGCGCGCCTCATCCTGGGTATCCGCTACGCGTTTCACCAGGCCATGCTCCGGATTGATCTCAAAGATATATTTCACTTCCGGAACATCCTGACCGGCGGCGGCAAACAGCTTCGCCATCTGGGTGGTCATTTCGTTAGCATCAGTGGTGACGATAGCAGGCGTATCGGTCAGACGATGCGTCAGTCGCACCTCTTTAACGCGCTCGCCCAGCAGCGTTTTCACGCGCTCAACAAACGGCTCCAGCGCTTTTTCCGCTTCTTTCTGCTCTTCGGTCTCTTCATCCGCCAGCTTGCTCAGCGACTCATCAGCTTTGCTTACTGACTGGAACGTTTTACCTTCGAACTCGGTGAGATAACTCATCATCCACTCATCGATACGATCGGAGAGCAGCAGTACCTCAATGCCTTTTTTGCGGAACAGCTCCAGATGCGGGCTGCTTTTCGCCGCGGCATAGCTGTCCGCCGTGATGTAGTAGATCTTCTCCTGACCTTCAACCATGCGGCTCAGGTAGTCATCCAGCGATACGCTCTGCTCGCTGCCTTCGCTCTGCGTGGTGGCAAAACGCAGCAGTTTAGCAATCGCCTGCTGATTGGCGCTATCTTCTGCCGGTCCCTCTTTCAGTACCAGACCAAACTCTTTCCAGAACTGCTGATACTTCTCTGCATCATCTTTTGCCAGTTTTTCCAGCATCTGCAGGCTGCGCTTAGTCAGCGCGGCGCGCAGGCTCTGGGTGACACGGCTGTCCTGCAGAATTTCACGTGAGACGTTAAGCGGCAGATCGTTAGAGTCAATCAGACCGCGCACAAAGCGCAGGTAGTTCGGCATGAATTGCTCAGCGTCATCCATAATAAACACGCGCTGTACATAAAGCTTGAGGCCATGCTTGCTGTCGCGGTTCCACATATCGAACGGAGCACGCTGCGGGATGTAGAGCAGGCTGGTGTACTCCTGCTTGCCTTCCACGCGATTATGGCTCCAGATAGCCGGATCGCTGAAGTCATGTGCAATGTGCTTGTAGAACTCGTTGTACTCGTCGTCGCTGATCTCCGCTTTATTACGCGTCCACAGCGCCTGGGCTTTGTTGACCTTCTCCCAGGTTACGGTGTCGTTCTCTTCATCTTTGGTTTCGATCTCTACCGGCAGTGCGATGTGATCGGAATATTTGCTGATGACGTTACGCACGCGCCAGGCGTCAAGGAAATCATCTTCCCCTGCGCGGAAATGCAGCGTGATCTCGGTACCGCGATCGGCTTTTTCGATTTCTGCCAGGGTATATTCGCCCTCGCCTTCTGACTCCCAGAACACGCCCTCGCTGGCCTGTGCGCCGGCAGCGCGGGTGCGCACGGTCACTTTGTCAGCAACGATAAAGGCGGAGTAGAAACCCACACCAAACTGGCCAATCAGCTGGCTGTCTTTCGCCTGGTCAGAGCCCATAGACTCCAGGAACGCTTTGGTGCCTGATTTAGCGATAGTACCGAGGTTTTCAATTACCTCATCGCGACGCATACCGATACCGTTGTCGCTCAGCGTCAGCGTCCGTTTCTCCTTGTCGACCGAGATACGCACGCGCAGCTCGCCGTCGCCTTCATAGAGATCCGGAGTGGAAAGCGCGCGGAAGCGCAGCTTATCAGCGGCATCAGAGGCGTTGGAGATCAGTTCACGCAGGAAAATCTCTTTATTTGAATAGAGGGAATGGATCATCAGGTGCAGAAGTTGTTTTACCTCTGACTGGAAGCCACGCGTCTCTTGTCCTTTCATGGTCATTGCTACCTCAACAGAATCGGGGTTGATCGAACGTTGAGGAAGAGATGGGGATGGCGGGAAAATTTTCAAGCCGGTTTCAGTGAATGAAACCGGCGAGTGCTTAGAATTTAATCTTATGACGCCCGGCAAGAGAGTGCGACAGCGTGGTGCCATCAACCATCTCCAGCTCACCACCTACCGGCACACCGTGTGCAATACGGCTGGCGTCAACGCCATACTGACCGCACAGCTCAGCGATATAGTTGGCGGTCGCTTCACCCTCTACCGTGGGGTTGGTCGCCAGGATCACCTCCTGCAGCGTCTCATGTTCCAGACGCTGCTCCAGGCGATCGAGCCCGATATCCTGCGGACCAATCCCATCCAGCGGCGACAGATGTCCCATCAGCACAAAGTAGCGTCCGCCAAACTGGCCGGTCTGCTCAATGGCGTGAATATCTGCCGGGCTTTCCACCACGCAAATCTGCCCGTTCTGCTGCCGACGGGCGTTAGCGCAGATGGTGCAGATCTCCTGTTCGGTGAAGGTACGGCAATCGGCACAGTGGCCGATTTCCGACATCGCGCGCGTCAGCGCCTGAGCCAGACGCATGCCACCGCTGCGATCGCGTTGCAACAGGTGAAACGCCATGCGCTGCGCTGACTTAGGGCCTACACCCGGCAGACAGCGCAGTGACTCCATTAAGGTTTCAAGCAGTGGGCTGGTCTGCATCAGAACGGCATCTTGAAGCCAGGCGGCAGCTGCATACCGGAAGAGACAGAAGCCATCTTCTCTTTCTGCGTCTCATCGATGCGACGCGCCGCATCGTTAAAGGCTGCAGCAATCAAATCTTCCAGCATATCTTTGTCATCTTCCAGCAGGCTGGGATCGACTTCCACGCGACGGCAGTTGTGCGCGCCGTTGATGGTTACTTTAACCAGACCCGCACCCGATTCGCCCGTAACTTCCAGCGCGGCGATCTCTTCCTGAACCTTGGCCATTTTATCCTGCATCTGCTGGGCCTGTTTCATCAGGTTGCCCAATCCGCCTTTACCAAACATAGTTTTCTCTCTCTGCTGGGGCTGCGCGCAACCTCTGCGCGACAGCGTGATCATACGGGTCGGATACTCTCTTCATCCAGATCGGCATCAAAGAACTGCTGCAACATCTGAATGTGGGTATCACTTGCGAGCGACTGGCGCGCCTGCGCCAGCTTCTCTTCATAGATGGCCTGTCGCCACTCCAGCGGCGTCAGCACCGCCGGATTATCATCTTCCACGATGGTCAGTTCAACTTCCTGACCCGCCGCCTGGCTTAGCGCAGCCTGAATGGCCTGCCGGGCTGCCGCAGAATTGAGGTGTCGCTGGCTGCTGCGCAGATGCAGCGTCACGCTCTGTTCATGCTGCTCTTTCCACGCGTTGAGCGCCACCTGCTGCACCAGCTTTGGCAGCGTCAGCCGGGCAATTTCAGCGGTCCAGGCATCACGCAGCTGTGCTTCCTCGGCCAGCCGCGCAGCCAGCTCCGGCGTTTTCTCATGCTCCAGCGCTGAACGCAAGGCTTTTGGCGTTGCGACCGGCTCCGCTTTCTCCTCACTCTGCTGCTGTGCTTTCCAGCGGTACGCCTCCGGTTTTACCGGCGCGCTTGCGGTTTCGGGTGCACGCTGCTGAACGCGCTCCGTCACCGTAGCCAGACGCTCCAGCGCCTGATTTGCCGGCCGCGCGGGACGCGCTGCCGGCTCACTCTTTTTTACTTTACCTGCCCCCTGACGCAGCAGTTGCGTACGCGCCTGCAGCAGCTGACTGGTGGTGTCCGGCAGATTGCCGGCAGGCGGAGCCTGCGGTTCTGCCGGAGCCGGCGCAGCGGGCGGCGCCATCTGCGGTTGCGTAGCCGGTGCCATCTGCGGTTGTGTAGCCGCAGCGGGCTGCTCAGCCGGGGCGGCGGCAGGTACCTGCGGTGCCGCCTGCGGTGCCAGCGACGGACGCGCCACCGGTTCAGCAAGTGTAGCCTGTGGATGGAAAGCCAGCGCGCGCAGCAGCGTCATTTCCACACCCAGGCGCCGATCGGGTGCCAGCGGCAGATCTTTGCGTCCCATCAGCAGCGTCTGATAGTAGAGCTGCACGTCAGCGGGCGGCAGGGTACGCGCCAGCTCACGCAGGCGCTGCGCTTCACTAAACTCTTCATCATTGAGAGAGCCAGGCAGCAGCTGCACCATTGCGATGCGATGCAGCAGCCGCAGCATCTCAACCAGCAGCGCTTCCCACTCTACTCCGCGCGAAGCGGCCTGATTCAGGCGCGCCATTACCCGTTCGCCGCTGCCCTCCACCAGCGCTTCAATCAGCGCCAGCGGCTGTTCATCATCCAGCGTGCCGAGCATCTGCGCGACGGTATCGCGCGTGACGCTGCCCTGCCCGCTGGCGATCGCCTGATCGGTCAGGCTCAGCGCATCACGCATACTGCCATCGGCAGCGCGCGCCAGCAGATGCAGCGCACGTGGCTCCGCGGCAATCTGCTCCTGCTCCAGCACATAGCTCAGCTGCTGCTGAATCTGTTCAACGTCCAGCGCTTTCAGATGGAACTGCAGGCAGCGCGACAGGATAGTGATCGGCAGCTTCTGCGGATCGGTGGTGGCCAGCAAAAACTTAACGTGGGACGGCGGCTCTTCCAGCGTTTTCAGCAGGGCATTAAAGCTGTGGCGCGACAGCATATGTACTTCATCAATCAGATAGACCTTGAAGCGACCGCGCGCTGGCGCGTACTGCACGTTATCCAGCAGATCGCGCGTATCTTCCACTTTGGTACGGGAAGCCGCATCGATCTCGATTAAGTCAACAAAGCGGCCCTGCTCAATTTCCCGGCAGTTGTCGCACTTGCCACAGGGCGTAGCGGTAATACCGGTTTCGCAATTCAACCCTTTCGCCAGCAGGCGGGCAATAGAAGTTTTCCCTACGCCGCGGGTGCCGGAGAAAAGATAGGCATGATGAATACGTCCCAGTGATAACCCGTTGGCGAGCGCAGTCAGCACATGTTCCTGACCCACTACGTCTGCGAAGGCCTGGGGACGCCATTTTCGCGCAAGTACCTGATAGCTCATGTGGATGTGGTCACTGGATTGTATTGAGTTGGCACAGCAGCGCGGCAATCAGCCGGCAGCCACCGTCAGAAAAAGGGAAAAAATGCAGCTTCGCAAACCCTGTGTATTTGGGCAGTAGTTTACCAGCCACAGCGAAATATGCCTATACCCGTCTCGGGCAGGCGCAGGCAGAGTAACCTATGGGATAAGCACTGCGCTCCGCAAAACGGCAGAGCGCAGCAGGCCTTAGTGGCCGGGAAAGCTGACGAGGCTGTAGCAGTTAACGCCCAGCGCGGTCAGGCGCGCTTCGCCGCTAAGATCGAACAGATTAATGACAAAAGCGGCATCGTTGACTTCGCCACCCGCGCGGCGGATCAGTTTTACCGTCGCCTCAATGGTGCCGCCGGTTGCCAGCAGATCGTCGATGACCAGCACGATATCGCCGGGTTTAATCGCGTCTTTGTGCAGCTCCAGCGCATCCGTACCGTACTCCAGCTCATAGCGCTCCTGCCAGGTTTCACGCGGCAGCTTGCCCGGTTTACGCACCGGTATAAAGCCTACGCCCAGCCCCAGCGCTACGGGTGCACCAAACAGGAAGCCGCGCGCTTCTGTACCCACCACTTTGGTGATGCCTTTGTCACGATAACGCTCAACCAGAATGGAGATCGCCGCCGCATAGGCCTGCGGATCCTCCATAAGGCTGGTCACGTCGCGGAACAGAATGCCCGGCTTCGGATAGTCGTGAATACTTTTGATGCTGTTTTTGATCAGTTCAAGCTGCTGCGCAGTTGCGGTCATAAAGGTTACGCCTGGAAAAATATCTAAAACGCGCAGCTTCAACAGCGCCAATACCCGGAGACCGGGTTAAGCGAAGTCGTTTCACAGAGGGAAGCCACGCACGAAGATGCCCAAATCTAAGCAAACAGCGGCCTAAATGCAACCCTGACGCGGTTAATGTTGCGTTGTCTCTTCTGCTACTACCGGGATACGCCACATAAAGAGCAGCAGTATCGCTAATAACACCAGCAGCAGCAGACGCAGCCAGAACAGCTTTACCAGCCAGAGCGAGAACGCAAAGGTGATGATAATCAGCACTATTGCCCGCCCCTTAGCGCCTGGCGGCATGGCACGATGACGCTGCCAGTGACGCAGATAGCGGCCAAAAGGCGAGCGCCACAGCAGCCAGTGGTGAAAGCGCGGCGATGAACGGGCAAAACACCAGGCGGCCAGCAACACAAATGGCGTTGTCGGGAGTAAAGGTAATACAATGCCCAGCGTGCCCAGCACTATCGCCAGCCAGCCAAGGCTCAACAGTAGAAAACGCTGCATGCCAGATGCCTGAATACTGAATATGCTCTTACGTTAACATGGAACCGAAGTGATGCCTCTCCTTTCCGCGCCTGAGCGGCTGCAAAAAATCGTTGAAACGCTGCGCCAGCGCATAGCACAGCAGCCGGACGGCGTCTGCAGAGTGCCGCGCTTTGATGCCGCACTGTTTCATACTAAAGGCACCCGCCTGAGCGACTATCTGCAGGAGCTGGAGCGAAATCTGCACCATCTGCAGCAAAAACAGCACAGCGCCGTGCAGCAGCAGTGGCTGGCGCAGCGGGTGCTGGATCAGCTGGCGGCACTTCAGCGCGAATGCGAAAGCCAGCAGCTGCGGCCGTGGCGGGAGCAGCCGCGGCGGGATACCCGCCAGCAGAAGCGTGTTGAGTATCAGGGGTATGAGACGCGGCTACTCGCCATGCTGCGCCAGCGCGAGGCGCATCTTGCCCGGGCAGAAACGCTGAGCGTGCAGCAGCAGCTGATGCGGGAAGTGGAGCAGCTGCAGGCGCGATTAAGCCGCTGTCGCGCTGCGCTTTATCAGCTCGATCTGCCCGCCGCGCAGCCGTAGCGCTGCACTTCTATACTCAACGCATAAGGCAGAAGGAGGAACCGGTGACGCTGATTATCTGGATAGTAACGGGCCTGGCCGCTGGCTGGCTCAGGCGCCTGCTGCTGCCCGGCAGGCCCGGCGGGATGATCCCCGGGCTGGTACTGGCCGCAATTGGCGCGCTGATTGGCGGCTATATTGCCACCTACTTTATGAATGGCGAAATCGGCACGCTGCATATCGCCGGCGTAGCTGCCGCTTTGGCGGGCGCAGTGCTGATGCTGCTGGTTGCAATAAAACTACGAATTTAGGAGAGAGTATGTCGCTTGAGAGCGCACCGGATGAGATTAAGCTGGCGGTCGATTTGATTCAGCTGCTGGAGGAGAACCAGGTGCCGCCCGCGACGGTGCTGGCCGCGCTGGCGATCGTCCGGCGCGACTATGAACAGAAGCTGGCCGCCGCGCATGCAGATTAACGCCCGCTCAGGGTCGGGCTCAGCCGCAGCATATCGAGAAACGCATCAACGATCTGCGGCGCTTCCGCGGCCAGGTCAAAACTGTGCGGATTAAACAGCCAGCTCTCCATCATGCCATTGATATAGCCGCGCATCAGCAGTGCCGCCTGACGGGTATTCAGCGCACCGGGCAGCTGTCTCGCTTCAATGCAGCTGCGCAGCACGGTTTCAATGCGGTCATAACACGCCTGCAGTAAGCCCTGCTGCATCGCCACCAGCGTTGACATTTCGCCCACAAACTCACATTTATGGAAGATAATCTCCATAAGTGCGCGTCTTTGCGCATCCTTTGCCGTGGCGTCAAGGATATAGATCAGCATCGAACGCATTACAGAAAGTGGATCGTCCGGATATTTTGTCTGATACTCAAGTTCCACATCGTCCAGCCCGGCGTCGCAGCGCAGCCAGATTTCCTGTAACAGATCGGCTTTATTTTTAAAGTGCCAGTAAATGGCACCGCGCGTGACGCCAGCCGCTGCGGCGATATCAGCCAGCGACGTGGCGGCCACACCCTGTTCAGAAAAGTGTGCTAATGCGGCATCAAGAATTTGATTACGCGTTTCAAGTGCTTGCGCTTTGGTTTTTCGTGCCATAGGGAGCTGTTTTTACAAACTGGCAAGTTTACATACATTTGTGAATGTATGTACCATAGCATGACCCGTGTTTTAACGCAGCAATGGGTTTATCGGTTTGTGATCCATTGATCATTTGATATCGGACACTAGAGGTTTTATTTATGAATAAAAACAGAGGGTTAGCGCCTCTGGCGGCCGCCGTGATGCTTTCAGGCAGCTTTTTGTTAACAGGATGTGATGATGATAAATCTCAGCAAGCCGGCCAGCAGCAGCAACAGCCGCCGGAAGTCGGGGTGGTCACATTAAAAGCTGAACCCCTGAAGGTCACGACTGAACTGCCTGGTCGCACTTCCGCGTTTCGCGTAGCAGAAGTCCGCCCTCAGGTGTCGGGTATCATTCTGAAGCGTAATTTTGTTGAAGGCAGTGATATTAAAGCGGGCCAGTCGCTTTATCAGATCGATCCTGCCACCTATCAGGCAGCTTACGACAGTGCTAAAGGGGATTTAGCGCAGGCGCAGGCTAATGCCCGCGTAGCGCAGCTCACCATCAAACGTTATAAGCCACTGCTCGGCACCAAATATATCAGTCAGCAGGATTACGACAACGCAGCGGCCACTGCGGCTCAGACTGCGGCTGCCGTACAGGCTGCCCAGGCTAACGTTGAAACTGCCCGTATCAACCTCGCCTACACCAAAGTCACGTCGCCTATCAGCGGCCGTATCGGCAAATCCTCTGTGACGGAAGGTGCCCTGGTCTCCAATGGTCAGACTAACGCGCTCGCGACCGTGCAGCAGCTGGATCCTATGTATGTCGATGTAACGCAGTCCAGTGACGATTTTCTGCGCCTGCGCGCCGAGCTCGAAGCGGGCCAGCTGAAACAGACCGATGGTAAAGCTAACGTCACGCTGCTGATGCAGGATGGTAGCCCTTACAAGCAGTCGGGAACACTGGAATTTTCCGATGTCACCGTCGATGAAACCACCGGTTCGATTACGCTGCGCGCTATCTTCCCGAACCCGGATAACCGTCTGCTGCCGGGTATGTTTGTGCGCGCGCGTCTGGATGAAGGCGTGAACCCAACCGCGCTGCTGGTGCCGCAAACCGGCGTGACCCGTACGCCAACCGGTGATGCCAGCGCGATGGTTGTTGGCGCAGATAACAAAGTAGAAGTACGTAAGATCACTGCAAATCAGGCGTTTGGTGACAAATGGCTGGTTACCGATGGTCTGAAAGAGGGCGACCGCGTGATTACCGTCGGTATTCAGCGCGCGAAAGCGGGTGCGCAGGTTACGCCAAAAGAGGTCTCAGATGATGCTAAAGCAGCCCAGGAATCTCAGTCTGCTAAATCATCGTCATAACAGGAGCCGTTGATACATGGCTAAGTTCTTTATCGATCGCCCCATTTTTGCATGGGTGCTTGCCATCATCATTATGATGGCGGGTGCGCTGTCGATCATCAGCCTGCCGATTGAGCAATATCCCAATGTTGCGCCACCGGCGGTTGAGATCCAGGCATCTTATCCGGGTGCGGATGCAAAAACGCTGCAGGATTCTGTTACGCAGGTTATTGAACAGAATATGAACGGCATCGACGGGCTGATGTATATGTCCTCGAGCAGTGACTCATCCGGTACGCTGACGCTGACGCTGACCTTCCAGTCCGGTACCGACGCGGATATCGCGCAGGTACAGGTGCAGAACAAGCTGCAGCTGGCGATGCCGCTGCTGCCGCAGGAAGTACAGCAACAGGGGATTCAGGTTAAAAAATCCTCCAGCAGCTTCCTGATGGTAGCCGGTTTTGTCAGTGACGATGGCAGCATGACGCAGAACGACATTGCGGACTATGTCGCCTCTAATATCAAAGATCCTATCAGCCGTACCACAGGCGTAGGTGATACCCAGGTGTTTGGTGCACAGTATGCGATGCGTATCTGGCTCGATCCGCACAAGCTGAACAACTATCAGCTGACGCCGGTTGACGTGATCAGCGCGCTGCAGACGCAGAATACCCAGGTCGCCGCCGGTCAGCTGGGCGGTACACCGCCGGTGCCAGGCCAGCAGCTTAACGCCTCGATTATTGCTCAGACCCGCCTGACCTCAACCGATGAGTTTGGCAACATCATGCTCAAGGTGAACCAGGATGGTTCGCAGGTGCGTCTGCGCGACGTGGCAAAAATTGAACTGGGTGGTGAAAACTACGAAGTTATTGCCCGTTACAACGGCAAGCCCGCATCCGGTATCGGTATCAAGCTGGCGACCGGGGCTAACGCACTGGATACCGCAGAAGCGGTTAAAGCAGAGCTGGGTAAACTGGAGCCGTTCTTCCCGTCAGGCATGAAGACCGTCTACCCGTATGACACTACCCCGTTTGTAAAAATCTCCATTTTCGAAGTGGTTAAAACCCTGTTTGAAGCGATTGTGCTGGTGTTCCTGGTTATGTATCTGTTCCTGCAGAACTTCCGCGCCACGCTGATCCCCACCATCGCCGTACCGGTGGTGCTGCTGGGTACCTTCGCTATCATCAATGGTTTTGGCTACTCCATTAACACGCTTACGATGTTTGGTATGGTGCTCGCCATCGGCCTGCTGGTTGATGACGCCATCGTGGTCGTCGAGAACGTTGAGCGCGTTATGGCAGAAGAGGGACTGCCGCCGAAAGAGGCGACCAAACGCTCCATGGAGCAGATTCAGGGCGCGCTGGTCGGTATTGCGCTGGTGCTCTCTGCGGTATTTATTCCCATGGCGTTCTTTGGCGGTTCGACCGGGGTTATCTACCGTCAGTTCTCGATCACCATCGTTTCAGCGATGGCGCTGTCGGTGCTGGTCGCGCTGATCCTCACCCCTGCCCTCTGTGCCACCATGCTCAAACCGATTAAAAAAGGTGAGCATGGTAAAACCACCGGCTTCTTTGGCTGGTTCAACCGCATGTTCGACAAAAGCACCAATCACTATGTCGACAGCGTCAGCCATATTATTCGCAGTACCGGCCGCTATCTGGTGATCTATCTGGTCATTGTTCTTGGCATGGCGTGGCTGTTCCTGAAGCTGCCGACCTCCTTTCTGCCGGAAGAAGATCAGGGGCTGTTACTGGCACAGGCGCAGCTGCCAGCCGGTGCGACCCAGGAACGTACTCAGAAAGTGCTGGATCAGGTAACGGATTACTTCCTGACCAAAGAGAAAGATAGCGTCAATTCCGTGTTCACCGTTAACGGCTTTGGCTTTGCCGGCCGTGGTCAGAACACCGGTATCGCGTTTGTCAGCCTGAAGCCGTGGGATGAGCGTGGCAGCGCCGATCTGAAAGTACCGGCTATCGCCGGACGCGCCATGGGCGCACTGGGTCAGATTAAAGATGCCATGGTCTTCCCGTTCAACCTGCCGGCCATTATCGAACTGGGTAACGCCACCGGTTTTGACTTCCAGCTGATTGATCAGGGCAACCTGGGCCATGAAAAGCTGACCGAAGCGCGAAATCAGCTGTTTGGCATGATCGCCCAGCATTCAGATACGCTGGTTGGCGTACGTCCGAACGGCCTGGAAGATACGCCGCAGTACAAGCTGATTATCGATCAGGAAAAAGCGCAGGCGCTGGGGGTATCGCTCTCTGATATCAACACTACGCTGGGCGCCGCCTGGGGCGGATCCTACGTCAACGACTTTATCGATCGCGGTCGCGTGAAGAAAGTGTACGTTATGGGTAAAGCGGATGCGCGCATGCTGCCGGATGACATTGGCAAATGGTATGTGCGCAACAGCGCCGGCAATATGGTGCCCTTCTCCGCCTTCTCCTCGGCGAAATGGCAGTATGGCTCACCACGACTGGAGCGTTACAACGGTCTGCCTTCCATGGAGATCCTCGGTCAGGCTGCGCCGGGCAAGAGCTCGGGTGACGCGATGGATATGATGGAGGAGCTGGCGTCGAAACTGCCAACCGGTATTGGCTACGACTGGACCGGCATGTCCTATCAGGAACGTCTGTCAGGTAACCAGGCCCCGGCGCTCTACGCGATCTCGCTGATTGTCGTCTTCCTCTGCCTGGCGGCACTCTATGAGAGCTGGTCTATTCCGTTCTCGGTAATGCTGGTCGTGCCGCTCGGCGTTATTGGCGCGCTGATCTTCACTACCCTGCGCGGGCTCAGTAACGACGTCTACTTTGTCGTCGGACTGCTGACCACGATTGGGCTTTCCGCTAAGAACGCCATTCTGATCGTCGAATTTGCGAAAGATTTGATGGATAAAGAGGGCAAAGGCCTGGTGGAAGCGACGCTGGAAGCGG
This sequence comes from Pantoea sp. RIT413, assembly GCF_003057675.2. Lineage (NCBI taxonomy): Bacteria > Pseudomonadati > Pseudomonadota > Gammaproteobacteria > Enterobacterales > Erwiniaceae > Pantoea > Pantoea sp. RIT413. The sequence continues at coordinate 262,772 of NZ_QBJB02000003.1, forward strand.
TGCGTATGCGTCTGCGCCCGATTCTGATGACCTCACTGGCGTTTATCCTCGGTGTACTGCCGCTGGCGATCAGCAGCGGTGCCGGTTCCGGCGCTCAGAACGCAGTAGGTACCGGCGTAATGGGAGGAATGGTCACCGCTACCGCGCTGGCAATCTTCTTTGTACCGGTCTTCTTCGTCGTGGTGCGTCGCCGCTTCAGTAAGCATAAAGCGGACCTTGAAGGCAGCCATCCGGCTGAACACGCGAAACACTGATTGACTCCTTAATGAAAAAGGCCGCAGATGCGGCCTTTTTTTATGGTGCCTGATGACGGTTGCAATCGCGCTATAACGGGCGCATAATATTGTTATATTATAACATTACATAGGAATCGTCATATGAAGCCTGATATCCACCCGCACTATCGTCCGGTTCTGTTCCATGACACTACCGCTGATGAGTATTTTAAAGTGGGATCAACCATTAAAACTGAACGCACCATCGAGTTTGAAGGCGAGGTTCTGCCCTACGTGACGCTGGATGTCTCCTCCAAATCGCACGTTTATTATACCGGCAAACAAAAAGAGTTCGCCAAAGAGGGCAGCGCGGCGCGCTTCAACAAGCGCTTTGGCAGCTTCCTGACGCGCACCAAATAAAGGAGCAGTACGATGCAGGTCGTGAGTTCACTTCGGTCGGCTAAAACCCGCCACCGGGATTGCAAAGTGGTACGACGTAAAGGCCGTATTTATGTGATTTGCAAATCCAATCCACGTTTCAAAGCGGTTCAGGGAAGAAAGAAAAAGCGTTAATGCGTTGTGAGAGTTTGGCCGGGATGCTCCCCGGCCTTTTTTATTGCATGCTTTTCAGCATCGCTTCCGCGTTATGCCGAAATGCTGCCGTATAGGTCGCAGCCGGACCGCCAGCAGCGGAGAGCGCCTCCGGATAGAGTTCGCCGCCGGGCTGCGCCCCCGATTCACTGGCTATCTGTTTAACCAGGCGCGGGTCGGTCTGATTTTCAATAAAGTAGCGGTGAATATGCTCACGCCTGAGCTGCTTAATAATCTGCGCAACGTCGCTGGCGCTGGCTTCTGCTTCCGTGGAAAAGCCGACCGGTGCCAGGAAGGTAACGCCATAACGCTGTCCGAAGTAGCCAAAGGCGTCGTGGCTGGTCAGCACTTTGCGCGCGCTGCGCGGCACGGCGTCAAATGCAGATTTAGCCCAGCTGTCGAGCTGCTGCAGCTGCTGAATGTAGCGTTCGCCGCTGCGCCGGATGTCGGCGGCGTCCTGCGGATCGGCTTTTATCAACGCCTGCATTACGTTACGCGCATAAATTTCACCGTTCTGCAGATTGTTCCAGGCGTGCGGATCGGTAACGGTACTGCCCTCCTCTTCCATGGTACGCGTGCTGATGCCGCTCGATGCCACCACCACATCGCCGCGATAGCCTGAAGCCGTTATCAGCCGATCCATCCACCCTTCCAGACCGAGACCGCTGACAAACACCACGCTGGCCTGCGCCAGCGCCTGGCTATCCTGTGGCGAAGGCTCAAAGGTATGCGGATCGCCATCCGGCCCGACCAGCGAGGTGACACGCACATGATCGCCGCCAACCTGTTTTACGATATCGGCCAGCACGGTAAAACTGGCTACCGTGTTGATAGTACCGGCCTGCGTAAACGGGCTGACCAGCATCGCGCTGGTTATCAGGCTCAGTGCAATAAACTTCATTTGTATCCCCTTATCAGTATATTAACGACGACGCAGCACGCCGCCGCATGGCCCTGTCAGAACAGAGAGCAGAAACAGCCCGGCGGCACTCAGCACCACGGCTGGTCCGGCAGGCAGTGAGTAGTACCAGGAGAGCATCAGCCCGCTTAGCGCAGCAGCGATTGCCAGCAGCATAGCGATAAACAGCAATGGGGTGAGCCGACGGCTCCAGAAGCGGGCGCTGGTAGCGGGCAGCATCATCAGCCCGACGGACATCAGCGTTCCCAGAATCTGAAAGCCAGCAACCAGGTTCAGTACGACCAGCAGCAGAAAAAGCCCCTGTACCAGCGGTGCGCTCCAGCGGTTCTGCACCCGCAAAAAGTCGGGATCGAAGGCGTCAATGACCAGCGGGCGGAAAATCAGCGCCAGCGTCAGCAGCGTGAACGTGGCGATAGCGGCAACCAGAACCAGCGCACGAGTGTCGACTGCCAGCAGTGAACCAAACAGCACGTGCAGCAGATCCACACTGGAGCCGCGCAGCGAAACCAGCGTGACCCCCAGCGCCAGCGATCCAAGATAAAATCCGGAAAAGCTGGCATCCTCTTTTAACGGGGTGTAACGACTGACGGCACCGGAGAGCAGCGCCACCACCAGCCCCGCCAGCAGTCCGCCTGCGCCCATTGCCACCAGCGACAGACCTGAGAGCAGGTAGCCAACCGCTGCACCCGGCAAGATCGCATGCGATAGCGCATCGCCTATCAGGCTCATCCGGCGCAGTGACAGAAATACGCCCAGCGGAGTGGCGCTCAGCGCCAGCGCAACACAGGCCACCAGCGCGCGACGCATAAAGCCAAATTCGATAAAAGGCTGCAGCAGCGTCATGACGTCACCTGCACTCTCTCTGGCGAGTGGTCCAGCGACAATTCTGCGCTGAAGTAGCGGCTGACCAGCGGCCTGTCGTGCAGGACCACCAGCAGCGTCGTGCCCTGCTGCTGCTGCTGCCGGAGCAGTGCCATCAGCAGAGTAGTGGTGGATGCATCGATAGCGCTGAAAGGTTCATCCAGCAGCCAGACCCGGCTCTGCTGCATCAGAAGCCGGGCAAAAAGGACCCGCTGCAGCTGGCCGCCAGAGAGCGTGGCAGGCTGCGCATCAGCAAACGCCCGCATCTGTACGGCGTCCAGCGCGGCGTCGATCTCTCTGCGCAGCGCCCGGTTAATGCCGCCAAACCAGCCGCAGCGCGGCCAGCAGCCGGTGGCAACCAGTTCATACACCGTAAGCGGAAAACGCGTCTCCAGTTCGCTACGCTGTGGCAGCCAGCCAATAGCACGGGCGGGCACGCCGATCGGGCAGGAGCCGGAGACCGGTGCAATTACGCCAGCCAGCGTTTTCAGCAGCGTTGACTTGCCGCTGCCGTTTGCGCCGGTCAGCGCGGTCATACTGCCGGCAGCCAGTTTTCCGTCGGGGATCGCGGTTATCGCCTGCCCGCGATAGCCGACCTGGAGCTGATTAAAGTGGATCATGCCGAGGTACCCCAGAAGACGCAGAGCATCAGCAGAGTAATAAGTATCATGACAACCATCAGACGACTGCCGACGGAAAGTAACAGACCGCTGTTGCGCATCGCATTCACCATTATGTTATAACATAACAATACACTAACGAATTTAACGGCAAAGCGCGTGCAGAGAAGTGTTTCAAAAATTGATCGTCCGTGCCCCCGGGCAGATCGCCAGTGGCATTACCCATCGCAATAATCGCTGGTAGCGTCAATCACCTGCTTGCATTACAACCAGCAAGACTCAATGATAGCGGTACGATCTTTTTTTTACGGAATACGCTATGCAGGCTATTATTAATGTGGACGTTGCGGCAGATGAACATGACTGTGACAAACTTCGCAGCGTCATCCAGGGGAATATTCTTAAAATAGCTGAAGCGCTGGCCGGAGAGTTAGACTGGTATTCGCAGAGTGCTCAATTAGTTCCTGAAAGTTTTCAGGTACTATCTATTAAAACCATTAATCCAGATAGTTTTAAAATGCTTTATGAATTTTCCTGGGATTTATTTAATCCCTGCCTCGATTTGAACGAAACCTTTACCCGACATGAAGAAGTTATGTTCCACATAAAGCCCGGTGCGCTGGTGTTTGATGTGATTGACAATACGCGCCTCTCCCCTGCTGATGAATTGTAATATTTGGTAATTGAGGTGAGCAAAACTAATGATTGTGGATTACATTTAATAGGTCGCTGAATTATTTTTATTCGTGATCGCTCCCTGGTAGCTCTTTTAAATCTCGCCGCGTTGCGGCTCCTGTGCTCACTATGGAGGGAAAAAGATGGACGAATACTCACCGAAACGGCATGATATTGCCCAGCTTAAATTCTTATGTGAAAACCTGTATGACGAGAGTATGGCTACCCTGAGTGAAAATCATCGCGACTGGGTTAACGACCCTGCCTCCTCTGCTAATTTACAGCTCAACGATTTTATTGAGCATATCGCCTCTTTCACAATGAATTACAAAATTAAGCATACCGAAGACGAGTCGCTGATTTCTCAAATCGATGAATATCTTGATGATACCTTTATGCTTTTTAGCAGTTACAGTATCAATGCAAAGGATCTTCAGCGCTGGCAGCGATCCGCTAAACGCTTATTTAATATTTTCGCCGAAGAGTGTGCTTATCTTCAGCAACCGAGCCATTCCTTTTAGCATCAGAGTGAGAAGATTTTTTTCATGAGCAATCAAACCCTGACCAAGACCGACTATTTGATGCGTCTGCGTCGTTGTCGTTCAATTGATACCCTTGAACGGGTCATCGAAAAAAATAAGTATGAATTACCGGATAGCGAACTGGCAGTATTCTATTCAGCAGCAGATCATCGCCTTGCTGAACTGACCATGAACAAGCTTTACGATAAAGTGCCAGGCTCTGTGTGGAAATATGTTCGCTGATAAAGCGTGCAGTGCTGTTGAGTGACTGAAGCGGAATAAGGCAAGGGAGTGCCGTAAAATCCTGGAGAGGCGCGGCTATTTGCTGGCCCGAAATGGGTGGAGGCCCTGCCAGCTACATCCCGGCACACGCGTCGCCTGCTGCGGCTGCTTCCTTCCGGACCTGACCGAGTTCACAAGTTAGCGTTGCGGGAGAACCAACAGGGCCTCCATTGAGTGCTCTCTTTTCGGAGAGCGGGGGCATTATCAGCGAACGCCTGTGCAATTGCAAGGGTGAGCCAGACAACCGTTGTTTTCTTGAACAGGCGTACTCTGTCAGCTACCCTGCTTCTGGTTTCCCTCTGTTTCTTACTCCCGATAATGAATGATTCTCTGAATTTTGCCGCACGCGTGTGGCACATTGTGGCCGCAATACCGCGCGGTCAGGTAACCACCTACGGTGATATCGCCTTACTCGCCGGTTCACCGCGCGCTGCGCGTCAGGTCGGCGGTGTACTGCGTCGCCTGCCGCCGGAAAGCACGCTGCCCTGGCATCGCGTTGTTAACCGTTACGGACAGATTTCCCTGCAGGGTGACGATCTGCTGCGTCAGCGCGATGCGCTGGAGGCTGAAGGCGTCGTTGTCAGTGAGGAAGGCGGGATTGATATGGCACGCTATCGCTGGGAAATTTAATCAGCAGGCCCGCAACGGGCCTGCTGATGCTGCAGATTACAGGCTGGTCGGCGCCGGTACTGAAGCCGATGGCGTTACCTGAGTAGGCGACGTCGACGGAACCGTGGTAGCGGCACCCGGCTGCGTCGGCATTGCGCGATTGGCAACCGGCACCAGCAGCAGTTCAGCTTTGGTGCCGCCCTGATTGATCACTGGCTTTACCGTGTCCGTAACAAACGCCAGTTTGCCATCCATAGTGATGGCTGCGCTCAGCAGAATGCGCGCGTCTGGCTTAATGTCTGCCGGATTAAAGGGCAGAATAAACTGGAACGGTGACTGTTTGCCTTCGGTACGCACGGCACGCTGTGCCAGCACTTTAGAAGGCGCGTCCGCCAGCGACGCATCTGCCAGCGTAACGGTCAGTACTGCATCCGGCGGCAGCGCGATGCGCTGACGGATATAAACAGAACCGCTTACGTTAGGCTGCTTGATGGCCGACTGCTGGCTGGCAACCGCCGAGCCAAGCGTAGGCGTCGGAACCGGTTTGCTGTGGTCAGCACACCCTGTAATCGCCGCCGCCAGTGTCATACCGCTAATAACCTGCCAAAGTTTCATCGATGTCGTCTCCTTATGAACACTATGATTGTCGGCGGTTAATTTTTTAGCTGGCATTTCAACCGCCGATTGCTCTTAATTCTGGCACAGAAATCCGCATTGCGCCTGGCGCGTCGCCCGTCATCAGAAATCAGCGCAAATCCGTTGCGCAAACTGGTCGGATCTTTCACACTTGCGCCATATCTGCTGATGAGGACATGATTATGAGCCAGGCGCTGACTAACCTGCTTACGCTATTAAATCTGGAAAAACTGGAAGAAGGCCTGTTCCGCGGGCAGAGTGAAGATCTCGGTCTGCGTCAGGTGTTTGGCGGTCAGGTGGTGGGCCAGGCGCTCTATGCTGCTAAACAGACGGTGCCGGAAGATCGCATTATTCATTCATTTCATAGCTATTTTCTGCGTCCCGGCGACAGCCATAAAGCGATTATTTACGATGTTGAAACGCTGCGCGACGGTAAAAGCTTCAGCGCGCGCCGCGTCAGCGCAGTCCAGAATGGTCAGCCTATTTTCTATATGACCGCCTCATTTCAGGCGCCTGAAACCGGGTTTGAGCATCAGAACAGCATGCCCCCGGTACCGGGTCCGGATGAACTGCCCTCTGAACGCGATCTGGCGCAAAAACTCGCCGCGCATCTGCCGCTGAAGCTCAAAGAGAAGTTTCTCGCTGAGCGACCGCTGGATATCCGCCCGGTTCAGATCCACAACCCGCTTAAGGGCCACGTGGCTGAGCCGGTGCGCCAGGTCTGGGTGCGCGCCAATGGCCAGATGCCTGCCGATCGCCGCATCCATCAATATGTGCTGGGCTACGCCTCCGACCTTAACTTTTTGCCGGTGGCGCTGCAGCCGCACGGCAAAGGGTTCCTGGAAGCGGATATGCAGGTGGCCACGATCGATCACTCGATGTGGTTTCACCGCCCGTTCGATCTCTCAGAATGGCTGCTTTACAGCGTGGTGAGCACGTCTGCCTCTGGCGCGCGCGGCTTTGTACGCGGCGAGTTCTATACGCAGGAGGGTACGCTGGTGGCGACCACGGTACAGGAAGGTGTTATGCGTCAGCGCGACGCATAAAAAAAGGGGCGACCTGGTCGCCCCTTTTCTTCATTTTTAGCTTACTGGTTATATGCGTTTTCGCCGTGGCTGTTTACATCCAGACCTTCACGCTCCTGCTCTTCCGGTACGCGCAGGCCGACAATCACATCCGCCAGCTTGAAGCCGATAAAGGCCACCACGCCGGACCAGACTACGGTAACGATACAGCTGAATATCTGGACCCAGACCTGATGCCCCATAGTGACGCCTTCCGCATAGCCAACGCCACCCAGTGAGCTGGAGGCGAAGACGCCGGTCAGGATGCAGCCGAGGATGCCGCACACGCCGTGCACGCCAAACACATCGCAGGGATCATCGACGCGCAGCCATCTTTTCAGCGTCGTAACGCCCCAGATGCCCGCGAGTCCGCCCGCCAGACCGATGATCAGTGCGCCGCCAACGCCCACGTAGCCACAGGCTGGCGTAATGGCGACCAGGCCGGCGATAAAGCCGGAGCAGGCACCCAGCAGCGAAGGCTTACCGCGCAGCGCCCACTCACCAAAGACCCAGGAGAGCACCGCACCGGCGGTAGCGACAACGGTGTTCACAAACGCCAGCGCAGCAATTTCGTTCGCCGATGACGCTGAACCGGCGTTAAAGCCAAACCAGCCGACGTAGAGAATGGCCGTACCGAGAAACACCATCGGCAGGTTATGCGGTTTAAACGCCTCTTTGCCAAAACCGGCACGCTTTCCGACCAGATACGCGCCCACCAGCCCCGCGACAGCGGCGTTGATATGCACCACGGTACCGCCGGCAAAGTCCAGCGCGCCATCCTGTGCCAGATAACCGCCGCCCCACACCATATGCGCAATCGGCAGATAGGAGAGCGTCAGCCAGACGCCGACGAAAATCAGCACCGCTGAGAAGCGAATACGCTCAGCCAGCGCGCCCACGATCAATCCGACGGTAATACAGGCAAACGACGCCTGGAACGCGACGTGAATATATTGATAAAAGCTGCCCATGACGGCTTTCAGCTCGATGTTTTTCAGCATCACCCACTGGAAGTTGCCGAAAAAGGCGTTGCCTTCGCTAAAGGCTAACGAGTAGCCATACACAACCCACAATACGCAGACCAGGGCAAAGGTTACGGCAACCTGTGTGAGCATGGACAAGACATTTTTACCGCGGATCAGGCCGCCATAAAACAGCGCGATGCCGGGAATTGTCATAAAAAGTACCAGCGCGGTACAAATCATCATAAAGGCGTTGTCCGCTTTATCTGCGACCGCAGGGGCAGCAGCCAGCGTCAGAGTGGGTAACAGCGCCAGGCTGGCAAGGCCCAGTTTCATCATCATTTTTTTCATTTTTTTCATCCCATCTCAAGTCAGAACCCGGATCAGAGCGCCGCTTCGTCAGTTTCACCGGTACGGATACGGATCACCCGCTGCAGCTCAGCAACGAAGATTTTGCCGTCGCCAATTTTGCCGGTGTAGGCCGCTTTACTGATGACATCAACCACTTCATCCAGCTGGTCATCTGCAATCGCGATATCGATTTTTACTTTTGGCAGGAAGTTAACGCTGTACTCGGCCCCGCGATAGAGTTCGGCATGTCCTTTCTGACGGCCGAACCCTTTAACTTCAGATACCGTCAGCCCCTGAATGCCAATGGAGGATAGTGCCTCACGGACATCCTCCAGCTTGAATGGTTTGATTACCACGGTAACCAGCTTCATACGTCCCCTCCGGATTAAACACAACTGCGCGATGTATACGCAGTGGTTAAAGCAAAGGGTGTGCCAGAAGTGCAAAACGCGGTTTAACGCGGCGGCGGTACAGGCTCAGCGCGGGGCGGCATTGCCGGAGAGAAAGAACGGTACGGGGGTCTGCACCTCTTTGGTGCTCAGGGCGTCAAAGAGGTGCAGAAGCGAGAAAAGAACGGGTCAGCATGAACAAAAAAGGTGCAACTCAGGCGGATGCGCCGGCCGCCAGCTGCTCGCCAGCCTGCTGCAGCTGATACATCTGCCAGTAGCGCCCCTGCTGCGCCAGTAGCTCTGTATGCGTACCGCGCTCGGCAATATGGCCGCGATGTAACACCAGGATTTGTTCCGCCTCCATAATTGTCGAGAGCCGGTGCGCAATGACCACCAGCGTGCTGTGCTGGCGCAAAGTGCGCAGCGCCTGCTGAATCGCCTGCTCGGTGCCGGAATCGATGTTCGCGGTAGCTTCATCGAGGATCAGGATCTGCGGCGGCGCGACCAGCACGCGAGCCAGCGCCAGCAGCTGTTTCTGCCCGACCGAAAGCGTATTGCCCTGCTCTCCCAGTCGCGTATGGATACCGTCCGGTAACGCGCGGGCCAGCGTAGCGAGCTGCACGCTCTCCAGCGCCTGCCACACCCGCTCTTCAGGGATGGCCCGCCCCAGCTGTACGTTAGCCAGCAGCGTATCGGCCAGCACCACCGGATCCTGCTGCACCATGGCAATGCCGGTGCGCAGCGCATCGTGCGAGAGCGAAGAGACCGGACGCCCGTCCAGCACAATCGATCCGTGCTTTACCGGATAGTAACCCATCAGCAGGTTTGCCAGCGTGCTCTTGCCGCTGCCGGTATGCCCGACCAGCGCAACGAAGCCCCGTGACGGCACGGTAAAGGAGATATTGCTCAGCACGTCGCGATCGTCGCGATAGGCGAAACTGACGTCGTGCAGCGCAATTTCTCCGGAACGCAGCGGAGCACTTTCGCTGCCATACCCCTGCTGATGCGCATCAACCAGTTCAAAGATGCGCTCACCCGATACCACCGCCTGCTGCAGCATCGACTGCTGCGTCGTCAGTTCGATCAGCGGCTCATTCAGCCGGCCCAGGTAGGTGATAAAGGCATAAAGCACGCCGACTTCAAATGCGCCGGGTGAAGCAAAACTGAATAGCAGTAACAGGCCGCACAAAATCAGTGCAGAAAAGAGGCTAAGCAGCGGACGCAGCAGAAATCCGTCCAGCCGCAGCGTCTGCATGCGCGCCATATAATGGGCGCGACTCGCTTCGCTCATGCGTGCCCCAAAACGCGCCTGCTGCCGGAACTGCTGGATCACGCTCATGCCGTTGATCACTTCGTTAAAGCCGTTGTTGATATCCGCCAGATAGCTGCGAACCCGGCGGGCAATCGGGGTACTGTAACGCTGATAAATCAGCATCACGGTCAGCACCAGCGGGAAAATAACCAGCGCCACCAGCGCCATACGCCAGTCGAGCGAAAACATGGCGACCAGCATCGCGCCAATCAGCGCGGCGCTGCGCAGCACGGTGGCGACTACGGTGACATAGAGATCTTTAATAACCTCGGTGTCATTGGTGACGCGCGAAATAATCTGCCCCACCGGCTGGGTGTCGAACGCGCTCAGCGGCTGGCGCAGCGCCGCGTTCATGACATCAACGCGCAGCTGCTGCACCACTCCGATTGCCGCACGGTTAAACAGCAGCGCCTGAAAATAGTGCAGCGCCGCCGCCATAAGCTGCAGCAGAATAAAACTCACCAGTAATCCCGCCACGATGCCCCACGGCATCTGATGTCTGGCGATCAGGCGATCGATAAAATAGCTGACCAGCACCGGGCCGGTCACCTCGGCCGCCGCCGCCAGCCAGAGCATACCGGTTGCCAGCCACAGCGAGCGGCGCCAGGGTTTTCCGTATGCCAGCAGCCGTTTCAGCGTCGGCCACAGCCGCTGCAACTTAGCCATGCTGCGCTCCTGTTGCGGTTTCATCTTTGTTTTCACTCTCATCATCCAGCGCCGCTTCCAGCTGCTGATAGCGGTACATATCGCGGTACCAGCCCGGCTGCGCCGCCAGCTGGTCATGATCGCCTCGCTGCGCAACGCGCCCCTGCTGCAGCACCAGAATTTCACTCGCTTCCGTTAACGCCGAGAGACGGTGCGCGCTGATAATCAGCGTACGGTTCTCTCCCCAGATGCGCAGGTTATGCAGGATGTCATGTTCAGTACGTCCATCTACCGCAGAGAGCGCATCGTCCAGAATCAGGATCTCCGCCTCCAGCAGCAGCGCACGGGCAATCGCGATACGCTGCTTCTGTCCGCCCGAAAGCATGACCCCACGCTCTCCGACCTCTGTCTCATAGCCCTGCGGCAGGCGCAGAATATCCTCATGCACGCAGGCCATTCTTGCCGCCTGCTCAATCTGCTGCTGCGTGGCGTCGGGACGACCCAGCGCCAGATTGTTTGCCACGCTGTCAGAAAACAGAAACGGCGTCTGGCTCACTATCGCCAGGCGGCTGCGCCAGCTGTCCAGCTGCAGCTGCGCCAGCGGCAGCTCGCCGTAGCGGATCTCTCCCCGATCGATATCGAAGTGGCGCTGGATGAGGCTGAGCAGCGTGCTTTTACCGCAGCCGGTCGGGCCACATAATCCCAGCATCTGCCCTGGCTGCAGCTTCGCATGGATATCCTGCAGTACGGCATTTTCTGTCCCCGGGTAGTGAAAGGCGTCAATGGCGAGCTGCAGCACAGCCGGCTCAGGCGGTAACGTCAGGGTGCCGTCAGCCACTGCCGGCGCTTCAGCCAGCAGCGCGCGAATACGGCTCCAGGCCGCACTGCCGCGCTCCACGATGTTGATCATCCACGCCAGCGCCAGCATCGGCCAGATCATCAGCCCCAGATACATCACAAAGCTGGTGAGCTGACCCAGCGTCAGGATACCGTGCCATACCATCCAGCCGCCGCCTGCGATCGCCAGCAGGTTGGAGAAGCCAACGGCGACGTAAATAATGGGATCAAATCGCGCATCCACCCGCGCAACATGCAGATTTTTACGTCCGGTATCGCTGGCGATGTCAGCAAACTGCTGCGACTGGTGATCTTCCAGTCCAAATGCTTTGATCATACGGATGCTGGTCAGGCTCTCCTGCGTCTGATCGTTAAGGCTGGAGAACGCCGCCTGCGCAACTTTAAAACGCTGATGCAGCCGGGAACCATCCCGCTGGATCGCCAGCGCCATAAAGGGCATCGGGATCAGCGCCAGCAGCGTCAGCTGCCAGCTTATCTGCGTACTCATGACCGCCAGCACTACCAGCCCCATGACCAGGGAGTCCACCAGCGTCAGCACTCCCTCTCCCGCTGCAAACACAACGCGGTCGACATCATTCGTTGCGCGCGCGATGAGATCGCCGGTGCGATGGCGCAGATAGAACGCAGGATGCTGCCGGCTTAGCTGACGATAAAAGTCCTCGCGCAGCTCTACCGCCAGCTGATACGAGGCGCCAAACAGCAGCACGCGCCAGACATAGCGCAGCAGATAAACGATAACGGCGGTCAGCAACATGACGCCGATCCACATCATAATCTGCCCGGCAGAGAGCCGCTGCTGCGTGACGCCATCGACAATTACGCCGACCAGATGCGGCGGGATCAGCTGCAGTAAAGCGATGATAATAAGCAGGCAGACAGCACCGGCATAGCGGCGCCACTCACGCAGGAAATACCAACTAAGCTGGCTGAATAATCGCACAATCTCTCTCTTTATTTACGCTTCAGGGCACAACGGGCAGCGCGGTTGAGTATTTAATCTCTTCCATCGCAAAGCTGGAGGTGACATCTATCAGGCCCGGCACGCCATTCACCAGCCGCTTATAAAACGCGTCGTAGCTCTTCATATCCGCAACCTGTATTCGCAGCAGATAGTCATACTCACCGGCCATACGGTAGAACGCCATGACTTCCGGCATTGGCTCAACCACGGCGACAAACTGCCTGAACCATTCGCTGCTGTGCTGCTGCGTTTTGATCAGCATAAACGCGGTCAGTGACAGACCGAGTTTTTCACCATCCAGCAGCGCTACGCGCGCCCGGATGATACCGTCATCTTCAAGTTTTTTCAGGCGCTTCCAGCAGGGCGTGGTGGTCAGATTGACCGCCTCTGCCAGCGCCTGCAGCGATAGCGTGCAATCCTTCTGCAAAAGGGCGAGCAGCTTACGGTCAATTTTATCTATCATCACGCCTCACCGGAGAATATTTTTCTCTGAACCGCCGATTATACCCTGGTTTTAGCAACCTCTTTTTCCTGCCCGTGCCGTACACTGGCGGCAATGAAAACCGGAGAGAATCGCCATGCAAACCCCCTGGATCCGCCACGCCATTAATGAGATCAACGCTGATATCCAGCGCTCGGCTGACACACACCTGATCCGCTTTACGCTGGACGATTTCCCGGGCATCTTTTTCTATCTCAAAGATGAGAGCACGCACCCCAGCGGCAGCCTGAAACATCGCTTTGCGCGTTCGCTGTTTCTGTATGGACTGGCTAATGGCTGGATCGGTGAAAAAACCCCGATTATTGAAGCGTCATCCGGCAGTACTGCCGTATCGGAAGCCTACTTTGCCCGGCTGCTCGGCCTGCCGTTTATCGCGGTTATGCCGGTCAGTACCGCAAAGCGCAAAATTGAGATGATCCGTTTTTATGGCGGAGAGTGCCATTTTGTGGCTGATCCGTGCCAGCTCTACGCGGAGTCTGAGCGGCTGGCGCGTGAACTCAACGGCCACTTTATGGATCAGTTTACCTATGCCGAGCGCGCGACGGACTGGCGCGGCAATAATAATATTGCTGAAAGTATTTTCCGGCAGATGGCGCATGAGCCGTTTCCGGTGCCGCATACGCTGATCATGAGCGCCGGCACCGGCGGCACTTCCGCCACGCTGGGCCGCTATATTCGCTATCAGGGCTACTCCACCCGCCTGCTGGTTACTGACCCGCAGCATTCGGTATTTTTTGACTACTGGCACAGCCGGGACAGCAGTTTGCGCAATGCACGCGGCAGCCTGATTGAAGGAATCGGCCGCCCGCGCGTCGAACCCTCTTTTCTGCCCGACGTGATTGATGAGATGATCAAAGTCCCCGATGGCGCCACGCTGGCGGCTATGCTGCGGCTGGAACAGATCCTCGGGCGGCGCCCCGGCGCTTCAACCGGCACCAACTTCTGGGGCATGATGCAGGTGGCGAAACGCATGCGCGCCAGCGGTGAACGGGGCGCGCTGGTTACGCTGCTCTGCGACAGCGGCGAACGCTATCCTGACACCTATTACAACCCGGCGTGGGTTGCGGCGCAGATTGGCGATATTCAGCCCTGGCTGCAGGCGCTGCAATAAAAAAACCGGACATCCGGTCCGGCTCACGGCAAGACTCAGCCCCTGGGGGAGTAATCAAGGTGGGGCGTGGTCAGCCAGTGATTTAAATAGTGAGACACCGCCTGTGTCTCGCAATGGCCGATAACCGGCAAATGCGGCAGCGCGGCTTTAAGCTGATGCATCGCGTTGCCCATAACAAAGCCTTTACCTACCTGCTCCAGCATCTCGCGATCGTTCATCGCATCGCCAAAGGCCATACACTCCGCCAGCGGCAGATCGAGATGTTCGCACAGTCGCGCCAGCGCCGCGCCTTTATGGCAACCTGACGGCAGAACCTCAAGACAGTCCCAGGCGGAAAAACAGATAGTGGCACGCGCGCCCAGCGCCTGCTGCAGCTCTTCCTGCAGCGCCAGCAGCATCTCGTGGGGTGCGATAAAACAGATTTTGGTGATGTTATTTCCTGACATCTGCTGCAGATCGCACAGCTGATAGCTAAACCCGCTCAGCGAGTGCGCCTCCAGCGCGCCAGGCAGTGGCTTATCAGTAAACCAGCCCTCGTCGGTAAACAGGTGAATGGAGGCTGGCGTTTCCCAGCGGGTTCGCATGACCTGCTCTGCGACGTCCGCCGGCAGATCGCAGCCATACAGCTGGTTGCCCTGCGGGTCGTGAATACGCGTGCCGTTACCGGTTATCAGCCAGGCAGGCAGCGTGATCTGTGTACGGATCACCTGCATATCCAGCAGATGGCGGCCGGTGGCAAAAGCCAGAATCACATTGCGCTGCTGCAGCGCATGCAGGGTTTCCAGCGTCTCTTTACCTAACTGATGCGTGGGCAGCAGCAGCGTGCCGTCCATATCAAATGCTGCAAGACGAGCCATGCCTGTTCTCCTGTCGGGGGATGCTTTTACTATCGCCTGGTAATTACGGAACGAATAGTGAATACTTTTTGAAAACTGTTCCGGGTTTAACTATGCGTGAACTTCATCGTGTCAGCCAGTTTCAGCGGCTGTGGCACGCCAGCCAGGGAGAGACGCAGCGACTAAGCGTTGCCATGCTGGCTCAGCGCTGTTTCTGCAGCGAACGTCATGCGCGTACTCTGCTGAAAAAATGGCAGCAGGCGGGCTGGATCCGCTGGAGCAGCCAGCCGGGGCGCGGTAAGCAGGGTGAACTGCAGTTTCTGATCGCACCGGAGACGCTGCGCCAGCAGCTGCTTAACCGCCAGCTGCTGGCGGGCGAACCGATCCAGATGCTGCAGACGCTTGATCTGCCGCCGGAACGCCTGCTGCAGCTGCTGCAGCCACTGATGGGCGGGCACTGGCAGGATCGTATGCCGGTGCTGCGCATTCCTTATTATCGTACCCTCGCGTTCCCGGCCCCCCTGCAGCCTCTCGGCCGCGCTGAGCAGCATCTGGCCCGGCAGATTTTCTCTGGCCTGACGCGCGTAGAAAACAACCGCGTCAGCGGCGATCTGGCGCACCACTGGCAGCATGACAGCAGCGGACTGAACTGGAGCTTCTGGCTGCGTCCGCAGCTCAGCTGGCATAACGGCGAGCCGCTGTATGCCGCGCAGCTGGCAGCGGTCCTGCAGCAGATTATCCGCAGCCCCGACGGCCGCGCGCTGCTTGCCAGCGTGGCGCAGATTGACGCGCCGCATCCGCTCACGCTGCGTATCCGGCTGCATCGGCCCGACTACTGGCTGCCGCAGCGGCTGGCTCATCAATTTTGTCTGCTGCCGCACCCCGACAGCCCGCAAACCGGCAGCGGTCCCTGGCAGCTGGTGCAGTTTACCCCGACCCTGCTGCGGCTGGAGAGCTATGCGCGCTGGCATCTGCAGCGCGCGCTGATCCAGCGTATTGAATACTGGATCACGCCTGCCCTGTTTATGCCGGAACAGGGCAACAGCTGCCGGCATCCGGTCCAGATTGCGATTGGCAATGCTGACGAACTGCAGCAGCTGCGGCCGGTAGACCGCAGTATCAGCCGCGGCTTCTGCTATCTGGCCACCCGCCCCTCGCTGCGTTTCAGTACGGCTCAGGCCCGGACGCTGATTGCGCTGATCCAGCGCAGCGATGTGATCCGCCAGCTGCCGCTGGCAGAAGGATTGATTACGCCGAGTCACTCGCTGCTGCCCGGCTGGCCGGTTCCGCAGACCGGGGCGGACCCCGTTGCCCTGCCCGCCCGACTGACCCTGCATTACCATCTGCCGGTTGAACTGCACGTGATGGCGGAGGCGCTGGTCACGCTGCTGGCTTCACACGGCTGTGAGCTGAGCTGCGTCTTTCATGAGGTAAAAAGCTGGGGCCACGCGCAGGATCTCACCGCAGCGGATATTATTATGGGCGACCGGCTGATCGGTGACGCGCCGCAGTTTACCCTGCTGAACTGGCTGGAGCAGGACAGATTGTGGCAGCCGCTGCGCGACAGCTTTCGTCAGTCGCTTCAGCAGATCGCCCGTGAGCCAGACGACAGCGTACGCTCGTCCGCCGTTCAGCAACTTTTCCATACGCTGATGAGCGAAGGTTATCTGCTGCCGCTGTTCAACTACCGTTATCAGGTACTGGCGCCAGCGGGCGTTGAAGGTGTGCGGCTGACTTCACTGGGCTGGTTTGACTTTACCCGGGCGTGGATCCCGCCGCCAGCCGTCAGCCCTGTTCACTCCGGCGCTGACGCAGTACCATAAGAGACCACACCAGGAGAGATAAGTTAATGAAACGCGCCGTTGTCGTTTTTAGTGGTGGACAAGACTCCACCACCTGCCTGATTCAGGCTCTGCAGCACTATGATGAAGTTCACTGCGTCACCTTCGATTATGGCCAGCGCCACCGCGAAGAGATCGAAGTGGCGGCGGAGCTGGCACATAAACTGGGCGCGCGCGCGCATAAAGTACTGGATGTCACCCTGCTTAACGAACTGGCGATAAGCAGCCTGACGCGCGATAACATTCCGGTACCGGCCTATGAGGCTGATGCCAGCGGATTACCCAGCACCTTTGTCCCGGGCCGTAATATTCTGTTTCTGACGCTCGCTTCTGTCTACGCGTATCAGGTAGAAGCTGAAGCTGTTATTACCGGCGTCTGCGAGACCGACTTCTCCGGCTATCCCGACTGCCGCGATGAGTTTGTTAAAGCGTTAAATCACGCGGTCAGCCTTGGCATGGCTCGCGAGATACGTTTTGAGACGCCGCTGATGTGGCTGAATAAAGCAGAGACCTGGGCGCTTGCTGATTACTGGCAGCAGCTGCCGCTGGTGCGGACAGAGACGCTGACCTGCTATAACGGCATTAAAGGAGATGGCTGCGGAACCTGCGCCGCCTGTCATTTACGTGCCCGCGGGCTGGCGGAGTATCAGGACAATGCCGCCGCGATAATGACGGCAATGAAGCAAAAAAGCGGCCTGCGCTGAGTCAGCATGTCGCTGGCGTGGCGTCAGCAGTGACGCCACGGTTTAACGTCCGGCCATGAGAGTGGCCAGGCGTTCGCGCAGTTCTCCCTCCAGCGGCACCGCTTTTTGCGTCCGTAAATCGATACAGACAAACGTCAGCAGAGCGTCAGCCACCAGAGTGCGATCTTCTGCAAGCAGCACACGCTGTGCGATGATCCCGCTGCGACCGCTGAGCTGTGACACGTCACTTTCAATGACCAGACGGTCGCCCAGAACCGCAGGCCGGCGATAGTTGATGTTGATGTTTACCACCACGAACGCCAGTTTTTGCGCCATCAGCCAGTTAAAGGCGTCCGCTTCTTCCAGCCACTGCCAGCGCGCCTCCTCCAGAAATTCGAGATAGCGCGCGTTATTAACGTGCTGATAGACATCCAGATGATAGCCGCGCACTTTGATTGTGGTTTGCATCAACGCTCCTGAACAGGCTGAAATTACTAACTGGTTGGACCTGTTGAGCATAGCACAGCCTGTTGCCGGTCTTCACAGATTCTTCAGCGTCGCGAAGTGCTTCACAGTTTGAGCCGATCGCTGTTGCGTTCGACCAGCGCGCTGCCGATACCCGGCACCTCTTTGAGCTGATCCAGCGCGGTGAAGCGCCCATACTCTTCGCGATAGCTGACGATCGCCTGCGCTTTTTTCAATCCGATGCCATTCATGGCGCTCGCCAGCTGCTCCGCGGTAGCGTCGTTGATGCTGACCGCTCCGGCCGTCAGCGATGCGGGCGGCTTCGCCTGTGCTTCCGCGGGCTCTCCCGCCGCATGCGCAAGAGTGCTGCTGCAGAGTGCGCCGCCCAGCGCCAGTGTCAGACAAAATGCGTGAAAAGTAGATTTGTTCATGCTGTTTTTCTCCTTGTGTTTGACAGCATCAGCAGCGTGTCACAGCAGAGGATGTCCGGCAAAAGGCGAAGCGCAGAGATGGAAAAGGCCGCAGAAGCGGCCTTTGATTGTTGCAGAAAATTACCTTTTTTTGTGAGGCTTACTGGGCTTGTGCCGCTGCCCCATATTTGATCTTCGCCTCTTTACGCAGGTTTTCAAGCAGCGCTTCAAATGCGATCTGCGCATTGTTCTGCGTCACGCCTTTGATCATCTCATCGACCTGGTTCTGCGGCAGGCTGCCGGCAGAGACTTTATCCAGCGCGACCAGTACGACGTTGCCCTGCATATCTTCGCTTACGCCCCAGGAAGGTTTATTCTCTGCCGGTTGCGGCAGTGAAAATGCGGTCTGGGCGACCGGATCCTGTGCGTTACGATCAACCACTTTGCTGCTGCTCAGCGTCAGTCCTGCCGCGCTCAGTGCCTCACTCTTGCCCGCTTTCAGCCCGGCCAGCAGTTTATCTGCCTGCGCTTTAGCCTGCTGCGTCGCCTTATCGTGTTTGATGCGGTCGGTAACCTGTGCCTTCACCTGGTCAAGCGGTTTTACCGCTTCCGGTTTATGTTCGCTGATGCGCAGCACAAACGCGCGATCGCCATCCACGCTGATAATATCGGAGTTGTTGCCCGGCGCGCCGTTCTGCCCAATTAAGCCGCCGCTGAAGACCGCCTGTTTAACCGCGTCAAAGTCGAGGTCGGCAGGCATATCATCACGGGTAAACCAGCCTGTTTCGCTGACCTTAAGACCCGATACCTGGGCTGCACCCGCCAGCGATTCATTGTCATTGCTGGCGGCTTCACTGACTTTCTGCTGCAGCTTATAGAACGCGTCGAGCGCTTTTTCCTGCTTAACTTTATCTGCAATAACGTCATGCACCTGCGCCAGCGGCTTCACCTGCTCCGGCTGGATATCATCCAGACGTACCACCAGGAAACCGACTGAGGACTTGATCACGTCTGAAAGCTGGCCTTTCTGCGTCAGGTCGGCATTTTTCAGCTCATCCGGCGTGGTTGCAGGCTCCAGCCAGCCCATATCACCACCTTTACGCGCGGAGATAGGATCGGCAGATTTGCTTTTCGCCAGGCTGGCAAAGTCCCCGCCCTGCTTCAGCGCATCCAGCACTGACCGGGCTTCCGCCTCAGTTTTGGTCTGAATGATGCTGTAACGGCTGCGCTGGGGCTGTGAATAGTCCGCTTTGTGTTGATCGTACCAGCTCTGAATGTCCGCTTCGCTGACCGGCTGCTGCATCGCTGCTGCATCCATTTTGATGTAGCTGACGCGGAACTGCTCCGGGGCCATAAAGCTGTTCTGATGCTGCTGATAATACTGCGCGATCTCATCGTCATTAACCGTCTGCTTCGCTGCCAGCGCATCCACGTTAATCACCGCCTGACGAATTTCCCGCTGCTGCGAGACTAAATCGGTCAGCTTTGTGGTTTCATCTTTCAGCATAAAATCAGTGTTAGCGATGGCGTTGATCAGCTGCTGATTAAGCAACTGCTTGCGCAGCGCTTCTGCATATTGATCGGCTGAGAAGCCCATGCTGGTGATCAGACCGTTATATTTGGCATTATCAAATTTGCCGTTGGTCTGAAACGCTTTCTGGTTGAAAATGGCCTGCTTTACCTGCTCATCACTGATGCCGAGATGCAGCTCGCTGATGTACTGATCCAGCAGCGCCTGATCCACCAGCTGTGACAGCGCCTGCTGGCGCATCTGCTGGATATACCCATCATTGCTCGCCAGCTGCGAGAACTGATCGCCCAGCATCTGCTGCTGACGATTGCGCTCGCTGTTAAACGCCTGCTCCAGCTCAGCCCGGCTGATTTCGTGGCCGTTAACTTTCGCAGCGTAATCGCCATTGCCACCTATCAGGTAGTTACCCACTCCGGTAAGCACAAAGGACAGGATAATCAATCCCAGAATAACCTTGAGCACGACATGATTCGACGCCGCGCGTAAATTGTCCATCATGGTATGACAACACTCCGCTGTAGTGTGAATGTAAAGCTCAGACACGATGCCATCATCGTGCAGCTGCAGTTCAGGCTGGCAGCTGGCAACCATGCGGAGACTGAAGCCACTGGCTTAAGCTGCGCATCAAATAAAAAAGGGCACATCAGTAATGATGTGCCCGTATGTTACATGAGAACGGCTTTTTCGTCCTCAATCCAGAGAAGAAAATGCTTCACTGGTTAATCCTGACTGGCTTAATTAACGGCGTCTTTCAGCGCTTTACCGGCGCGGAATCCCGGTACTTTGCCAGCCGGGATGGTGATCTCTTTACCGGTCTGCGGATTACGGCCGGCACGCTCAGCGCGCTCGCGCACAGAGAAAGTACCGAAACCCACCAGGGCTACTTCGTCGCCCTCTTTCAGTGCGCCAGAAACAGATTCGGTAAAGGCCTCCAGTACACGTCCGGCTGCTGCTTTTGAAATGTCCGCTTCTGCAGCGATTTTGTCGATCAACTGTGACTTATTCACTCTCTTCATCCCCTCTTTTATTATTCACTTTGCCCCGTCTCTTTACGCCGGAGCAAACGCGCAGCCAGTTATAACAAGCCTGTGGTGCTGAAACAACGGTATTCATCTTAATCGCCGATCCAGCAGCCCTCTAACTTAACAGGCAAAAAAAAGCTGGCAAGCCTGATTTGGCCTGCCAGCTTCGTTTTTTAGCCGCGTTTGCTGCTTAGCGCTATTTTGCCGTCACAACCTGCATACCGGATGGCGCATTTTCCAGGGCCAGATTCAGCACCTCTTCAATGCGTTTAACCGGATGAATGCTGAGATCGGCAATCACGTTTGCCGGGATCTCTTCCAGATCGCGTTTGTTTTCATCCGGGATCAGTACAGTTTTAATCCCGCCACGGTGTGCTGCCAGCAGTTTCTCTTTCAGACCGCCGATAGGCAGTACCTGACCACGCAGCGTGATCTCGCCGGTCATCGCCACATCGGAACGGACCGGGTTACCGGTCAGACAGGAGACCAGCGCCGTACACATCGCAATACCGGCACTCGGACCATCCTTCGGTGTAGCCCCTTCCGGCACATGCACGTGGATATCGCGCTTCTCGTAGAAGTCGCCGTTAATACCCAGTTTTTCTGCCCGGGCGCGAACCACGGTTAATGCAGCCTGAATCGACTCCTGCATAACCTCGCCGAGAGAACCGGTATAGGTCAGCTTGCCTTTACCTGGCACACATGCGGTTTCGATGGTCAGCAGATCGCCGCCCACTTCTGTCCACGCCAGGCCGGTCACCTGTCCTACGCGGTTTTCGCTGTCAGCGCGACCGTAATCAAAACGCTGTACGCCAAGGAAATCTTTCAGGTTGTCGCCATTAATTGTGATGCTCTTCTGAGTTTTATCCATCAGCAGCGCTTTGACCGCTTTACGGCATAACTTAGAGAGCTCACGTTCCAGGCTACGCACGCCTGCTTCACGCGTGTAATAGCGGATGATGCCGATGATTGCGCTATCGTCAACGCTGATCTCTTTCTCTTTCAGCGCGTTGCGCTCAATCTGTTTTGGCAGCAGATGCTGCTTCGCAATATTGAGTTTTTCATCTTCGGTATAGCCCGACAGGCGGATCACTTCCATACGATCCAGCAGCGGTGCCGGAATATTCATGGAGTTGGAGGTCGCGACAAACATTACGTCAGACAGATCGTAGTCGACTTCCAGGTAGTGATCGTTAAACGCGATGTTCTGTTCCGGATCCAGCACTTCCAGCAGTGCCGAAGCGGGATCGCCGCGCATATCAGACGACATTTTATCAATCTCATCCAGCAGGAACAGCGGGTTTTTCACGCCCACTTTCGCCATTTTCTGGATCAGTTTGCCCGGCATTGAACCGATATAGGTGCGACGATGTCCGCGGATTTCTGCTTCATCACGCACGCCGCCCAGCGCCATACGCACATATTTACGTCCGGTCGCTTTCGCAATCGACTGTCCCAGAGAGGTTTTACCCACACCCGGCGGGCCAACCAGACAGAGGATTGGGCCTTTGATTTTGCTGACGCGACTCTGCACCGCAAGATACTCAAGGATGCGATCTTTGACGCGCTCAAGACCAAAGTGATCGGTATCAAGCGTCTCCTGCGCTTTGCGCAGATCCTTCTTCACCTTACTGCGCGCGTTCCATGGAACCTGCACCATCCAGTCGATGTAGCCGCGTACCACCGTCGCTTCTGCCGACATCGGCGACATCATCTTCAGTTTCTGCAGCTCAGCTTCCGCTTTTTCACGCGCTTCAGCCGGCATTTTAGCCGCGTCGATTTTACGCTTCAGCGCTTCATACTCGTCTGGTGCGTCATCCATCTCGCCCAGCTCTTTCTGAATCGCCTTCATCTGTTCGTTCAGATAATATTCGCGCTGGCTTTTTTCCATCTGCTTTTTGACGCGATTGCGAATGCGTTTTTCAACCTGCAGCAGATCAATTTCCGATTCCATCATCGCCATCAGATATTCCAGACGCTCGTTAACGTCGGACATCTCCAGCACGGACTGTTTATCCGCCAGCTTCAGAGGCATATGCGCCGCCACGGTATCGGCCAGGCGCGCCGCATCATCAATGCTGTTCAGCGACGTCAGCACTTCAGGCGGGATCTTTTTGTTCAGCTTGATATAGCCTTCAAACTGATTAATCGCGGTGCGCACCAGCACTTCCTGCTCGCGCTCTTCAATTTCTGGCGAAGTCAGATATTCAGCCTGAGCGACAAAGTGATCGCCATTGTCAGATAGCGTGGTAATGCGGGCACGCTGCAGGCCCTCCACCAGCACCTTAACTGTGCCATCAGGCAGCTTCAGCATCTGCAGTACGGACGCCACTGTCCCTACGGCAAAGAGATCGTTAATTCCAGGTTCATCCGTTGAAGCCTCTTTCTGGGCAACCAGCATGATCTTCTTGTCATGATCCATTGCTGCTTCCAGGCAACGAATCGATTTTTCCCGACCAACAAACAACGGAATTACCATGTGCGGATAAACCACCACGTCGCGCAGCGGCAACACGGGGATTTCAATGCGTTCAGAACGCTCAGGATTCATAGAGCTCTCTCTTAGTTTAATGTCCGCCAGGTGATGGGTACCGCGTAATACAGGCTGTATGCAGTTAAACCCACAGGATTATGAGTATATGGGGATGCTTGTCCGACATTCAATGTCACAGGAGTGAGAAAAGTAAAAGGGGAATAGAATTCCCCTTTTTTAAGATAACAACGTGATTTGGCTGCTTATTTATTCGCCAGAAGCTTGTGCTTCATGCTTTCCGTAAATCAGCATTGGATCGGACTCGCCATCAATCACCGAATCATCGATAACCACTTTCTCAACATCTTCCATTGAAGGCAGGTCATACATGGTTTCCAGCAGGGCCGCCTCAACGATAGAACGCAGACCGCGCGCACCGGTTTTGCGCGACATCGCCTTTTTAGCGATAGCCGTCAGCGCTTCGTCGCGGAACTCCAGCTCAACGCCTTCCAGGTTAAACAGCGCCTGATACTGCTTGGTGAGCGCATTTTTCGGCTCGCGCAGGATCTGGATCAGGGCTTCTTCGCTCAGCTCGTTCAGCGTGGCAACCACTGGCAGACGACCGATAAATTCCGGAATCAGACCAAATTTGATCAAATCTTCCGGCTCTACCTGTGACAGCAGTTCGCCTTCGCTGGCTTTTTGCGATTTGCCTTTTACTGTCGCGCCAAAGCCGATACCCGATCCGGTTTCTACACGCTGCGAAATCACCTTATCAAGGCCGGCAAATGCACCGCCGCAGATAAACAGGATTTTCGATGTATCAACCTGCAGAAACTCCTGCTGCGGATGTTTGCGACCACCCTGAGGCGGGACAGCGGCAACGGTGCCTTCGATTAGCTTCAGCAGCGCCTGCTGCACGCCTTCGCCTGACACATCACGCGTAATAGAAGGGTTATCAGACTTACGGGAGATTTTATCAATCTCATCGATGTAGACGATCCCGCGCTGCGCCTTCTGCACATCATAGTCGCACTTCTGCAGCAGCTTCTGAATGATGTTTTCCACATCTTCGCCCACATAACCCGCTTCGGTCAGCGTGGTGGCGTCCGCCATGGTAAAAGGCACATCCAGCAGGCGCGCCAGCGTTTCTGCCAGCAGTGTCTTACCGCTACCGGTTGGGCCGATCAGCAGGATGTTACTTTTGCCCAGCTCAATACCGTTGCTGGTATCGCCATTGCGCAGGCGTTTGTAGTGGTTGTAAACAGCAACCGCCAGCACTTTTTTCGCCTTTTCCTGACCAATAACATAGTCATCGAGATGGTGACGAATTTCGTGTGGCGTTGGCAGAGCGCTACGCTCGCGATGGGGCGCAACCTCTTTAATCTCTTCACGAATGATGTCATTACATAAATCGACACATTCGTCGCAAATATAGACTGACGGCCCGGCAATCAGCTTACGGACTTCATGCTGGCTTTTGCCGCAGAAAGAGCAGTACAGCAACTTACCTGAACCGTCTTTGCGCTTATCTGTCATCAGCTAACCTCTTTTCGTTCTCAGA
This sequence comes from Pantoea sp. RIT413, assembly GCF_003057675.2. NCBI lineage: Bacteria > Pseudomonadati > Pseudomonadota > Gammaproteobacteria > Enterobacterales > Erwiniaceae > Pantoea > Pantoea sp. RIT413. The sequence goes on from NZ_QBJB02000003.1 coordinate 287,681, forward strand.
CCTACTCTGGTGTACGGCACTGGCCGTACAACAACGGCCGGTATGCATGCAACTCACCTGCCTGCCCCCCGTTAACTATAGCGTAAGGGCCAGGCAGGTGCGTCTTATTGACGGTGTGTCAGGATAGAGTCAACCAGACCATACTCTACCGCTTCGCTGGCAGAGAGGAAACGATCGCGTTCGGTATCGCGCTCAATCTGCTCCAGTGATTTGCCGGTATGCTCAGCCATCAGCTCATTCATGCGCTGTTTTACTTTCAGAATTTCACGCGCGTGAATTTCAATATCCGTTGCCTGTCCCTGATAGCCGCCCAGCGGCTGGTGAATCATCACGCGGGAGTTAGGCAGGCAGAAACGTTTACCTTTGGTTCCTGCCGTCAGCAAAAACGCGCCCATTGAGCACGCCTGACCCATACAGATGGTGCTGACGTCCGGCTTAATGAATTTCATGGTGTCGTAGATCGACATACCAGCCGTAATCACGCCACCCGGTGAATTGATGTAGAGATAGATATCTTTTTCCGGATTCTCTGCTTCCAGAAACAGCATCTGCGCCACAATCAGGTTCGCCATGTGATCTTCAACCTGACCGGTCAGAAAGATAACGCGCTCTTTAAGCAGGCGGGAATAGATGTCGTAAGAACGCTCGCCGCGCGAGGTTTGTTCGACCACCATTGGCACCAGCGCATTAGTTGGTGCAGTAAATTCACGATCGCCACTGTATGACATTACCGTCTCCTGATAAATTTCATTGGCAACATTCTGTACCGATTCTACGTGAGACGCGCTGCGAAAACTATGCACAGCCGCCTCGTTCCGACATTTCAGGACGGTTAATCAGCCAGCCTCACGGTTCTCTCGCATTCTTCCTCTATCTGGGGATGCTGCCCGGTTGTTTCAAGCATAACAACCTTTTCTCTATTCGCTAACCTGGAAAAAGAGCATAACGGATAATTTGCCGCTTAATTAGTCAAATAGCGGTGCAGGAAGGGGGTTTTTATCATAAATATAAAAAAGCCCGCGACAGGAGGTCGCGGGCTGAGCACATTCCGTTAAGTGATTAATCAGGCCGCAGAGGTCTGGTTCATCAGCTCCTGGAAAGAGGTCGCTTTGTCGGCGACTTTGGCTTTCGCCAGCAGAGCCTCGACCGCCTGCTCTTCCAGCGCAACGTTGCGCATGTTGTTCATCAGCTCGCTGTTCTTGCTGTAGAACTCGATAACTTCCTGCGGATCTTCATACGCAGAAGCCATCTCTTCAATCAGCGTCTTAACGCGATCTTCATCCGCTTTCAGCTCGTTGATGCGGATCACTTCGCCCAGCAGCAGACCTACAACAACGCGACGTTTTGCCTGCTCTTCGAACAGCTCACGTGGCAGTTCCAGCGCCTGCTTCTCATTGCCACCAAAGCGCTGAGCAGCCTGACGACGCAGCACGTCGATTTCGCCATCAATCAGAGCGGCTGGCACGTCGATGTTGTTCGCTTCAACCAGACCATCCAGAACCTGAGACTTCACGCGGTTACGGATAGCGCCTTTGAGCTCGCGCTCCATGTTTTTACGCACTTCTGCACGCAGGCCATCAACTGAACCATCTTCTACGCCGAAACGTTTGATGAAATCAGCGGTCAGCTCTGGCAGTTCACGGGTTTCAACTTTCTTCAGAACGATATCAAACTTCGCATCTTTCCCTTTCAGGTTTTCTGCGTGGTAATCGTCCGGGAATTTAACGTCGATAGTAAAGGTGTCACCCGCTTTCTTACCGGTGATGCCTTCTTCAAAACCAGGGATCATACGACCCTGACCCATCGCCAGTACGAAGTCAGACGCTTTACCGCCTTCAAACTCTTCGCCATCAACAAAACCGTTGAAATCGATGGTAGCGCGATCTTCAGCGGTAGCCGCTGCGTCAGTCTCTTTCCAGGTAGCCTGCTGCTTCTGCAGGGTATCCAGCATCGCGTCAACGTCTGCATCGGTCACTTCAACAACCGGTTTTTCAACTTCGATTGCGTCCAGACCCTGTAATTCCACTTCCGGGTAGACTTCAAACTCAACCGCATAGGTAAAGTCTTCGCCTTCTTTATACTCACCCGGCACGTAATCAGGCGCGCCTGCTGGATTGATTTTCTCTTTGATGATGGCGTCAACAAAGTTACGCGTCATCAGCTCGCCCAGCACATCCTGGCGAACAGAGGCGCCGTAGCGCTGATTGATGATATGCGATGGCACTTTACCTTTACGGAAACCATCGATACGGACTTTCTTAGCCACTTCAATCAGTTCTTTCTTAACTGCAGCGTCAATGCTGTCAGCTGGAATAGTAATCGAAATGCGGCGGCCCAGACCCTGGGTGGTTTCTACTGAAACTGTCATTTTGTTACCTCAAAAAATCACGTGCTCGGTCAACTTCAGACACCACACAATTAATGCGCCGTATCCAATAACCGGGACGGCCTCTGCGGGCAGAACCACATCCCTGTCACCAGAAGCGTCCCGAAGACATTCCGGAAAAATAGACGCCGCATTATAGCGGCATCGCCGGAATGAGTCGAGGCTGCAAACTCACCACTTTTTAACGACTTTGCTGCTTTTTTGCGCCGCAGATCGCGTTTAGCGTCTGAGAAACGAAAAAACGGCCCGCAGGCCGTTTCAGGAAAGGTTGAAGATGCCAGCATCAGGCAAGCGTACCGGCACCCCGGCAGTTAGGCGAAGCCAGGACAGTATCCTGCAGCCCGTGCCACTCTTTTTGCGTGTAGGTATGCAGCGCCAGCGCGTGTACGCTACCTGCCAGTTCCGCAGACAGTTCGCCATAGATGGCGCGATGCCGCTGTAAAAAGCGCTGGCCGGTAAAGTGATCGCTGACAATCACCACTTTAAAGTGACTTTCAGAACCGGCAGGCACGTTATGACGATAGCTTTCATCATGCACTTCGAGGTGTGCAGGTGTGAAAGCGTTGCGCAGCTTTTCTTCTATTTGTTCGCGAATCATTGTTTACACCCTCTCCGGCGAGCGCTGTGCCCCATCTGTTTAAATATTAGTAGGTTTTGCATTACTGCCCGGTAAAAATCAGAAAATATTCCCGCTCTGCAGCGCATCATAACCGGCAATCCGGGCGGGTCAACCTGCGGGTTTTCCTCCGGGCTGAAAAAAGCCTTTACAATCAATTTCCCGGTGGCTGGGGCTTTTTTCACCTCGCTGCAATGCTATGATGACGCCGGATTTATCTCCCAACCTAACGCTAATGAGAATGAGTATGTTGAAAAAACTGTTATTCCCTCTGCTGGCTGCTTTTGTTTTAGCCGGCTGTGCCAGCAACAGTACAACCCTGAACATTCAGCCAAAGATCCAGCTGCCACAACAGGATCCGAGCCTGATGGGCGTTACCGTCAGCGTAAACGGTGCCGATCAGCGCAGCGATCAGGCGCTGGCAAAGGTTAACCGCGATGGACAACTGGTTACGCTGACGCCATCACGCGACCTGCGTTTTCTGCTGCAGGAAGTGCTGGAGAAGCAGATGACCTCCCGCGGATATATGATTGGCCCGAACGGCGCAGTGGATCTGCAGATTGTGGTGAATGGCCTCTACGCTGACGTCACGCAGGGTAACGTGCGCTACAGCATCACCACGAAAGCGGATATCTCTATTATTGCCACGGCGAAAAACGGCAATAAGCAGGTGAAAAACTACCGTCAGACCTACAGCATTGAAGGCGCTTTCAATGCTACCAATGACAAGATCACCAACGCTGTGAATGCGACGCTGAGCGATGTGATCGCCGATATGGCGCAGGACACCAGCGTAAACAACTTCATTAAACAGAACGCACGCTAACCGCTCCGCTGTCATCTGCCCGGCCGTCTGTGCCGGGCACTACCTCAGGCTGGCTATGACCTCTCACTATCTGCGAATATTTACCCAACGTAACGCGGCGGTACTGCTGCTGCTTGGCTTCGCTTCCGGCTTGCCGCTGGCGCTGACCGCAGGCACGCTGCAGGCATGGATGACCGTAGAGAATGTCGACCTCAAAACCATTGGCTTCTTTTCGCTGGTAGGACAGGCTTACGTTTTCAAGTTTCTCTGGTCGCCGGTGATGGACCGCTATACGCCGCCGTTTCTGGGACGTCGCCGGGGCTGGCTACTGCTGACTCAGCTGTCGCTGATTGCCGGCATTGTCGCGCTCGGTTTTATGCATCCGGCTCAGGATTTAACGCTGCTGGCGGCCATCGCCGTGCTGGTCGCATTCTGTTCCGCCTCTCAGGATATCGTTTTTGATGCGTGGAAAACGGATATCCTGCCGCCGGAAGAGCGCGGCAGCGGCGCAGCGATTACGGTGCTGGGCTATCGCCTGGCGATGCTTATCTCCGGCGGGCTGGCACTCTGGCTTGCCGATCGCTATCTGGGCTGGCGCGCAACCTACTGGCTGATGGCGCTGCTAATGATCCCGGGGCTGATTGCCACGCTGCTGGCTCGCGAGCCCGCTGCGGCTAAACGCGAGCCGCATACGCTGCGCCAGGCCGTTACGTTTCCTCTGGCGGATTTTTTTCAGCGTAACAATGCCTGGCTGCTTATCACCCTGATCATCCTTTATAAGCTGGGAGATGCCTTCGCGGCGTCGCTGACAACAACCTTTCTTATCCGCGGCGTCGGCTTCAGCGCGGGCGATGTTGGCCTGGTGAATAAAACGCTGGGGCTGCTGGCGACGATTATCGGCGCACTCTATGGCGGCGTGCTGATGCAGCGTCTGAGCCTGTTTCGCGCTCTGATGCTGTTTGGCATTCTGCAGGCCGTATCGAACGCCGCTTACTGGCTGCTGGCGGTTACCCCGCCCCACCTCTGGAGCATGGCCAGCGCGGTGTTTATTGAAAATCTGTGTGGTGGCATGGGAACAGCAGCCTTTGTGGCGCTGCTGATGACCATGTGTAATAAAGCGTTCTCTGCCACCCAGTTCGCTCTGCTCTCAGCGCTGGCTGCTGTTGGCCGCGTTTATGTGGGTCCGGCCGCCGGCTGGCTGGTTGAGCTATGGGGCTGGTCAGCTTTCTATGCGTTTACCGTTGTGGCTGCGCTACCGGGACTGCTGCTGCTGTGGCTTAGCCGCACCACGCTTCTTCAGATGCAGCAGAGCGGCACGTTTATTCCGCGTACCAGCTGGCCTGTGGGCTATCGCTGGATTGTCCGCCTGTTCACCGCAGGCTGCGCGTTACTGGGCTGCTGGCTGCTGACGCTGGCGCTAACAGCTGCAGGTGCAGAATCGCTGACTGCGCTGCTGACGCCACTGTTTGAGGCGGGCATCGGCATTGCCGTTCTGGCCGTTATGCTGGGCGTGGTACTCGACTGTCTGGCGCTGAGGAAAACCCACCGGCTCGCTGAGCGATAGCCAGACACTATTTGCAGGCGCTATTTATTTTGTTTAAAAATAGCACCTGCGAATTCGCGCAAATAGCATTTTTTTCATCGCGAAATAAAAACATTAATTTAACAACATCGGGCGATATTTAAATCCGGTGAGCAATCAGTTTGTGGAAAAATTATCGCTCAAATGATGCATAATTGTTAAATAAGTGAGCATTAAAAGTACGGTTTATGCTTTCCCTGTTTTTTCTGCGGTTTCTGTCATTGCTTTTTGTTATATTGCCGCCAACTGCTTGTCGCGGTTAATAATTTGTCACTCTGCGTAACATCTGTGACTCCCTTAGCAAAAGGTGTCAACACCCTTCTGACACATCCTTAAGCTGGTTTACACTGCATAAACCTTACCGTAAAATGCGCGCACACTTAAACGACAATAGAGCCCTTGTCATTGAGGTCGTTAAATGAGACTCATGAAATACAATAAATGTTTGGGGATTTTGTCATTAATCGCAGGCGCTGTATTACTCAGCGGCTGCGATAGTGCGTTGTTAAATCCCAAGGGACAGATTGCAATGGAGCAACGTTCACTGATTCTGACAGCCTTTGGCTTGATGATGATTGTCGTTATTCCGGCAGTCTTAATGGCTGTTGTGTTTGCCTGGAAATATCGGGCGACCAATACCGAAGCGAAGTACAGCCCTAACTGGTCACACTCTAACAAAGTGGAAGCCGTGGTCTGGACCATTCCGATCCTGATCATCATCTTCCTCGGCGTGCTGACCTGGAAATCAACGCATGCGCTGGAGCCGGCTAAGCCGCTGGTCTCTGACGTCAAGCCTGTTGAGATCGATGTGGTTGCACTGGACTGGAAATGGCTGTTCATTTACCCGGAACAGGGTATTGCCACCGTTAACCAGATTGCCTTCCCGGCAAATACGCCAGTTAACTTCAAAATCACCTCTAACTCCGTGATGAACTCGTTCTTCATTCCTACGCTCGGCAGCCAGATCTACGCCATGGCGGGCATGCAGACCAAACTGCACCTGATCGCCAATGAGCCAGGAACGTTTGACGGTATCTCATCAAACTTCAGTGGTCGCGGTTTCTCTGGCATGAAGTTCAAGGCCATTGCAACTAAAGATGATGCGGAATTCCAGCAGTGGGTTGCCAAAGTTAAAGCGGCACCTAACACGCTGACCACCATGGATGAGTTTGAGAAACTGGCTTCGCCAAGTGAGAATCATCCGGTGGAATATTTCTCAACTGCGAGTCCTGAACTCTTCAAGCAGATTATTGATAAGTTCAAGATGAGCCACGGGAAAATGGACATGTCACACGAAGGCATGGACATGAATCACGCCGCTGCTGCGGGAACCGGGGAATAATACGATGTTCGGAAAATTAACACTGGATGCAGTGCCGTACCATGAGCCTATTATCATGGTTACGGTCGCCGCTATCATCATTGGTGGTCTGGCGCTGGTTGCCGCCCTCACCTATTTTGGTAAGTGGAAGTATCTGTGGTCAGAATGGCTTACCTCCGTTGACCACAAAAAACTGGGTATCATGTATATCATCATGGCATTCGTCATGCTGCTGCGCGGCTTTGCCGATGCAGTAATGATGCGTACCCAACAGGTTATGGCTTCTGCCGGTGAGGCGGGTATTCTGCCTCCGCACCACTACGATCAGATCTTCACCGCTCACGGCGTGATTATGATCTTCTTCGTGGCAATGCCATTTGTTGTAGGTCTGATGAACATCGCGGTTCCGCTGCAAATCGGTGCCCGTGACGTTGCGTTCCCGTTCCTGAACAACCTGAGCTTCTGGTTTACCGCGGTCGGTGTGATCCTGGTGAACATCTCTCTGGGTGTGGGCGAGTTCGCGCAGACTGGCTGGCTGGCTTATCCGCCGCTTTCTGGCGCGGAATATAGTCCTGGCGTCGGGGTCGACTACTGGATCTGGAGTCTCCAGCTTTCAGGGATCGGGACCACGCTGACCGGTATCAACTTCTTCGTGACCATTCTGAAGATGCGTGCGCCGGGCATGGACCTGTTCAAAATGCCGGTCTTTACCTGGGCATCACTCTGCACCAACGTCCTGATCATCGCTGCGTTCCCGGTTCTGACCGTGACGCTGGCACTGTTGACGCTTGATCGTTACCTCGACTTCCATTTCTTTACTAATGATATGGGCGGTAACATGATGATGTACGTCAACCTGATCTGGGTCTGGGGTCACCCGGAAGTGTACATCCTCGTTCTGCCGGTCTTTGGTGTCTTCTCTGAAGTTACCGCGACGTTCTCGAAAAAGCGTCTCTTTGGTTACACCTCACTGGTGTGGGCAACCATCGCCATTACCGTACTGTCGTTCATCGTCTGGCTGCACCACTTCTTCACCATGGGTGCGGGCGCTAACGTTAACGCCTTCTTCGGTATCATGACGATGATCATCGCGATTCCGACCGGGGTGAAAATCTTTAACTGGCTGTTCACCATGTATCAGGGTCGTATTGAGTTTAACTCAGCGATGCTGTGGACCATCGGCTTCCTGGTGACCTTCTCAGTCGGTGGTATGACCGGCGTACTGCTGGCCGTACCGGGCGCAGACTTTGTCCTGCACAACAGCCTGTTCCTGATTGCACACTTCCATAACGTTATTATCGGTGGTGTTGTCTTCGGTTGCATGGCCGGTGTGACTTACTGGTTCCCGAAAGCATTTGGCTTCACGCTGAACGAAACCTGGGGTAAACGCGCCTTCTGGTTCTGGATCATCGGCTTCTTTGTTGCCTTTATGCCGCTGTACGCACTGGGCTTCATGGGTATGACCCGTCGTCTGAGCCAGGATATCGATCCACAGTTCCACTCGCTGCTGGTTGTTGCAGCTGGCGGTGCGGCGCTGATTGCCTGCGGTATTCTGTGCCAGCTGGTTCAGTTCTGGGTATCGGTACGTGACCGCGATCAGAACCGCGATCTGACTGGTGACCCGTGGGGCGGTCGTACGCTGGAGTGGGCAACCTCTTCACCACCACCGTTCTACAACTTTGCTGTTATCCCTCATATCCACGAGCGTGATGCGTTCTGGGAAATGAAAGAGAAAGGCGAAGCGTACAAGCAGCCAGAAAAATATGAAGAAATTCATATGCCGAAAAACAGCGGCGCGGCCATTGTTATCGCTGCATTCGTAACAGTCTTCGGTTTCGCCATGATCTGGCATATCTGGTGGCTGGCGGGTCTCACTTTCCTGGGCACTATCGTGACCTGGATTGTGAAGAGCTTCGATGAGGACGTGGATTACTACGTTCCGGTTGCTGAAATCGAGCAGATCGAGAAGAAGCACTTTGATGACATCAGCAAAGCAGGTCTGAAATAATGTCGACTCAAACCGTAAAACACCACCACGACGCCCATGCGGAGCATGGGCATCACGATGCAGGAGCCAATAAAGTCTTTGGCTTCTGGATCTACCTGATGAGTGACTGCATTATCTTCGCAACGCTGTTTGCGACCTATGCAGTAATGGTCAACAACACTGCCGGTGGCCCGGCAGGTAAAGATATTTTCGAACTGCCGTTTGTGCTGGTTGAAACCGCGCTGCTGCTGCTGAGCTCCATTACTTATGGAATGGCAGTGATTGCGATGAACAACCAGAACAAAGGTTCGGTCATTGGCTGGCTGGCCCTGACCTTCCTGTTCGGTGCCGGATTTATCGGGATGGAAATCTATGAATTCCATCACCTGATTGCGGAAGGCTTCGGTCCAAACCGTAGTGGCTTCCTTTCTGGCTTCTTTACTCTGGTTGGTACGCACGGTCTGCACGTTACCTCTGGTCTGATCTGGATGGCGGTTCTGATGTTCCAGATCGCTAAACGTGGTCTGACTGAGAGCAACCGTACCCGTATCATGTGCCTGAGCCTGTTCTGGCACTTCCTGGATGTGGTGTGGATCTGCGTATTCACCGTTGTCTATCTGATGGGGGCCATGTAATGAGTCATTCTGTAAACGAACATGGTGCATCACACGGTAGCGTGAAGTCTTACATGATCGGCTTCATCCTCTCTATCATCCTGACGGCGATCCCGTTCTGGATGGTAATGGATGGCAGTGCCTCACACGGCACCATCCTGGGTGTGGTTCTGGTGTGTGCAGTGGTTCAGGTGCTGGTGCACCTGGTCTACTTCCTGCATCTGGACAGCAAATCAGAGGGTGGCTGGAACATGGTGGCCATTGTCTTCTCAGCAATCATCATTCTGATTGTTGTGATCGGTTCACTGTGGATTATGTGGAACCTCAACTACAACATGATGGCCCACTAAAGAGTCACGCGTAATGATTAAGCAATACCTGCAAGTAACAAAACCAGGAATTATTTTCGGAAATTTAATTTCTGTCATCGGTGGATTTCTGCTGGCCTCTAAAGGCAGCATCGATTATCCCCTGTTTCTCACCGCGCTGGCTGGCGTATCGCTGGTGGTCGCATCGGGTTGTGTATTCAACAATGTGATTGACCGCGATATCGACATCAAAATGGAGAGAACGCGGAACCGGGTTCTGGTCAAAGGCCTGATCTCGGCGAAAGTAAGCCTGGTTTATGCCACTGCGTTGGGTATTGCTGGCTTTGCGTTGCTGTATTTCGGCGCCAACCCGCTGGCCATGTGGCTGGCGGTCATGGGCTTCGTGGTCTATGTTGGCGTTTACAGCCTCTATATGAAGCGTCATTCGGTCTACGGAACGCTGATCGGCAGCCTCTCCGGTGCTGCGCCACCGGTAATTGGCTACTGCGCAGTCACCAATGAGTTTGATGCTGGCGCATTAATTTTACTGGCTATCTTTAGCCTGTGGCAGATGCCGCACTCCTACGCGATTGCCATCTTCCGCTTTAAAGATTACCAGGCCGCCAACATTCCGGTTCTGCCGGTGGTGAAAGGCATCTCTGTGGCGAAAAATCATATTACGCTCTACATTCTGGCGTTTATGATTGCCACGCTGATGCTCTCACTGGGTGGTTATGCGGGCTACAAATATCTGATCGTGGCTGCGGCGGTCAGCGTCTGGTGGCTGGGTATGGCACTCTCAGGTTACAAAACCTCAAACGATAAAGTCTGGGCGCGTAAACTGTTTGTGTTCTCTATCATCGCCATCACCGCGCTGAGCGTCATGATGTCAGTTGACTTCATGGCTCCCGCATCCAAAGACCTGCTCACTTACGTCTGGTAAGCGGGCACCGTCACTCTGAGAAAGGGCGCGATTTTCGCGCCCTTTCTTTTTGTTACCACTGCTTAAAAACAAATGTTTTACCCGCCCTCCCCTGCTCCCTAAAATGGGTGCTAAATGCCCGAAATAAATCGATTTGCAGCAACAGGGTGTTACTGGCTGCTGCAGCATGGTGCATGACAGGCAGACACTTACAGAGGTTGGAATGAACGACAATAAAATGACGCCGGTAGAGCTGCGCGCTACATGGGGTTTAGGTACCGTTTTTTCCCTGCGTATGCTCGGAATGTTTATGGTTCTGCCGGTACTTACTACTTACGGCATGGCGTTGCAGGGTGCCAGCGAAACCCTGATTGGTCTGGCAATTGGTATTTATGGTCTGGCACAGGCCATTTTTCAGATCCCCTTCGGGCTGCTTTCCGATCGTATCGGACGCAAGCCGCTGATTGTCGGCGGCCTGCTGCTGTTTGTCCTTGGCAGCGTGATCGCCGCCACGACAACCTCAATCTGGGGCATTATTCTTGGTCGCGCCTTACAAGGCTCCGGCGCTATTGCCGCCGCCGTAATGGCGCTGCTGTCCGATCTCACCCGTGAGCAGAACCGCACTAAAGCGATGGCGTTTATCGGTATCAGTTTTGGCGTGACCTTTGCGATTGCCATGGTGGCCGGACCCATTGTCACGCACGCGCTGGGGCTGCATGCGCTGTTCTGGATGATTGCGCTGCTGGCAACGCTGGGTATCGTTATCACGCTGCTGGTCGTGCCGAACGCGCGCGGTCACGTGCTTAACCGCGAGTCCGGGATGGTAAAAGGCAGCATTCGCGCCGTGCTGGCCAATCCCAGACTGCTGAAGCTTAATATCGGCATTCTCTGTCTGCACGTGCTGCTGATGTCGAGCTTTGTCGCCCTGCCCGGCCAGTTTGAACTGGCAGGCCTCCCGGCAGCTGAGCACTGGAAAATCTATCTGGTGACCATGCTGGTTGCCTTTGTCGCCGTAGTGCCGGTCATTATCTACGCCGAAGTAAAGCGCCGTATGAAGCGGGTTTTTGTCAGCTGCGTGGCGCTGATTATCATCGCGGAAATCGTTCTCTGGGGAGCAGAAGGCCACTTCTGGACGCTGGTGGCTGGCGTGCAGCTCTTTTTCCTCGCGTTTAACGTAATGGAGGCCATTCTGCCCTCGCTGATCAGCAAAGAGTCACCGGCTGGTTATAAGGGCACCGCCATGGGTATCTACTCCACCAGCCAGTTTCTTGGAGTGGCGATTGGCGGCAGCCTCGGCGGCTGGATTTTTGGTCATATTGATGCGCAGACGGTATTTCTCATCGGAGCGATTATCGCTGCGGCCTGGCTGTTTGTCGCGATGTCGATGCAGGAGCCGCCTTACGTCAGCAGCCTGCGGCTGGTACTGAGCGACGCCGTGCTGGCCGTGCCGAATCTGGAAAAACGTCTGAAAGCTCAGCCTGGCGTGGCATCCGTATTTATCGTGCCGGAAGAGAAAAGCGCGTATATCAAAATCGACAGCAAAGTCACGAGCCGCGTTGAGATAGAGGCGCTGCTCGCCAGCTGCTGAATCTGAAGCCCGACCACTGCGTCGGGCTTTTTTTACAGCGATCTATCCGGCATGGTGCGCTGTCGATCTATCGCGGTACGGCGTGCGCCAGAGAGGATTAATCGCGGAAGTTTTTGAACTGGAATGGCTGGCCGAGGTTGCCACCGCGCACCAGCGCCATCGCGCCCTGCAGATCGTCGCGAGATTTGCCGGTCACGCGCAGTTCGTCGCCCTGAATCTGCGTCTGCACCTTAAGCTTGCTGTCTTTGATCAGCTTCACCAGCTTTTTGGCAACGTCGCTTTCAATGCCTTTTTTCAGTTTGGCTTCTACGCTCCAGCTTTTACCGCTGTGTTCAATCTCTTCCGGCACCTCTATCGCAGCGTTTTCAATACCGCGCTTCAGTAGCTTTTCACGCAGAATATCGACAATCTGCTTCACCTGAAAATCGGACTCGGTGGTGATTTTAATCGTCTCGTTCTTCTCATTCAGCTCAACGCTGGCGGTGACGTTACGAAAGTCGAAGCGGGTTGAGAGTTCACGGTTGGTATTTTCTACCGCGTTGCGGACTTCCTGCAGCTCGACTTCGGAAACGATATCGAAAGATGGCATCTTTTCTTCTCCTGATACTAAAGTGACATGCATAATACGCGTCTTGCTGCGCTAATAAAACACGCGGCAGCTCAAAGCTATACTGAGTATGTGATGTGAAAATACCCCGCCAGCAGGAGGCAGAATGAAAATTACCGTGCTGGGTTGCGGCGCGCTGGGGCAGGTCTGGCTGACTGCGCTGGCCCGTCAGGGTCACGACGTACAGGGCTGGCTGCGCGTGCCGCAGCCCTACTGTTCCGTTAACGTCACCGATCTGCAGGGCGAAGTGAGCAATCACACCTTTATCGCCAACGATCCGCTGTTTCTGGCGCGCAGCGACCTGTTGCTGGTTACCCTGAAAGCGCCACAGGTTTCGCCAGCAATTAAAAATCTTCAGAGCGTGCTGCGCGCGGACATGCCGGTTTTGCTGCTGCATAACGGTATGGGAACGCTGGAGGAGCTGCGCGATTTGACGCAGCCGCTGCTGCGCGGCATCACCACCCATGCGGCGATGCATGACGGGACAGTGATCCGCCACGTGGCGGCTGGCATCACGCATATCGGACCGGTCAGCTGTGACGCCGCGCCGTTGAGCCATCTCGCGGATCTGCTGCATCAGGCATTACCTGACGTTGCCTGGCATGATGATATTGCTTCCGCCTGCTGGCGCAAGCTGGCGGTGAACTGCGTTATCAATCCGCTAACGGTAGAGCATGAGTGCCTGAACGGCGCGCTGCGCGCCTGGCCGGAGCAGATCGATACGCTGTGCGACGAGCTGGCGCTGCTGCTGACGCGTGAAGGACAGCATATGGATGCAGAGACGCTACGCGCCATTATTTATGACGTTATCGACACGACTGCCGCCAATGTCTCTTCTATGCTGCAGGATATCCGTACGCAGCGACAAACTGAAATTGATTATATTACCGGCTATCTGCTGCGCCGCGCGCGCAGTCAGGGCATTACGCTGCCGGAGAATAGCCGCCTTTATGATCTGGTAAAACGTAAGGAGTCACAATATGAACGCCAGCCCATCCGTACTGGTATGCCTCGCTCATGGCAGTGAAGAGACCGAAGCGGTTACCACCATCGACGTGCTGGTGCGCGGCGGCATCACTGTCACTACCGCCAGCGCAGAGAGTGACGGCACACGGGAAATTATATGCTCGCGCGGCGTGCGCCTGCTGGCTGATGCCCCTCTGGCAGAAGTGGCAGATAACGATTTTGACGCCGTTGTTCTGCCCGGTGGTCTGAAAGGTGCGGAGACGTTCCGCGACAGCCCGCTGCTGGTGGAAACGGTGCGCCAGTTTCATCTGACAGGCAAAATTGTGGCGGCTATTTGCGCAGCGCCAGGCACGGTACTGGTGCCGCACGATCTTTTTCCGGTCGGGAATATGACCGGCTTTCCGGGCCTGAAAGAGACAATTCCGGATGCGAAATGGATGGAGCGCCGCGTGGTATGGGATCCGCGCGTCAATCTGCTCACCAGCCAGGGACCGGGTACAGCGTTTGATTTTGCATTAAAGCTGGTGGATCTGCTGCAGGATAAAGAGACCGCACGCGAAGTCGCCTCACAGCTGGTGCTGGCGGCAGGCATTTATAATTATCAGGAGTTCGACGAGCGCGAATAAAGTGCGCCTCTGCGAATTCCGTTGCGCGAAATTAATTCCGGTATCACCGTAGGGGGTGCATTAATGCGCCCCTGGGCCGAATCGGATGCCGCACATAAACCAGGGCGCCATTAATGGCGCCCCTACGAAGCCAGACGTAGGGGGCGCATTAATGCGCCCCAACAAATTCCGGTGATATCCCGGCGGATAATCCCGGTGGCGCCCCTGACGTGCTATGGGCGATAAACTTTCACGTTTGTAAAACCCTGCTCGTGCAGATAAAGCGCCTGCAGTTTGCTCATCACGCCACGATCGCAATAGAGCAGCCAGGTCCGGTTCTGATCCAAATCGCCAAACTGCGTGCTGAGCTTATAGAACGGCAGCGACTTCACCTCCACGCCGCTGAGATCCAGCGGGGAAGCGTCCTGCTCGTCAGCGGCACGGATATCGAGCACCACATCGTTAGTGCCAAAAGAGTCCACGGTCTCTACTTCCACCACTTCTTCTTCGGTCTGTTCAGCAATCTCGCGGATATCGAGATTAGTCGCTTCCTGCACCACGCGCTGAAGAATATCGAAGTTGAAATTCTGCTCTTCCGCTTCAATTTTGCCTTTCACCGCTTTAACCGTCGGGCTCTTTGAGATAACGCCGCAGTATTCCGGCATGGTGCGGGCGAAATCTTCCGTACCGATCTGCCGCGCCACGTTAATAATATGCTCTTTATCGTGTGAAATCAGCGGACGCAGGATCAGCGTATCGGATGCGTTATCGATCAGGCGCAGGTTGGTCAGCGTCTGGCTCGATACCTGACCCAGCGCTTCGCCGGTCACCAGCGCCTGTACACCGTAGCGCTCGGCAATCATTGACGCAGCGCGAACCATCATGCGCTTCAGCACCACGCCCATCTGCCCGTCATCAACGTTTTCCAGAATCTCGCCGACGACCGGCTCAAAATTGATGGCGACAAAGCGCACGCGGTGTGAGCGGCCAAAACGATTCCACAGATAGTGTGCTACCTGACGCACGCCAATCTCATGCGCCGCGCCGCCAAGATTAAAGAAGCAGTAATGTACGCGGCAGCCGCGTCGCATCAGCATATAGCTCGACACACCGGAATCAAAACCACCGGAGATCAGCGACATCACATCTTCCTGCGTGCCGATTGGAAAGCCGCCCAGCCCTTCAAAGCGACCGGTGATCAGCAGCAGACGATCGTCTTCAATCTCCAGATTAACCGTCTCATCCGGCTGCTTCAGCTGCACGCGCGCGCTGGCGATATGCTGATTCAGGCCGCCGCCTACATAACGCTCCACATCCTGTGAACTGAAGCTGTGGGTGCCGCGACGTTTTACGCGCACGCTGAAGCTTTTATTTTCCAGGCGCTCACGATTCAGCGCCAGCGTCTGCTCAAAGATATCGTGCATATCGGTGTAAGCACGATCTTCAACGGCGAGCACGTGGTGGATACCAGGAATACGCGTCAGCTCATCCACAATGGTTTCACGCAGCGCTTCGTTTTTGGCGCGTACTTCAATGTGATCCCAGTGGCGCACCACCTTGATATCCTCATTCAAAGAACGCAGGGTATTGCGGATATTGCCAGTAAGAATTTTGATAAAGCGCAGCCGCACCGACTGACTTTTGATGGTGATTTCAGGGAAGAGCTTGATGATAAACTTCATGGCGACACAGCTTCGTTGGGCAAATAAGTGCTAAAATCATCAGCACTTAGCTGGTAAGATCATAATATTGCGGGGATCGCGAGAGCGTCCGCATCCGAGGCGCAAAAGTATACCACCTTTACTGCGTGACTGCTTCTGCTACCGCAATCACATTCAACATTTTGCTTATTATTCCCCGTCGGCTACCATGACCGATTGCACGAAGATGTCCCAAACTGTGAGTCGACACTGATTATGCCGAAAAAAGCCGAAGCGCCTGTGAGTTTTGAAACCGCCCTGCAGCAGCTGGAGCAGATTGTGAGCCGGCTGGAAAGCGGCGAGCTGCCGCTGGAAGAGGCGCTGAATGAGTTTGAGCGCGGTGTGCAGCTGGCGCGCAGCGGTCAGCAGACGCTGCAGCAGGCTGAACAGCGCGTACAGATCCTGCTGAGCGATGATAAAACGGCCGACCTTACCCCTTTTACGCCGGATAACGACTAATGGATTTTGTCCAGCTACAGCAAACCTATCATGAGCGCGTAAATCAGGCGCTGACACGTTTAATAGATCCACTGCCTTTTCAGAGTTCCCCGCTGGTGAATGCCATGCATTATGGGGCACTATTAGGAGGTAAGCGTCTGCGTCCTTTTCTGGTCTATGCCACCGGTGAAATGCTTAACGCCGACGCAGCCAGCCTTGATGCGCCTGCCGCCGCCACAGAGTGTATTCACGCCTATTCGCTGATCCATGACGATCTGCCGGCAATGGATGATGACGCGCTGCGCCGCGGACAGCCTACCTGTCATATTCGTTATGGTGAAGATACGGCCATTCTGGCGGGCGATGCGCTGCAAACGCTGGCCTTCTCTATTCTGGCTGATGAACCGATGCCGGGCGTCAGCGCGGCAACGCGCGTGAGAATGATCTCTGAACTGGCGCAGGCCAGCGGCGTTGCCGGTATGTGCGGCGGCCAGGCGCTGGATTTAGCGGCCGAAGGCAGACAGATCGATCTGGCGCAGCTTGAGCAGATCCATCGCCATAAAACCGGCGCACTGATCCGTCTTGCCGTGCGTCTGGGTGCGCTGGCTGCAGGCGAGCCGGCTCGCCTGGCGCTGCCGCTGCTGGACACCTATGCTGATGCTATCGGCCTGGCGTTTCAGGTGCAGGATGACATTCTGGATGTCACCGGCGATACCGCCGTGCTGGGCAAAACCCAGGGCGCCGATCAGGCGCTGGGCAAAAGTACCTACCCTGCCCTGTTAGGGCTTGAGGGCGCGCGTACAAAAGCGCAGGCGCTCTATCAGGAAGCTTTGGGGGCGCTGGAGATCCTCGCCGGCCAGGGCTATGACACAAGCGTATTACAAGCGCTGGCAAGCTTCATAATTGAACGCGATAAATAACTTTCATAATGAGTCTCTGATGAGTTTTGATATTGCAAAATACCCGACACTGGCGTTAGCAGGCACGGTGCAGGAATTACGTTTACTGCCGAAAGAGAAACTTCCGGCCCTGTGCGACGAGCTGCGTCAGTATCTGCTGGATAGCGTCAGCCGCTCATCCGGCCACTTTGCGTCGGGTCTGGGCGTTGTCGAGCTGACCGTCGCATTGCATTACGTCTACAATACTCCGTTTGACCATCTGGTCTGGGACGTAGGCCATCAGGCTTATCCGCATAAAATTCTGACCGGACGCCGCGATCGCATCGGCACCATCCGGCAGAAAAACGGCCTGCACCCGTTTCCGTGGCGCGGTGAGAGCGAATATGACGTCCTGAGCGTCGGACACTCTTCTACCTCCATCAGCGCCGGTCTCGGCATGGCGGTCGCCGCCGAGCGGGAAGGTAAAGGTCGCCGCACCGCCTGTATCATTGGCGACGGCGCAATTACCGCCGGAATGGCGTTTGAGGCGATGAACCATGCCGGCGATATCAAGCCCGATATGCTGGTGATCCTCAACGACAATGAGATGTCGATCTCCGAGAACGTCGGCGCGCTGAATAACCGCCTGGCGCAGATCCTCTCCGGTAAAACCTATTCGCGCCTGCGCGAAGGCAGCAAGCGCGTGCTGGATGGTCTGCCGCCGATTAAAGAGCTGGTGAAGCGCACCGAAGAGCATCTGAAAGGCATGGTGGTGCCCGGCACGCTGTTCGAGGAGCTGGGCTTTAACTACATCGGTCCGGTTGACGGCCATGATGTGCTGACGCTGGTCAGCACGCTAAAGAATATGCGCGATCTTAAAGGTCCGCAGTTCCTGCATATCATGACCAAAAAAGGCAAAGGCTATGCCCCTGCCGAGCAGGATCCTATCGCCTGGCATGCCGTACCGAAGTTTGACCCGGCCAGCGGTGCGCTGCCAAAAAGCGTGCCTGGTCTGCCGAGCTACTCGAAGATTTTTGGCGACTGGCTGGGCGAGATCGCCGCTGACGATCCGCGCATGATGGCGGTCACGCCGGCAATGCGTGAAGGGTCCGGCATGGTGAGTTATTCGCGCGCCTATCCGCAGCAATATTTTGACGTGGCGATTGCTGAACAGCACGCCGTGACCTTTGCTGCCGGCATGGCGATTGGCGGTTACAAGCCGGTCGTGGCGATTTACTCCACCTTCCTGCAGCGCGCTTACGATCAGGTGATCCACGATGTGGCGATTCAGCAGCTGCCGGTGCTGTTTGCTATCGACCGCGGCGGTATTGTCGGCGCGGATGGTCAGACGCATCAGGGCGCATTTGATATAGCCTATCTGCGCTGCGTGCCCGGCATGGTGATTATGACGCCAAGCGACGAGAATGAGTGTCGCCTGATGCTCTACACCGGCTATCACTATCAGGCGGGTCCGAGCGCGGTGCGCTATCCGCGCGGTACCGGTACCGGTGCCACGCTTGAGCCACTTACCAGTCTGCCGCTGGGCAAAGGGGTGGTGAAGCGTCAGGGTGAAAAGCTGGCGATCCTCAATTTCGGCACGCTGCTGCCGGATGCGCAGGCCGCGGCTGAAGCACTGAACGCCACGCTGGTAGATATGCGCTTTGTGAAACCGCTGGATGAAACCCTGATTCGCGAGCTGGCGCAGAGCCATGATGCGCTGGTGACGCTGGAAGAAGGTGCCATCATGGGTGGCGCCGGCAGCGGCGTAAATGAGTTTGTGATGGCGAAACGCCTGGCCGTGCCGGTGCTCAACCTTGGCCTGCCAGATGAGTTTATTCCACAGGGTACTCAGGAAGAGGTGCGTCACGACTATCAACTGGATGCCGCCGGCATTCAGCAGCAGATCGCTGCCTGGCTCGCGCAATAACTCCCCTCTTCGCTCCTGCTGCTATGCTTACGGAATCCTTTTCCCACGCATAAGAGCAGGAGCTCTCAATGAAAACCGTTCGTTTAGGCCAGACCGATCTCCAGGTATCCCGACTCTGCTTAGGCTGCATGACCTATGGCGATCCGATGCGCGGCAACCACGCCTGGACGCTGCCGGAAGAGAGCAGCCGGCCGCTGATCAAACAGGCGCTGGACGCGGGGATCAACTTTTTTGATACCGCCAACAGCTATTCTGACGGCAGCAGCGAAGAGATCCTCGGACGCGCGCTGAAAGATTTCGCGCGGCGCGATGACGTGGTGGTCGCGACCAAAGTTTACTTCCCGCTCAGCAACCTGTCGCAGGGCCTGTCACGGCAGAATATTCTGCAGTCGATCGATGACAGCCTGATGCGACTCGGCATGGATCATGTGGATCTGCTGCAGATCCACCGCTGGGACTATGCAACGCCCGTTGAAGAGACGCTGCAGGCGCTGGATGAGGTCGTGAAAGCGGGTAAGGCGCGTTATATCGGCGCCTCTTCCATGCACGCCTCTCAGTTTGCTCAGGCACTGCAGCTGCAGCAAGATCATGGCTGGGCGCGCTTTGTCAGCATGCAGGATCAATACAATCTGATCCAGCGCGAAGAGGAAAAGGAGATGCACCCGCTCTGTCAGCGTGAGGGCATCGCCGTGCTGCCGTGGAGCCCGCTGGCGCGCGGCAAACTGACGCGCCCCTGGGGGGAAACTACCGCACGCTCGGTCTCTGATAATGTGATGGAGAAGTTGTATACCGGTACAGAAGAGAACGACGCCGCGATTGCGGAGCGACTGGCCACCATTGCCGCGGAGAAAAAGGTGACGCGCGCGCAGGTCGCACTGGCATGGCTGCTGCATAAACCCGCCGTGACCGCCCCTATTATCGGCGCTTCACGTGAGCAGCAGTTTGCCGAATTGGTTAAAGCGGTTGACGTTGAATTGAGTGCGGAAGATATCGCCGAGCTGGAGATGGTCTATCAGCCGCATCCGGCTGTAGGGTATGAGTAAGCAATTGATATCCGCATAAACCAGGGCGGCATAAATGCCGCCCCTACAAAAACATGACGTAGGGGGCGCATTTATGCGCCCCTGGCCGAGCCATGTACCGCGGTTATACGTATCGATGCGCCTGAAACCAGGGCGGCATAAATACCGCCCCTACAAAATATACGTAGGGGGCGCATTCATGCGCCCCTGGCCGAATCATATACCGCGGGTTATACGCATTAATGTGTCCCTGGCCGCCCTTACAGCAGCAGGCCGGCGCCGTATAATACGGCTGCGGAGACTACGCCGGCGATGATATCGTCGACCATAATGCCCATTCCGCCATGAACGTTCTTATCGAACCAGCGAATAGGCCACGGTTTCCAGATATCAAAAATCCGGAAGATGACAAAACCAGCCAGTACCCACCAGCCGTTAAGCACCGGGATCGCCATTAGCGTGATCCACATGCCGACAAACTCATCCCAGACGATGCTGCCGTGATCGTGTACGCCCATGTCACGCGCGGTGCGATGACAGAGATAGACGCCCACGCTGATACCCACCAGCACCACCAGCGAATAGAGCTGCAGCGGCAGAAACGTCATCAGCCACCAGAACGGGATCGCGGCCACCGAGCCTACGGTACCCGGCATAAAAGGGCTTAATCCGCTGCCAAAACCGGTTGCCAGCAGATGCCAGGGATTGCGCATCCGCAGGCGACTTTTCGCTACATCTTTATCGCGCGTCAAAATGGTCAAATCCTTTATGGTTAAAGCGGCGCGGCTTGCCGTGCTCCAGCAGCGTCAGCCCTTCCGCTTCCGGGGCGATCTGTCCGATACAGGTATAAGGTGCGCCAAGCCGGCCCAGCGCCACATCCAGCGCGCCGCGGTTAACTTCAGGCACCGTGAAGCAGAGTTCATAATCTTCACCGCCGCTCAGCGCCCAGCGCAGCACCTGCTCCGGCGCAAAATGATCGCGCAGCGTAGCGGAGAGCGGCAGCGCGTCGAGATTCAGGCGTGCGCCAACCCGGCTGGCCGTCAGAATATGGCCAAGATCGGAAATCAGGCCATCAGAGATATCGATTGCCGAGGTAGCAAGGCTGCGCAGCGCCTGGCCCTGCAGCACGCGCGGCATCGGACGCAGATGACGCTTGATCAGCACCTCGTGCACCGCCGGATCGTCAAGACGATGATGATGCTGCAGCAGCGACAGTCCCGCCGCGCTGTCACCCAGCGTGCCGGTAACGTAGATCCAGTCACCTGGCTTTGCACCGGAGCGCTTCAGCGCGCGCCCGACAGGCACCAGCCCGTGAATACCCAGCGTCAGGCTGAGCGGACCGCGCGTGGTGTCGCCGCCAATCAGCTGCATATCGTAGTAGTCGAGCAGCTCAAACAGGCTGTCGCTGAAGCCCGCCAGCCAGGTCTCATCGACCTCAGGCAGCGTCAGTGCCAGCGTCAGCCATGCCGGATCGGCGCCCATCGCAGCTAAATCGCTGAGGTTTACCGCCAGCGCTTTGTAGCCGAGATCGGCCGGATGGATATCGCGTAAGAAATGGACGCCCGCTACCAGCGTATCGGTGCTGATAGCGAGGGTCTGTTTGTCAGGAACGTTCAGTAACGCACAGTCATCACCAATGCCCTTCTCCACGTCGCGACGGGAGCTGGTTACACGGTTGAAATAGCGTGCGATCAGTTCAAATTCACCACAGGACATAAATCAGGTCTCAATGAAAAAAGGCCGGTCACCCGGCCTTCTGCACTACTTTCTGTTTGGTCGTATTTGCGGAGCGGCTTTATCCAGCACGCCGTTGACAAACTTATGGCTGTCTTCAGCGCCAAACACTTTTGCCAGCTCAATACCTTCGTTGATGGCGACTTTATAAGGCACATCCGCACGCTTGCTCAGCTCATAGAGCGAGAGGCGCAGGATCGCTTTTTCTACCTGACCCAGCTCTTCAAGCTGGCGCGACAGCCAGGGTTTCATCAGGCCATCCAGGTACGCGCTGTTGGTCGCCACACCGGCCAGCAGTTCGCGGAAATAGCTAATATCGACGTCTTTGACGTCTTGTTCCGCCAGAAACTGGTATTCCACATCGGCAATGTCGTTGTTGGACAACTGCCAGGAGTAGAGCGCCTGGACAGCGCACTCACGGGCGCGACGACGAGCAGCAGGTTTCACAAAATTCCCCTTACAAAAATCAGGCTTTAATGGCTTTCAATACGTTGATCATTTCAAGTGCGGTCAGCGCGGCTTCTGCGCCTTTGTTACCCGCTTTCGTGCCGGCGCGTTCAATCGCCTGCTCGATATTTTCGGTGGTCAGAACGCCGAAGGTGACCGGGATTTCGCAGCTCATTGCCACGTTAGCGATACCGGAGCTCGCTTCACCTGCCACATATTCGAAGTGGGCAGTGCCGCCACGGATCACCGTGCCCAGCGCAACAATCGCGTCGTGCTTACCGGTATTCGCCAGCGCGCGCGCGGCCAGCGGCAGCTCATAGGCGCCCGGCACCCAGACCACGGTGATGTTTTCAGCTTTAACCTGACCGATACGCTTCAGCGCATCTACCGCGCCATCCAGCAGACTGTCATTGATAAAGTTGTTAAAACGCGCAATCACGATGGCAATTTTAGCATCAGGCGTGGCAACAGCAGCTTCGATAACGTTCATACATATCCTTTGGGTGTGTGTTTTATAGCCCCCGCAGAAGGGGGCGGATTCTATCATACTCTTTAGCCGGGCGCTCAGGCTTTTCCGTGCATGCTTAACGCAGGGTCAGGGTAAGACGCAGATCGTCACCCACTTTGCGCACATCACGAAAATCGAGGCGCGGCGCGGCGCTCAACGCCTCCAGCCCGGGGAGCGTACAGAGCCCGCGTCCGGCGTCGCCAAGCAGTATCGGTGCGATATAAACAATCAGCTCATCCACCAGTCCGGCCTGAATCAGCGCGCCCGCCAGGCCCGCTCCCGCCTCGACCCAGACGCTGTTAATCTGACGCTGACCGAGCAGCATCATCATCGCGACCAGATCAAGCTGTTCGCCGCGCGGCGGCACCGCAATCTGCGTTACGCTCTCCGGCCACGCGGCGTCATCGGGAGCGGTACGCATCAGCCAGCTCTCACCCGGCTGATGAATCAGCCGGTGCTGCGGCGTCACGCGCTGCTGGCTGTCAACCACCACCCGCACCGGCTGCCGCAGAGTCTGCGTATCCAGCTGCTGGAGAACGCTGTCGCTGAGTTCATCTGCGCGTACCGTGAGTGACGGATCGTCGGCCAGCACGGTGGCACTGCTGGTAAGAATGGCGGAACTCTGCGCGCGGAACTGCTGCACATCCCGGCGGGCGGCCGCCGAGGTGATCCACTTGCTCTCACCGCTCGCCATCGCTGTGCGGCCATCCAGTGAAGCGCCAAGCTTGAGCTGTATCCAGGGAAACCCGGTGCGCATACGCTTGAGAAACCCGCGATTGAGCGCTTCCGCTTCCGCCATCATCAGCCCGTGACTGACTTCAATTCCCGCCTGCTGCAGGCGCCAGAGACCGCGCCCTGCGACCTGCGGGTTAGGATCCTGCATGGCGACCACCACGCGGCTGACGCCAGCAGCAATCAGCGCATCGCAGCAGGGTGGCGTCCGGCCATGATGGCTGCACGGCTCCAGCGTAACGTAGGCGGTTGCGCCGCGCGCCTGCTCTCCGGCCATGCGCAGCGCATGCACTTCAGCATGCGGTTCACCCGCGCGCTGATGCCAGCCTTCGCCGACAATTGTGCCGTCACGCACGATCACGCAGCCGACGTTGGGGTTGGGCGTGGTGGTGAAACGACCGCGTCGCGCCAGTTCCAGCGCGCGCGCCATATAGCGAGCATCGGTCATGATTCAGTCCTGTAAGCGGGCGATCTCTTCGCCAAAGTCGCGAATATCTTCAAAGCTGCGGTAGACCGAGGCGAAGCGGATGTAAGCGACCTTATCCAGTTTTTTTAGCTCTTCCATCACCAGATTGCCAATCAGCTTGCTGGCAATCTCACGTTCGCCGGTCGCACGCAGCTGGGTTTTAATGTGATTGACTGCGCTATCGACCGCATCAGCACTGACGGGGCGCTTCTCCAGCGCCTTCATCATGCCGCTGGTCAGCTTATCTTCGTTAAAAGGCTCACGCACGTCGTTGCTTTTTACCACGCGCGGCATCACCAGCTCCGCCATCTCAAACGTGGTAAAGCGCTCATGGCAGACCAGACACTGACGGCGGCGGCGCACCGAGGAACCTTCACTGACCAGGCGTGAGTCGATCACTTTGGTATCCACAGCGGAACAGAATGGGCAATGCATGACGTTTCCTGTCGCGAGATTTTGGGCCACATAGTGTAACGCGAACTCACATTTAACAAAACAGAGGCCGCCTGCGTGGCGGTTTTTTCAGCGCTCATAACCGCTTCTGCCAGCAAATGTCAAAAACGCACTACGCTTAAAGAGCCAATCCGGCACAATCACAGGAGGAACTATGGGTCTGTTTAACTTCGTCAAAGAAGCAGGAGAGAAACTGTGGGACAGCGTGACAGGCGGTGATGACTCCAGCAAAAAGCTGCAGGATCACATCAACAAGCTCGGCCTGCCAGATAGCGATAAAGTCAACGTCAATGTGCAGGGTGATACCGTAACCGTCAGCGGCGATGGCATTTCACAGGAGCTTAAAGAGAAGATTCTGGTGGCAGCCGGTAACGTTGCCGGCATCACTAAAGTGGATGATAAAGTTACCGTCAGCGACACCGCACGCGAAGCCAACCTCTACACAGTGAAGAAAGGCGACACCCTGAGCGCTATTTCCAAACAGGTCTACGGCGATCCGAATCAGTACAACAAAATCTTCGAAGCTAACAAGCCGATGCTGAGCCATCCGGACAAAATCTATCCGGGCCAGGTACTGCGTATTCCGGAATAAGGTGCGGGAGAGAGCATGAGACTCCTCAGGAGCTTACCGGTTCCGGCGGTGCTGTCGCTGCTGCTGCTGAGCAGCTGCAGCGCCCCGCCTCCTGCCCCTCAGGTCAGAGAGCTGCATCAGGAGGTGAGCCAGCTCAATCAGCAGATGCGTCATCTCACCCGCCGCGCCGGCGCGCTGGAGCAGCAGGGCCAGCTTAACAGCCGCTCCACTCAGGGCGCATGGCTGGTACCCGGTTCCGCGACGCCGGTTGATCTGGAGACGCAGCTGGGTACGCTGCGTCTCGCACTGCTGAACGTGAGTGCAGAAGCAAACGGCAGCCAGGCCAGCCTGGTTATCCGCTCTGCTGATGACAAGCCGGTACCCGCGCTGAGCGCGACCGTGGTGTGGGGTGAAAGCGATCCCGCCAGTGGTCAGCCGCTGGCCGCCGACAGCCTGAGTCAGCGCATCAGCGTGCCCGCCAGCCTGATGCCGCGCAGCACGGTAACAGTGCCGCTGCACCTGAGTGGCCTGACACCGGATCGGCTCGGCTATGTGCGCGTACATGAGGTAACGGCAGACGCCGCGCCATAAAAAAAGGCCCTTCCGGAGAAGGGCCTTTTTGCATCGGTCAGCGCCGGGCTTACGGCAGAATAGAAGGCTGATCGGCGCCCTCTTTTTCCACTTTCTGCACCAGCATATGCTCACGCTTCATCCCCAGCTTCAGCGCCAGCGCTGAAGAGACGTAGATGGATGAGATCGTACCGATCGTCACACCAATCAGCATCGTGAGCGAGAAGCCTTTCAGCAGCGCGCCGCCAAAGATGAACAGGATCAGGATCATCGCCAGCGTGGTGATAGAAGTGATCAGGGTACGGCTCAGCGTCTGGGTCAGCGACACGTTGGTGATATCGTAAGAAGAACCGCGACGGATCTTACGGAAGTTCTCACGAATACGGTCAGAAACCACAATCTTATCGTTAAGCGAGTAACCAATCACCGACATCAGCGAGGCAACGATGGTCAGATCGATTTCAATGCTGAATAGCGCCAGCAGGCCGCAGGTGATGATAACGTCATGCGCCAGCGCCAGCACGGTGCCCAGCGCCAGACGCCATTCAAAGCGAAACCCGATGTAGATAAGAATAGCGATCAGCGCAGAGAGCAGCGCCATCGCCCCCGCCTGCGCCAGGTCGCTACCTACGCTTGGTCCGACAAACTCAATGCGTTTTACCGTCGCGTTCTGCTGCGTGGTCTGATTGATAGAGGACAACACCTTGTTGCCCAGCTCCTGACCCGCATTGCCGGTCGCAGGTGGCATCCGCACCATCACGTCGCGGCTGCTGCCGAAGTTCTGCACCAGCGGCTCGTCAAAGCCCGCTTTTACCAGACCTTCGCGCAGCGCATCGAGATCTGCAGGTTTCTCCAGGTTAATCTCAATCACCGTACCGCCGGTGAAATCGAGTCCCCAGTTAAACCCGCGCACGCCGATAATGGCGATTGACGCCACGATCAGCAGACCCGAGATGATAAACGCCAGCGTATCCCAGCGCATAAAGTCTACGACCTTACGCCCGTGGTTCAGCTGTTCAATACTATATTCCTGTGCCACAACGCACTCCTCAGATAGACAGCTTGTTGATGCGTTTGCCGCCGTACACCAGGTTAACGATGGCACGGGTGCCGACGATAGCGGTAAACATCGAGGTTGCAATACCGATAGCGGTGGTGATTGCAAAGCCTTTGATGGAGCCGGTACCCACCGCATAAAGAATGATGACTTTAATCAGCGTGGTGACGTTGGCGTCGACGATACTGGAGAAGGCGCCTTTGTAGCCCTCATGAATCGCCTGCTGTACCGAGCGTCCGTTACGCAGCTCTTCTTTAATACGTTCGTTAATCAACACGTTGGCATCTACGGCAACCGCCAGCGTCAGCACGATACCGGCAATGCCCGGCATGGTGAGCGTGGCGCCTGGCAGCAGCGACATGATGCCGACAATCAGCACCAGGTTACACAGCAGCGCGCTGGTCGCAATCAGACCAAACTTTTTGTAGAACACCACCATAAAGATGATCGAAGCGATCAGACCCCACAGGCAGGCTTCCAGACCCTGGGTGATGTTCTGCTGACCCATAGTCGGGCCAATGGTACGCTCTTCGACAATCTGAATCGGCGCAATCAGCGCACCGGCACGCAGCAGCAGCGACAGCTGACGCGCTTCGTTCGGGTTGCTGATACCGGTGATGCGGAAGCTATTACCCAGCCGTGACTGAATGTTCGCCACGTTGATCACTTCTTCCTGCTTCGCCAGAATCGCTCTGCCGTTGGCATCTTTCTTGCCGCTGTCCTTGTACTCCACAAACAGGGTCGCCATCGGCTTGCCGATGTTGTCCTTGGTGAAATTCGACATGATGTTACCGCCCGCGCCATCCAGTGAAATATTCACCTGCGGCTGGTTGTACTCATCCATGCTGGACGTGGAATCGGTGATGTGATCGCCGGTAAGAATGACACGCTTATAGAGCACAACCGGCTGCCCTTCCCGCGTTTTCTTCACTTCTGAGTCACCCGGCACGCGTCCATTTGCCGCAGCACCCGGATCTACGCTGGTATTAACCAGACGGAACTCCAGCGTCGCGGTGGCACCAAGGATCTCTTTTGCCCGCGCGGTATCCTGGATACCCGGCAGCTCAACCACGATGCGGTCGGCACCCTGACGCTGCACCAGCGGCTCAGCAACGCCCAGCTGGTTAACACGGTTGCGCAGGATATTAATATTCTGCTGTACCGCATATTCCCGCGCTTCACTCAGGCGCGCATCGGTCATCACCGCGCGCATTGCATCGCTGCCCGCACTGGTGAATACCATATCGCGGTGGCGTGGCGTCAGGTAGCCGATCGCGTCATCGCGGCTTTTGGCGTCGCGGAAACGCACTTCCACACCGTAGTTAGCGAGTTTGCTGACGTTGGTATAAGGAATATTCTTTTCACGCAGATCGCTGCGCAGGCCGTCTGCATTCTGCTCCTGCAGCTTGCCCAGCGCGGTATCCATATCCACTTCCATCAGGAAGTGCACCCCGCCCCGCAGGTCCAGACCGAGTTTCATCGGTTCCGCTGCCAGCAGAGTGAGCCAGCGCGGCGTGGCCGGTGCGAGATTGAGGGCTACCACGAAATCGTCACCCAGCGCAGTTGTAAGCGCTTCGCGCGCGCGCAGCTGCACATCGGTGTTAGCGAAACGCGCCAGAATAGCGCCATTTTCCAGTGCGAGGGATTTGCTCTGAATGTTGTCTTGTTTGAGTACGTTCTGGATCTGATCCAACGTCTGCTCACTGGCGGCGCTTCCGCGCGCACCAGTGATCTGAACGGCCGGATCCTCACCATAAAGGTTAGGAAGCGCATACAGCAGGCCGATAAGAATAACGGCGACCAGCATGATGTACTTCCACAAAGGATAACGGTTTAACACGGCAGTTCCCTTCGGGAAGATAAAATTACAGCGCCTTCATCGACCCTTTCGGCAGGACGGCGGCCACGAAATCACGTTTAATCACTACTTCAGTGGTGTCGTTCAGGGCGATAGCGATATAACCGGTATCAGCAACTTTAGTGACACGACCCACCAGGCCGCCGTTGGTCAGCACTTCATCCCCTTTCGAGATGGAGTCCATCAGCTTTTTATGATCTTTGGCGCGCTTCTGCTGCGGTCGCAGGATCATGAAGTAGAAAATCAGACCAAAAACCACCAGCATGATCACCAGAGAATACGGACTTCCCTGTGACGGAGCGCCCGCTGCTGCGACGGCGTCAGAAATGAAAAAGCTCATTTAATTTCCCTCATTGATAGAATAATCAGACGTTTAACGGTGGAACCGCTTTGCCCGTCCGTAGGTAGAACTCGCTAACAAAGTGCTCTAATTTACCCTCTTCGATAGCCTGGCGTAAACCCGCCATCAGACGCTGGTAATAGCGCAGATTGTGAATCGTATTCAGGCGTGCGCCCAGTATTTCGTTACAGCGATCAAGATGGTGCAAGTAGGCGCGACTGTAATTGCGACAGGTGTAACAATCACACTCCGCATCCAGCGGCGCGGTGTCATCTTTATACTTCGCGTTGCGGATTTTCACCACGCCGTCGGTAACAAACAGATGACCGTTGCGCGCGTTGCGGGTAGGCATAACGCAGTCAAACATATCGATACCGCGGCGTACGCCTTCCACCAGATCTTCTGGCTTTCCGACGCCCATCAGATAGCGCGGTTTATCCTGCGGAATTTGCGGACAGACATGTTCCAGAATACGGTGCATATCCTCTTTCGGCTCACCCACCGCGAGGCCGCCCACAGCGTACCCATCAAAGCCAATCTCTACCAGACCTTTGACGGAGACATCTCGTAAATCTTCGTAAACACCGCCCTGGATAATCCCGAACAGCGCATTTTTATTACCGAGTGAATCAAAGCGATCGCGGCTGCGTTGTGCCCAGCGCAGCGACATCTCCATCGAACGTTTTGCATAATCCCAGTCAGCCGGATATGGCGTGCACTCATCGAAAATCATCACGATATCGGAGCCGAGATCGTACTGGATCTCCATCGATTTTTCCGGATCGAGGAAGATCGGATCGCCGTTGATCGGGTTGCGGAAATGCACGCCCGCTTCGGTGATCTTACGGATATCACCCAGGCTGAATACCTGGAAGCCGCCCGAATCGGTCAGAATCGGTCCCTGCCAGTTCATAAAGTCATGCAGATCGCCGTGCAGCTTCATGATCTCCTGCCCCGGACGCAGCCAGAGGTGGAAAGTGTTGCCCAGCAGGATCTGCGCACCGGTCTCTTTCACTTCTTCCGGCGTCATGCCTTTAACGGTGCCATACGTGCCCACCGGCATAAATGCCGGAGTTTCAACCACGCCGCGATCGAAAACCAGACGTCCGCGACGCGCGCGTCCGTCTGTTGTATCTAATTCAAATTTCACATTAACCTCATCAGAGAAACAGTCTGATTTACCCGACTGTAGCCGTGCCACCCGCAGGCGGCACCGGAACATTAAGGGTGTGTGCTTCCGACAGGTTCGTCAGGAGCGTGCGGATTACGGGTGATGTACATCGCATCCCCGTAGCTAAAGAAACGGTACTGTTCGGCCACCGCGCTCTGGTACGCCGCCATGGTGTTTTTATAGCCGGCAAACGCAGAAACCAGCATAATCAGCGTCGATTCCGGCAGATGGAAGTTGGTAATGAGCGCATCGATAATCTGGTAGCGATAGCCAGGATAGATAAAGATCTGCGTGTCATCAAAGAAAGGCGCCAGCGGCGCATCCTGACTCGCCTGAGCGGCGCTCTCCAGCGAGCGCACCGACGTGGTCCCTACCGCGACAACTTTATTGCCGCGTGCTTTACAGGCCAGCACCGCGTCAACCACATCCTGCGGCACCTCTGCATATTCCGAGTGCATGATATGGTCATTGATATTTTCAACGCGCACCGGCTGGAAGGTACCGGCCCCGACGTGCAGCGTCACAAACGCCATCTCTACCCCTTTGGCTTTCAGCGCCTCCAGCAGCGGTTCATCAAAGTGCAGCCCGGCGGTTGGTGCTGCCACCGCGCCAGGACGGGCGCTGTATACCGTCTGGTAAAGCTCGCGATCGGCCTCTTCATCCGGGCGATCGATATAGGGCGGCAGCGGCATATGGCCTACGCTATTGAGAATATCGAGCACCGCGCGTTCATCGGTAAAGGCGATCTCAAACAGCGCATCGTGCCGCGCCACCATGGTCGCTTTTACGCTCTCATCGTCGCCCAGCAGCAGCTCAGTGCCCGGCTTTGGCGCCTTTGAGGCACGCACGTGCGCCAGCACCCGCTTATCATCCAGCATACGCTCTACCAGCATTTCAATCCGGCCGCCGCTGGCTTTACGTCCATAGACGCGCGCCGGGATCACCCGCGTATTATTGAACACCAGCAGATCGCCGGGATTAAGCTTCTCCAGCACATCGGTAAAGACACCGTGCGTCAGGGCGCCGCTCGGGCCATCAAGGGACAGCAGACGGCATCCGCTGCGCTGCGCCTGGGGATAGTGGGCAATCAGGGATTCGGGCAACTCAAAGCTAAAATCGGCGACACGCATGTATAACTTTTCCGGACTCAAAAACAGGCGGCATAGTTTAGCGGAAAAGTGGGAAATTCTGAACAACTGGCTGCAGAGACGCGATTCTGCCTATAATAGCGCATGAATTTTCTTGCTCACCTTCATCTTGCCACGCTGGCAGAAAGCTCGCTGCTGGGCAACCTGCTGGCCGACTTTGTGCGCGGCAACGTTCAGGCGCAGTGGCCGGCACCGGTTGCAGCGGGGATCGCCCTGCACCGCCGTATCGATGTGCTGACGGACAACCTGCCTGAAGTGCGTACCGCCCGGCAGTGGTTTCGTCCGGAAACGCGGCGCGTAGCCCCGATTACGCTTGATGTGATCTGGGATCATTTTCTTGCGCGCCACTGGCAGCAGTTCCAGCCCGATATCTCACTCGCCGCCTTTAGTGAGGCTGCACAGCAGCATATTGTGCCGCAGCTGGCGGGAACGCCAGAAAGCTTTATTGAGCTCAACGCGGTGATGTGGCGCGAACGCTGGTTTGAACACTACGCCGAACCGGCGCGGCTGGAGCGGGTGCTGCGCGGCATGGCGTATCGCCGTCCCCGTCTTGCGGCGCTGCGCGACTCCTATCAGGATTTTGTTGATCACTATGACGCGCTGGAAGCGCTGTTTTTTGCTTTCTATCCGCGTCTGATGGCGGATGCTCGCGCACAGCGCCTCTGAATCCGTAATCCGCGCCAATACCTCCTCTCCCCTCTTGCCAGCCGCATATATCTGCGGCTTAATGAAGCCTTTCTTAACTTTACCAGACCCGGCCACACCACCATTCCGCCTGTTCAGGCACGTCTGGTTACTACACCAGCCAGAAAATGATAAGAGGGAAACATGTCATCAGCTACGTTAACTGAATTAGAGGCGCGCTATCAGTTTGCCTGCGAGGTCGCCAGAGCCGCTGGCAGTCGCGCCATGTCGTGGTATCAGCAGCGTAACCAGCTGGTTGCAGAATATAAGAAGGATTTACAGGATCTGGTCAGTGAGGCTGACCGCAACGTTGAGGAGTTAATCCGGCACCTTATCCTTGAACGCTTTCCTGAAGACGCGGTTATCGGTGAGGAGAGCGGCGGAGACGCCGGACAGGCACGCTTTATCTGGGTAGTTGACCCGATTGATGGCACCAGCAACTTTCTCAGCGGTCTGCACAACTGGTGCGTGGCGCTGGCGATTGTGTGTGAAGGCGAACCGGTTATTGGCGTGGTATGCGATCCCAATCATCAGGAGATCTTTCACGCCTGCCGGGGCAAAGGCGCATGGATGAACGAGCAGCGTATCCGGGCACACAGCGCCGGCCAGCTGAGCCAGGGGCTGTTTGGTCTGGGCTGTTCCACCAGTCAGCCTGCGGCTCCGCTGCTCGACTTTATCAGCGCGCTGCTGCAGCAGGGCGGCATGTTTATCCGCAACGGTTCCGGGGCGCTGATGAGCGCGTGGGCGGCGGCCGGGCGGCTGACCGGCTATTACGAAGCGCGTATGCAGCCGTGGGACGGCCTGCCTGGCATCGTACTGATGCGGGAAGCGGGTGGAGAGACCAACCGTTATGAGCAGAATAATGGCCTGACGCAGGGCAATCCGGTGCTGCTGGCTAACGCCACGCTCTGGCCGCAGATCAATGCGCTGCTGGCGGAGCCGCTGACGTGAAATCGCTGCTGATATTGCTGCTGCTGCCGCTGCCGCTGCTCGCCACCGCAGCCGATCCCTGGCAGCTGGAAAAGGTGGTGGAGATCGGCCGGCACGGCGTACGTCCTCCGACGGCGGCTAACCGGGCAGAGATTGAAGCGGCCACGCAGCGCCCCTGGCCGCGCTGGAGCACGGCGGATGGCGAGCTTACCGGTCACGGCTACAGCGCGGTGGTCAATAAAGGACGCTGGCAGGGTAACTACTACCGTCAGGCGGGCCTGCTCCACGCGGGCTGCCCTGACAGCCGGCAAATTTATGTGCGCGCCAGCCC
Organism: Pantoea sp. RIT413; assembly: GCF_003057675.2. NCBI lineage: Bacteria > Pseudomonadati > Pseudomonadota > Gammaproteobacteria > Enterobacterales > Erwiniaceae > Pantoea > Pantoea sp. RIT413. The sequence goes on from NZ_QBJB02000003.1 coordinate 320,953, forward strand.
GCTGCAGCGCACGCGGGCCACGGCACAGGCGCTGACTGACGGCGCGTTTCCCGGCTGCGGTGTGCCGGTGCACGTTGTTGCCGATGGGGCGGATCCCCTGTTTCAGAGCGATAAATTTCCATTTGCCCGGACCGATCCTGCCCGCGAGCAGGCAGCGATTGCCGCACGGGCTGGCGACCTTGCTGCGCTGCAGCAGCGGCTGCAGCCGGCGATCCGGCAGCTAAATGCGGCAGTCTGTGACGGCGATTGCCGCTTTTTTTCGCGCCCGTGGCAGCTGAAGCAGACCCGGAGCGGCCACAGCTATATCCAGGGATTAAGCGTCATGGCGAGCATGGTGGAAACGCTGCGTCTCGGCTGGAGTGAAAATCTGCCACCAGAGGCGCTGGCGCAGGGGCGCCTGAACAGCGCGCAGCAGATTACGGCGCTGCTGCCACTGCTCACCGCAAATTACGATCTGAGTAACGATGTCCCTTATCTGGCACAAAAGCGCGGCTCAATATTGCTCGATGCGGCGATCGCGGCGCTCGAAGATCGTCCCGGCTCGCCCGATACCCGCTGGCTGCTGCTGGTAGCCCACGATACCAATATCGCAATGGTGCGCACCCTGATGAATTTCAGCTGGCAGCTGCCGGGCTACGCGCGCGGTAATATCCCGCCGGGCAGCAGCCTGGTGTTTGAGCGCTGGCGCGATACGCGTGACAACAGCCGCCGGCTGCGCATTTACTTTCAGGCGCAGAGTCTGGATGCGCTGCGCCAGCTCGCGCCGGTGGATCGGCAGCACCCTTTACTGCAGGCAGAGTGGCATCAGCCAGACTGTCACGACAGCGCCATCGGCACGCTCTGTCCTTATCAATCGACGCTGGCTCAGCTCAGGCAGGGAGTCGACAGCAGCGCCCTCGCCCCCGTCACATGGGCTCCCTGAGTCAGTTGCACCTTTGTTCAGCCCGCCATGCGGGCTTATCAGTTTCCCGGCCGCCTCTTCGTTCTGCTGAAGCGTTTTTATGGCTGAATTGCGATAATTCTATATTTGTCCGCTGTGACATAACGCTATGAAATTTAGCGTATTCTGAGTGCGTCAATCATCCCTTAGTTTTGACCTATTTTTCCGTTTTGGTTCTATTTTTCGGCGACAGGATGCGCCGAATACTTTTTTTCCCATAAAAAAAGTCGCCACACAGGGCGACTCTTTTCTTTTTAGCCTGACGCTCAGCGTTTCTGCTTTTTCACCAGCGGCCACGCCAGCAGCAGCAGCACAATCCAGGCAAAGCCCACGTAGAGTGAAATTCGCGTATCAGGGAAATAGCCAATCAGCGCAATGATAAAGGCGAGAAACAGCACGCCTGCCCAGGTGGTGGCACTGCCGCCCGGTACGGCAAACTGCAGCTGCGCCGCCTGCGCCTTGCCAATTTTGCGCCGGAATGCGATCTGCGACAGCAGGATCATGATCCATACCCAGACCGTGGCAAAGGTCGCCAGCGAGGCGATCACCAGGAAGACTTTTTCCGGCATCAGGTAGTTCAGATAAACGGCGATAAGCATCGCAAACATCATCACCACCACCGTCACCCACGGGATGCCGCGCGAAGAGACTTTCTGGAACACTTTAGGCGCATGGCCCTGCTGCGCCATACCGTGTAGCATACGCCCCACGCCAAACACATCGCTGTTGATGGCAGATAGCGAAGCGGTCAGCACCACAAAGTTAAGAATTGACGCCGCCGCAGCGATACCCAGATGCTGGAACGTCAGCACAAAGGGGCTGCCCTCGGTACCGACCTGATTCCACGGGTAGATCGACATGATGACAAAAAGCGTACCCACATAAAACACCAGGATACGCAGCGGCACCGAATTGATCGCGCGCGGAATCGATTTGGCGGGCTCATCCGCTTCACCGGCGGTAATACCGATGATTTCGATCCCGCCATAGGCAAACATCACCATCTGCAGCGAGAGCAGCATACCCACAATACCGTGGGCGAAAAAGCCGCCGTTGCTCCAGAGATTATGGATCCCGGTCGGCGTTCCGCCGTTGCCGATGCCCCAGAAAATCATGCCAAAGCCCGCCACAATCATGATGATAATGGTGGCGACCTTAAAGAAAGAGAACCAGAACTCTACTTCGCCAAACACCTTCACGCTCATCAGGTTGATGGCGCCGATAATCAGCACTACCGACAGCACCCAGATCCAGTGCGGTACATCCGGAAACCAGACGCCCATATAGATGCCAAACGCGGTGACATCCGCGATCGCCACAATCAGGATCTCAAAGCAGTAGGTCCAGCCGGTGATATAGCCCGCCAGCGGACCGAGATAATCCTGCGCATAGCGCGAAAAGGAGCTTGATTGCGGATTGTTAACCGACATCTCCCCCAGCGCACGCATGATGATATAGGCCACCGCGCCACCAATAATATAGGCCAGTAAAACGCTGGGCCCCGCCATCCTGATAGCATCCGCCGAGCCGTAAAACAGCCCGGTACCGATTGCCGATCCCAGCGCCATAAAGCGAATATGGCGCGTGCTCAGTCCGCGTTTGAGCGTGTTGGTTTCTTGCATAACAAACAGGTCCTGTGAAAATGAAAAAACCACGGGCAAGCCCGTGGTCGGAATGAACAGCCGTGTCGTTTACTGCCGGACGACTACCTGCTGTGGTCCTTTAACGCGATCCACGACGGCAGCAATCACCATCATTGCCAGCGAAGGCGGCAGCCAGGCGAGTCCCTGATCGGCCAGCGGCAGATGCTGGCTGAACAGCGGCAGTATCTCTTTAAAGCTGGTGGTTTTGATTGCATCCACAATGCCAAACAGCAGGCTGACCAGCATGGTTGGCGCAATAATACGCGCGCTGCGGTTCCACCAGTTGAGGGTGAAGCTTAGCACTATCAGCACGATACAGGGCGGATAAATTGCTGTCAGCACCGGGATGGAGATCTGAATCAGATGGCTCAGCCCCAGATTTGACACCACCATCGAGAACAGGCCCAGAATAAACACCAGCGCTTTGTACGAGAGCGGCAGATACTGTGCAAAGAACTCAGCGCAGGCGCAGGTCAGGCCAACGGCCGTTACCATGCAGGCGATAAAGATCAGCGCCGCGAGGAAGAAGCTGCCCATGCTGCCAAACGTCTGCTGTACATAAGCGTGCAGAATAGCGGCGCCGTTGGCATTCTGGTCAACCAGGCCAGCGCTGCCGGAGCCAAGCTTGAACAGGCTCAGGTAGACCAGCGTCAGTCCGACACCGGCTATCAGGCCAGCCAGCATGGTGTAGCGCGTCAGCAGTTTCGCATCTTCAACGCCGCGCGAACGCGCCGCATTCACAATCACGATACCAAACACCAGGGCGCCCAGCGTATCCATGGTGAGATAGCCATTTACAAAACCGGTAGAGAACGCCGCGCGCTGATAGTCTGCCGTCGCAGGCGCAATACCGCCCGCCGGCCAGACCAGCGCGGCAACGCCGAGTATGGTCAGCGCGACAATTTTCAGCGGCGCCAGCACGTGCCCGACGGTATCCAGCAGCTTGCCCGGATAGAGGGAGATCCCGATAACCAGCGCAAAGTAAATAAGGCTATAGATAAACAGCGGCAGCGGGCCGTCACCGGTCAGCGGAGCGATACCGACTTCAAACGAAACGGTCGCGGTACGCGGCGTCGCAAACAGCGGTCCCACGGCCAGATAGCAGACCGTCGCCAGCAGCAGACCCGCTGCTTTACCGATTGGCGAACTGAGCGCATCGATGCCGCCGCCAACGCGCGCCAGCGCGATCACGGTCATGACCGGCAGGCCGACCGCGGTCGCGAGGAAGCCGAGTGCGGCGACCCAGACGTGTTCACCAGACTGAATTCCCACCATCGGTGGAAAGATAATGTTGCCTGCGCCAACGAACAGGGCAAAGGTCATAAAGCCCAGCGCAAGGATGTCCCTCGAGGTTAAACGGTATGTCATAACTTCTGTCGTGCCTGTAGCTGATGTTGCGGTGGAAGTTGAGTTTGTGTTGTCCCCTGATTGCGCGATAACAATGGCTTAGCTGGATTACCCAGTGCGAAATGCGGGCCGAATCGAGACAGCGCAGGTGATTTAATCTGCTTTTCTTCTGTTCACAGAGGGATGAATCGACAACGGCGCAAATTAAAACGTTTATAGCGGAGAAAGACAATACGGGATCGGAAAACCAGAAGGATATCGCGCATAAGCGTACGCAGGCAGTGAATATGGGCGAAATAGCCGCTAAACACCCCAGATGATTTGTTTAAAATTCAGACAAAGCGAAAGTTGTTCTTGCATAAGTGCGGTTCAGGATGCACAAAAGGCGCGATTTACGCGCCTGTCTGCACAACTTTACACTCTCACCACACCTGTTTAGCGATATCCACCACCAGACGGATCTTCTGCCACTGCTCCGCTTCGCTCAGGCTATTACCCTCTTCGGTGGAAGCAAAGCCGCACTGCGGGCTGAGGCAGATCTGATCGAGGCTGACGTACTGCGCCGCTTCCTGCAGCCGCGCTTTAACCTGTTCAGGATCTTCCAGCGCGCCGGTTTTAGTCGTGATAAGGCCGAGTACCGCTTTCTGATGACCTGGCTTAATAAAGCGCAGCGGCTCAAATCCGCCGGAGCGTTCGTTGTCATACTCCAGGAAAAAGGCGTCGATATTCACGCCGCCAAACAGGATCTCCGCTACCGGCTCATAGCCGCCTTCTGATATCCAGGTCGAGCGAAAGTTACCGCGGCACACGTGCAGCCCGACGGTGAGATCGGCCGGTTTATCTGCCAGCGCCGCGTTCAGCACCTGGGCATAAGTGCGGGCCAGCGCCTGCGGATCGTCGCCGCGTGCGCGGATCTGCTCCTGCTGCTCCCCGGAGCAGAGATAGGCCCAGACGGTATCGTCCAGCTGCAGATAGCGGCAGCCGGCAGCATAAAACGCGGCAATGGCGTCTTTATAGGTCTGCGCCAGATCGGCAAAGTAGGCATCCAGATCGGGGTAAACCGTGGCGTCGATAACCTTGCGGCCGCCGCGGAAATGCAGCACGCTCGGGCTGGGAATCGTCATTTTAGCGACCGCGTCGCCGGCGATACTCTGCAGAAAGCGGAAGTGTTCCAGCATCGGATGCGCCGGATTAAACGAGACTTTACCGGTGACTTTTACACCGTGCGCTTTGGTCTGTACGCCGTTGAACTGGATCCCCTGCTCCGCTTCGAACAGCTCTACGCCATTCAGATCGCCAAAGAAATCGAAGTGCCACCACGCGCGACGGAACTCGCCGTCAGTGACAACCTGCAGGCCATTGGCACGCTGCTGCGCGACAACATCGCGAATAGCCTGGTCTTCCACTTCGCGCAGCTGCTCAGCGCTAATCTCACCACGGGCGTGCTGTTCGCGCGCCTGTTTGATCGCAGCGGGACGCAGAAAACTGCCGACGGTATCGGCGCGGAACGGGGCGTGCTGAGCGGGCATAGATTCTCCTTGCAGACCGGTAGTTGCGGTCAGGTATAATTTCTTCTGGTTTTTTCAGCCATCTGGATGGCTATATGTCCAAAGAGTGCCACGCTTCCGCGCGCGGGGCAACGGAAGAATTTTCAGCAGACATGAAGAAAATTCATTTTCCTGAGCACGCGCTTGCTGCTTATTCAATGGCCGCCCGCGCAGCGGAGATTTGCGCATCGGAGAGAGGTAAATAGCCCGCTTCCGCCACCCGCCGCTGTCCCTGCGACGACAGTACCTGATGCAGAAATGCCGCCACCAGCGGCGGCAGCGGCTTGCCCGGTGGTTTGTTCACGTAAATATAGAGCGGCCGGGACCAGGGATAGCGACCGCTGCGGATGGTATCGGCATCGGGCATGATGCTTTCGCCGGTCCGGGTGACAATCGGCACGATCTTCACACCGCTGAGATGAAAGCCAAAGCTGGCGTAGCCGATACTCTCTGGCGTGGTCGCAACCGCCTGCACCACGGCAGCCGAACCGGGAAACTCCGCCACGTCAGCGCGAAAATCGCCGCGGCAAAGCGCCTGCTGCTTGAAGAACCCCCAGGTGCCGGAGGCAGAGTTGCGGCCAAAGCGCTGGATGCGCCGCTGCGCCCACTTATCATCTGTCACGCCCGTATCGCCCCAGCGCTGCGGAACCTGCGTGCCGCCGCACAGCCGGGTAACAGAATAGAGCGCATCAAGCTGCGGCTGGCTGATACGCTGCAGCGGATTAGCCTGGTTCACCACCACGACCAGCGCATCCATGGCGACCGGTACGGCGAGCGGCGGATAGCCGTAGCGGGCAATAAACAGCTGTCGCTCATCGTTCTGCATCGGCCGGCTCATCGCGCCCAGCTGTGCGGCTCCCGCTGCCAGCGCCGTTGGCGCGGTCGAAGAGCCCGCCGCCTGTACCTGAACGTTGACGCCGGGCGCCTGCAGGCTGAAATCTTCCCCCCACAGCGTCATCAGATAGCCCAGCGTATCTGACCCGGCGCTGCTGAGGTTGCCGGTCAGCATCGCTTTTTGCGCCTGCGCCAGCACAGAGAAGAGCAGCAGAAGTGTGAACAGCAGAGATTTCAGCATGGAGCCGCCGTCAGAGAGAAGAAGAGCGCTATTGTGGCAAGCCTGCGAAAACGGCGCAATGCAGATTACCCCGCCCGCTCCTGCGCGGCCTCTTCCACAATCAGACGCGACGGCAGCAGAAAGCGAAAGCAGGTCTCCTGATGCGGCCAGCTGCTGATCTCCAGCCGCGCACCGTGATGGCTCAGCGCATGCTTGACGATCGCCAGCCCCAGTCCGCTGCCCCCGGTAGCGCGCGACCGCGCTTTATCAACGCGGTAAAAACGCTCCGTCAGGCGCGGCAGATGCTCCTCGCTGATGCCGGGACCGTTATCGCAGACTTTAAACTCCGCTCCCTGCCGCGTGCGCAGCCAGCTGATATGAATATGCGTGCCTTCCGGCGTGTGGTTAACCGCGTTATAGACCAGGTTCGAGATAGCGCTGCGCAGCTGCTCGTCGTTACCCAGTACGCGCAGGTGAGGATCGGTATGGAAGTGAATAACATGGCGCCCCTGGCTCAGCGTTTCCGCTTCGCGCTGCAGCAGATGCAGCATGGCCGGTACATCGACCCGCTCTTTGAGATCGAGCGCCGGGGCCGCCTCGATGCGCGACAGCGTCAGCAGCTGCCTGACCAGGCTGTCCATGCGCCGGGTCTGCTCCTGCATCGTGCCCAGCGCTTTGCTGCGCGTGCGCGCATTCATCGCCTCATCGTCCATCATCTCCAGATAGCCCTGCAGCACCGTGAGCGGCGTACGCAATTCATGACTGACGTTGGCAAAAAAGTTGCGGCGGGCGCCCTCCAGCTGATGCATCTGGGTCACATCGCGCGCCACCATCAGCCACTGCCCCTCGCTGTAAGGCATCACGCGGAACTCCATGTGCCGCTGATTATTCAGCACCACCGTCAGCGGCCGGGCAAAGTCGCGCTGGCGGATATAGCGGGAGAATTCAGGATAGCGCAGCAGGTTGAGAATATTCTGGCCGTTATCCTCCGGCCAGCGCAGCCCCAGATGCTGCTGAGCGAGGCCGTTGCACCAGAAAATGGTGCCCTCTTCGGTGGTGAGCACCACGGCATCCGGCAGCGACTCCGCGCCGCTGCGAAAACGCCTGATCAGGTTTCCCAGCTCGCGGCGGCGACGGCGGTTACGCAGCTGCATCTGGTAGAGGCCATAAAACAGCGGTTCCCAGCTGCCGCGCCCGGTGGGCGGCGTCATTGAGCGGTCGACCCACAGCCAGTGGGAGAGCCGCATCAGATTAGTAAAGTGCCAGGCCAGAACGCCTGAGACGGCTGCCAGCAGCCACCACGGCAGATAACCAAACAGCAGGCCGAACAGCAGCGCAGGCAGACAGGCCAGCGCCAGCTCGGTCAGTAATCGCTTCCAGGAGAGGCGTTCCAGCACGGTAGCAGGCTCCGTTTAGTAGCGGGCAGAGAAACGATACCCTGTTCCGCGTACGGTTTGCACCATACGATCGTGGCCGGAGATTTCCAGTGCTTTACGCAGGCGACGAATATGCACATCTACGGTGCGATCTTCGACATAGACGTTGGTGCCCCAGACGTGGTTCAGCAGCTGTTCGCGGCTGTAGACCCGCTCCGGATGCGTCATGAAGAAATGCAGCAGCTTATATTCGGTTGGCCCCATCTCCAGCGGCGTGGTCTCTGACATCACGCGGTGTGAGGAGGGATCGAGACTCAGCCCCTGCATCTCAATCACCTCTTCGACCGCCATCGGAGAGATGCGCCGCATGACGGCTTTGATACGCGCCATCAGCTCTTTCGGTGAGAACGGCTTGGTAATGTAATCATCTGCGCCTACTTCTAGTCCACGTACGCGATCCTCTTCCTCACCGCGCGCGGTCAGCATCATGACCGGGATATCGCGCGTCATGGCTTCGCGCTTCAGATGCTTGATAAACTGGATGCCGCTGCCGCCGGGCAACATCCAGTCCAGCAGGATCAGATCGGGCCAGGGTTCAATCAGCCGGCTAATCGCGCTGTCATAATCTTCCGCTTCAATAGGCTGATAGTCGTTCTGTTCCAGCACAAAACATAACATTTCCCGGATGGGCGCTTCATCTTCCACAACCAAAATGCGCTTGGCCATTATTGCTCCTGCGAGTGTGACGGGATGTCACTAGGATATGCGGCGTCATTATGCGTCAGTTTTATGACACTTTTATGAAAAACCCGACCGGTAAGCAAGAGATAAAAACCACCCTCGCACCGGCAAAAACGTCTTTTTTCCTTTGTGCCCGAAGCCGTTATACTGGCCGCCAGCTTTCAGGCAGGACACCCCATGCGCATTATTCATACCGCAGACTGGCACCTCGGTCAGTTTTTTTACAGCAAGAGTCGCGCCGCCGAACACCAGGCTTTTCTTGACTGGCTGCTCCGGCAAATTGCTGAGCATCAGGTTGATGCACTGATCGTGGCAGGCGATCTGTTTGATACCGGTTCGCCCCCCAGTTACGCCCGTGAAATGTTTAACCGGTTTGTGGTCGCGCTGCAGCCCAGCGGCTGTCAGCTGGTTGTGCTGGCGGGCAATCACGATTCAGTCGCCACGCTGAATGAGTCGCGCGAACTGCTGGCCTGCCTTAACACCCAGGTGATCACCAGCGCTACCCCCGGCGGTGAACAGCAGGTGCTGACGCTGACGCAGCGCGACGGATCGCCGGGCGCGCTGCTGTGCGCCATCCCCTATCTGCGCCCGCGCGATATTCTGCGCAGTCGGGCCGGTCAGTCCGGTCGCGACAAGCAGTTATCGCTGCTGCAGGCGATCGAGCAGCATTACCAGCACTGCTATAGCGCCGCCGTGGCAGAAAGAGAACGGCTGGATGAGCCGCTGCCAATCGTCGCCACCGGCCACCTCACTACCGTGGGCGTGACCAAAAGCGACGCGGTACGCGATATCTATATCGGCACGCTGGATGCGTTTCCGGCGCAGGCGTTTCCGCCCGCAGACTACATTGCACTCGGCCATATTCACCGCGCGCAGCGGATTGCCGGCACGGAACATATTCGCTACAGCGGCTCACCGATCCCGCTCAGTTTTGATGAGAGCGGACGTGATAAAAGCGTCTGGCTACTCGATTTTGGCCGCACGCTGGAGAGCGTAACCGCGCTGACCATACCCGCCTTTCAGCCGATGCAGATGCTAAAAGGTTCGATGGCAGAGATTGAGGCGCAGCTGGCCCAGTTTGCCCGCTATGAGGGATCGCTGCCGGTATGGCTGGATATCGAGATCACCACGCAGGAGTACCTCACCGATCTGCAGCGGCGTATTGAACAGCTCACGGCCACGCTGCCGGTAGAGGTGCTGCTGGTGCGCCGCAGCCGCGCGCTGCGTCAGCGCAGCCTGGAACGGCTGACAAATGAGACGCTGAGCGAACTGAAAGTCGAAGAGGTTTTTGCCCGTCGCCTGGCACAGGAGTCAGAGCTGGACGCGCAGCAGAGTGACGGACTGACCCGCCTGTTTCGCAGCGCGCTGGCCGCCCTCGAGGATCCATCCGCATGAAAATTCTGACGCTACGTTTTAAAAATCTCAACGCGCTGCGCGGTGAATGGCTGATCGACTTCCGCCAGGAGCCGTTCGCCAGCAACGGTCTGTTTGCCATCACGGGCGCTACCGGCGCCGGCAAAACCACGCTGCTGGATGCGATCTGCCTGGCGCTCTATCACCAGACGCCGCGCCTTGGCGGGCTGTCGCAGAGTGAGAATCAGCTGATGACGCGCGACACCGCCGAGTGTCTGGCTGAAGTCGAGTTTGAAATCAAAGGTGAAGCCTGGCGCGCCTTCTGGAGCCAGAACCGGGCGCGCGGTCAGGCTGACGGCAAGCTGCAGGCGCCGCGCGTGGAGCTGGCGCGGGTCGCTGATAATCAGATCGTGGCGGATAAAGTCGGCGATAAGCTGAAAGCCATAGAGTCGCTCTCCGGGCTCGATTTTGCCCGCTTCACCCGCTCAATGATGCTGTCACAGGGTCAGTTTGCCGCGTTTCTCAACGCCCGGCCCGGCGAGCGTGCCGAACTGCTGGAGGAGCTGACCGGTACCGAAATTTATGGCGATATCTCCATCCATATCTTTGAACGCTGGCGCGCGGCGCGCGGCGCGCTTGAGACGCTGCGCGCCCGTGCCGGCGGCATCGCGCTGCTGGATGAGGCGCAGCGGGCGTCGCTCACACAGCAGCTGGAGACCTTAAGCGCGGAGGAGCGCGCGCTGAATGCACAGCTTACGCAGGCGCAGACGCAGCAGCAGTGGCTGGCGCAGGCACAGCAGCTGACGCAGGAGCAGCAGGACGCTGACGCGGCGCGCCAGGCAGCGGAGCAGGCGTGGCAGCAGGCGTCCGCAGAGCGCCAGCAGCTGGCGCGCGCCGAGCCGGCAGAGAAGCTGCGCGCCGGACTGCAGCTGCGTGAACAGCTGCAGCAGGACAGTGATGCACAGCAGCAGCTGGTCCGGCAGCTACAGGCGCAGCAGCAGCAGGCTGAAACCACGCTGCAGCAGGCGGAACGCGATTATCAGCAGGCGCTGCAGAAGCGCGATGAGGCGGTGGAAGCCGGACAGCAGCTCGAAACGCTGCTGACTGAACAGGTGCTGCCGCTCGATCAGCAGATAGCGCGCACCGCGCAGCAGCTGAGTGAACAGCAGCAGCAGCTGACGCAGCAGCAACAGGCGGTCGCCCGCAGCGAACAGGCGCTGCAGCAGCAGCAACAGGTGAGTGAACGCTTACAGCTACAGCTGGCTGAACAGCAGGCGTGGCGCACGCGCGAAGCGGCTACCGCCGGCTGGGGGCCGGAGCTGGCGCGCTGGCAGGCTGATATCGGACACCTTGAGGAGCGTGAACAGGCGGCGACGCAGCTTGCCGGACAGCAGCAGCGGCAGCAGCAGCAGCTGGCGCAGCTACAGCAGACGCTGGCAGCGCGTGAACAGGCGGCTAAGCCATTAGCGCAGGCGGAGACGGAGAGCCGCCAGCGGCGCGAACAGGCTGAGCAGGCGCTGACCTCTCTGGAAAATCAGCAGCGCAGCGCCGATCTGCGCAATGCTCTTGCGCGCTATCAGCAGCAGCGCGCCCCGCGTCAGCAGCTGACGCTGCTGGCCGCGCAGTGGCAATCGCTGCAACCGCAGCGCGTACAGCGGGCTGCCCGGCTGACGCAGCTGCAGCAGAGTTACCTGCAGGGTGAAGAGACACTGCAGAAACTGCGCGACAGCTGGAAGCGCGAGCATCAGGCGCTGCTCGATCTGCGTCGCCTGTGCGAACTGGAACGGACCATTGCCCGGCTCTCTGATGAGCGCGCCAGACTACAGCCTGACGCCCCCTGCCCGCTGTGTGGTTCCTGTCAGCACCCGGCGGTAGCGGACTATCAGCAGCTCCGGCCGGATGAGAATCAGCAGCGGCTTACCGCGCTGGAGACGGCAGTGGCGCAGCTGAAAGAGGCGGGCACGGCACAGGGCGAACAGCAGAAACTCTCTCTGCAGCAGCAGCAGGCGCTGGAAGAGGAGCTGGCTGAACTGGATCGCCAGCTGGCCACCATCGATACCAGGTGGCAGGCGCTGTGCACCCCGCTGGGGCTGCACTTTACGCCGGCGCAGCATGCAGAGTTCACTGCCTGGCAGCAGCAGCTGGAGGCGCAGGAGCTGACGGAGCAACAGCAGCTGCAGGCGCGTGAAGAGGCGGCGGCAGTGCTGCAGCAGGCTAAAGATGCCCATCAGCAGCAGCAGCAGCGGTGGCAGCAGCATCTGCAGGAGCAGCAGCTTGCACAGCAGCAGCGGGAGAGCGCACAGCAGCAGCTGGCCGATCTGGAGCAGCGTTTCAGAGATGAACAGCAGGCGCTGCAGCACGCTGCGGCGCGGCTGACGGAGCAGCTCGCGGCCCATCAGCTTCGCCTGCCGGAACCCGCCGGACGCGCCAGCTGGTTTGCCGCACAGCAGCAGCGCTGGCTGCGCTGGCAAGAGAGTGAGCAATTACTGACTTCTCTGCAGCCGCAGATCGCCAGAGCGGGGAGCGAGCAGCATAGCCTGCAGCAGACGCTGCAGCGTGAACAGCAGCAGCAGGAGAGCCTGCAGCACGCTCTGACGCTGATGCAGCAGCAGCAGCAGGATCTGCAGCAGCAGCGCAGCCAGCTGTTTGGCACGCGCAGCGTAACGGAGGCGCGCCGGCAGCAGCACACGCTACTGCAGCAGCTGGAACAGGCGCTGGCAGGCGCGCTGCAGCAGTGGCAGCAGGCGCAAAGCGGACTGCACAGCCTGCAGGGTCAGCTGGCGCAGACGTACAGCCAGCAGGCCGCCCTGACGGAGCGCCTGCAGCAGGCGCAACAGCAGTTCAGCCAGGCGCTGCGGCAGAGCGAATTTGCTGATGAAGCAGCACTGCACGCGGCGCTGCTGCCGGAAGAGGTGCTGCTGCCGCTGCGCGCCCGTCTGCAGCAGCTGGAGCAGCAGCGTTTGCAGCAGATTGCTCTTTATGAACAGCTGGAGCAGCGGCTGGCGCAGCATCAGCAGCAGCGTCCCGCTGGCTTCAATGATGAACAGGCTGCCGCTCTCAGCCAGCAGCTGGAGACATTACGCCTGGCGCTGCGTGATAACGCGCGCCAGCAGGGAGAAGCGCAGCAGCAGCTGCAGAGTGATGCACACCTGCGTCAGCAGCAGCAGGCGCTGCTGGCAGAGATCGCCGCCGATGAAGCTGAGCTGGTGCAGCTGAGCCGCCTCAACGATCTGATCGGTTCAGCCAAAGGTGACAAGTTCCGCCGGTTTGCGCAGGGGTTAACGCTGGATCATCTGGTCTGGCTGGCGAATCGTCAGCTCGATCGCCTGCATGGTCGCTATCTGCTGCAGCGACGCCTCAGCGATGAGCTGGAGCTTGAGGTGGTGGATACCTGGCAGGCGGACGCAACCCGCGATACCCGGACGCTTTCGGGCGGTGAGAGTTTTCTGGTGAGTCTGGCGCTGGCGCTGGCGCTCTCCGATCTGGTCAGCCACAAAACCCGCATCGAATCTCTGTTCCTTGATGAAGGGTTTGGCACGCTGGATGCTGAGACGCTCGATACCGCACTCGACGCGCTGGATGCGCTTAACGCCAGCGGGAAAACCATCGGCGTGATCAGCCACGTTGAGGCGATGAAAGAGCGTATCCCGGTTCAGATCCGGGTGCGGAAAATGAATGGTCTGGGATACAGCAAGCTGCAGCTGCCGGGGGAGTAACCTGCGACTGATTCTGGTTCTGCAGAGAGTCAGAGGAATGCCATAGCTTTCCGCCCGGCGCGCGGTAGACTCAGCGGCTGGCTCCCGTTTTTCAGGTTCTGTTATGAGAATAAATTTGATCGCCGCCGCAGCCGGTCTGCTGCTGGCAGCGCTGACGCTGACTGGCTGCGCCCGTCCGCCTGCCACGCCGCCAGCCGCATTAAGCAACCTGTGCGAGCCGGACGTGGCACCGGAAAGCGCCTCCTGCCACTGGACGCGCAGCGTTCAGCATCAGCTTAACCAGCAGTTTCGCGATGCGGCGCACTACGCCGGACAGCAGTGCTGGCTGCGGCTGGAGTGGCAGGCCAGCGGGCGCTTTGCCGTTACCCAGACGCAGGGAGATGAGGCGCTGTGCCTGCGCGCCTGGCAGCTGGTTGGCCAGTCCGCCGCGCTACCGCCGCCGCCCGATCGCACCCAGCCAGCGTGGTTTGGCTTTGCACCGCGTAAGTCATAACGTCGCCTGTCCCTCCAGCGGCCAGAGCCACGCTGCGCCGCGAACGCCGCTGGAGTCGCCGTGCAGCGCTTTACGCACCGGCGTTTCACACTCGCGGCCAAACACCCAGGGTTGCATCAGGCCGGGCAGCGTCTGGTAAAGACGATCCACATTGCTCATTCCGCCGCCCAGCACAATCACGTCGGGATCGAGCAGATTTACCACCTGCGCCAGCGATTTCGCCAGCCGCTGTTCGTAGCGGCTCATCGCCTGCTCTGCCAGCGGATCCTGCTGCGCAATCAGCTGCATAATCTCCGCACCGCTGAGCGCCTGCCCGCTTAATCGCTGGTAATCGGTGGCAAAACCGGTTCCGGAGACAAAGGTTTCAATACATCCCCGTAAGCCGCAGTAGCACGGTACCTCCTGCTGAAAGCGCTGCTCATCGGCATCCATCCACGGCAGCGGATTGTGCCCCCACTCGCCGGCGTTGCCATTGAGCCCGATACGCGACACGCCGTTCATGGCGATCCCCGCGCCGGATCCGGTGCCGATGATCACCGCAAACACCAGCGGCTGACCGGCGCCGGCGCCGTCGGTGGCTTCAGAGACCGCCAGACAGTTTGCATCATTGGCAATACGCACCTCCCGGCTCAGCGCCTGCGCCAGATCTTTATCCAGCGGCTGTCCGTTCAGCCAGGTGGAGTTGGCATTTTTAACCCGCTGCGCATAGGGCGAAATCGAGCCGGGAATACCGACCCCGACGCTGCCCCGCTCTCCGGTCTGCGCTTCGGCCAGACGAACCAGATCCGCCATCACGCCGACCGTAGCAGCGTAGTCGTTGCGCGGGGTATTCACGCGATGACGGAACAGCTGCGTGCCGTCATCCGATAAAGCAATAACCTCTGTCTTGGTGCCGCCTAAATCGATACCGATACGCACGGGTTATTCCTCATTATTCACATGGGGTGGAGATACAGTAGAGGGGCGATTCGGGAAAGGCAATGAAACCCGGCGCAGGTTTCGCTATCATGCGCGCTCCCTGTTTGAGACTTGTGCGCCCGATCGCACCCACGGTAAGGAATCCCGATGTTGTGGTTTAAAAATATGATGGTTTATCGTCTGAATCGTGACCTTCCGCTGTCCGCAGACGATCTGGAAAAACAGCTTGATGCATTTACGTTCTCACCGTGCGGAAGTCAGGATATGGCCCAGACCGGCTGGGTATCGCCGATGGGTAACCGCGGGGAAGCGCTGGCCCATGAGGTCAACGGACAGATAGTGATCTGCGCCCGTACCGAGCAGAAAATTCTGCCTTCACCGGTCGTGAAGCAGGCGCTGGATGCCAAAATTGAGAAGCTGGAGGCGGAACAGAGCCGCAAGCTGAAGAAAACCGAAAAAGATTCGCTGAAAGATGAAGTGCTGCACAGCCTGCTGCCACGCGCTTTCAGCCGTTTCAGTCAGACCTTTCTGTGGATCGATACGGTCAATAACCTGATCGCTGTTGACTGCGCCAGCGCCAAAAAAGCGGAAGATACGCTGGCGCTGCTGCGCAAAAGTCTCGGCTCGCTGCCGGTCGTGCCGCTGACCATGGAGAAGCCGATTGAGCTGACGCTGACGGAGTGGGTGCGCGGCGGCGACCTGCCCGCAGGCTACGCCCTGATGGATGAGGCGGAGCTGAAAGCGCTGCTGGAAGATGGCGGCGTGATCCGCTGCAAGAAGCAGGATCTGATCTCCGATGAGATCGCCAACCACATTGAAGCGGGCAAAGTGGTGACCAGACTGGCGCTCGACTGGCAGGAGCGAATTCAGTTTGTGATTGCTGATGATGGTTCAGTAAAGCGCCTGAAATTCAGCGATACGCTGCGTGAACAGAATGATGATATCGATCGCGAGGATTTCGCTCTGCGCTTTGACGCTGACTTTACGCTGATGACCGGCGAACTCGCTGCGCTGATCGCCAGCCTGACCGACGCACTCGGCGGCGAAGCACCACGCTAATCAGGCATAAAAAAAGCTGCAGCCTGAAGGTTGCAGCTCTGTCTCTCTTGCGCCGTTTACAGGTAGCGGCAGAGATAGGAGGTAGGCTCAGCTACCTGCAGATGAAACTCACTGTGGCCAGGGACATTAAATGTGCTGCCCGCCTCATACCACTTCCACTCCGCCTCACCTGGCAGCAGCACTTTCAGTGCGCCGCTCACCACCGTCATCTCTTCCGGCTGGCCGGTGCCAAAGGTGTACTCGCCTTCAGCCATAACGCCTACGCTGGCGCGGCCGATGGTCACGCTGTCGAACCCGATCGATTTCACTTTTCCGTCGAAATAATCACTGACATTGAGCATGCTTTTTCCTCGCAGCACATGAAGGTTATCAGCAGATTACAAGGGAAGCCCTCAGGGTGTCACGCAAATAAATCGCTGCTGGCGCAGCGGCAGGAAAATTCAGGAGAGTGCGGAGAATTCACTGGCGTCCCTGCCAGTGCGGCTTATTCTTTTTCCACATCTTCGTAGCGATCTTTCGCATCCTGCGCTTCCTGCTCAGATTCATGCTCGCTGATCAGGGAGTTCTCTTTAGGATGATCGGCACGCAGTTCATACCAGGTAACTTTTTTACCTTCGGGCCCTTTTTCGACGGCCACAACACGGGCTTCACGCGGATAGGGTGGTCTGGATGGCATCGTTTTCCCTCTCTTATCAGTGTTCCACACGGCAGTGGCGATCCGCTGCCTGTTACTGAGTATAGACCAGCATGCATTGATGCCAGTAAAGCGGGAGTTTTCTGATAAAAATCAGCTGGCGCGGGCCAGCGCGAGCGAACGGATGATCTGTTCTGCAACCTGCTCTGGCGGCTGCATGGCATCAACCTGATAGTGGGCCGCCTGCTGATAGAGCGGCGCGCGCAGGCGCAGGATCTCATCCATCTCCTCGGCAATTGGCTGGCCGGTAAGCGTGGGCCGCTGCGCGGTTTCAGGCTGCTGCTGCAGCCGGTTCGCCAGCGCTTCCGCCGGTGCGCTGAGCCAGATCACATGCCCCCGCTCGCGCATAAAGCGGCGGTTCACTTCAGCCAGCACCATCCCGCCGCCGGTGGCTATCACCGCTGCTGGCGTGGTGACGGCGCGCAGCGCCTCGGTTTCGCGCGCGCGGAAGCTCTCCCAGCCTTCGCTGGCAACAATTTCAGCCACGCTGCGCTGCGCGGCCTGCTGCAGGTAGTGGTCGGTATCGCAGAAGGTGTAATTCAGCATGCGCGCCAGCACCTGGCCGATAGTGGTTTTGCCGCATCCGCGTGCGCCGATAAGATAGATGGGTAATGACATCCGGGCTTATTCTCCGCCGTGCTCTGCCGCGCCGGCAGGCGATCAGGTCAATAATGCATCGCATAATATCCGGATTTTATTTCAGCAGCCAGTTTCAAAGCACAAAATACGCGCACTCTGGCGGCTGCTATAATTAGCTCACTGAATTTACAGCGAAAAACCATGCGCATTTTGTGCATTACCCGGGCGGTGTAAGCGGGCAACATTTGCTTACCACGTCAGTGATTTACTTTCGCGCCCCCTGCCCGCATATAGATAGCCTTAACGCCAACGGAGGTTCACCATGCAAAATCAGGAACAGCAACTCATTGAAAATCTCTTTAGCCGGTTAAAACAGGCCGGTGAGCAGAGTGGCCCGCGCGATGCGGGCGCGGAACAGCTTATCCGTCAGCATCTGCAGAACCAGCCCGACGCGCCCTACTACATGGCTCAGGCGATTCTGATTCAGGAAGCTGCGCTGAAAAAGCTGAATGCCCGCATCACCGAGCTGGAAAATAACCAGGCACAGCAGCAGGCTCCGCAGCAGAGCGGCGGCTTTCTTTCCGGTTTATTTGGCGGCGGTTCGCGTCAGCAGCAACCGCAGCAGCAGCAGCCTGGCTGGAACAGCCCGCCCCCGCAGTATGCGCAGCAGCCAGCCGCACCGGCCCGCGGCACGGGCTTTCTCGGCGGCGCGCTGCAGACGGCCGTGGGCGTGGCAGGTGGCGTGGTGATGGCGGATATGCTCACCAGCCTGTTTCATCACTCGCAGCCGGAGGAGATCGTGAATATTATCAACGAACCGGCGCTGCCGCAGGTGGATGAGAACCTGGATACGTTCAACGGCAACGACAGCAGCAATGCGTTTCTCAGTGACAACAGCAGCTGGAATGACAACAGCTTTGCCGACAACAGCGATCTGAATGATTTTGACAACGGCGGCTTTGATGATGATGACAGCTTTGTCTGATCAGCGCTGACGCAGCCACTTGTCGAGTTCGTTGGCAAACAGCTGGCGGTCACGCGGGCTCAGCGCCGCCGGACCGCCGCTCTGAATGCCGCTGGCGCGCATCGTTTCCATAAAATCGCGCATGGTCAGGCGCTGCCGGATGGTATCAGGCGAGTAACGCTCGCCGCGCGGATTCAGCGCGGCAGCCCCTTTTTCCAGCACTTCTGCCGCCAGCGGAATGTCGCCGGTGATCACCAGCTCGCCGGGCTGCACGCGCTTCACAATTTCATTGTCCGCCACGTCAAAACCGGCCGCGACCTGCAGCGTCTTCAGAAAGGGTGAAGGCGGCACGCGCAGCGGCTGGTTAGCGACAAAGGTCACCGTCACTTTTGTCCGTTCGGCAGCGCGGTAAAGTACCTCTTTAATGACCACCGGACAGGCGTCAGCATCGACCCAGATTGACATAATGGTTTCCCTGTAATGAATCACAGGCGCGATCTTGCCGCGCTGGTCAGGAAAGGCAATCGATATTTTGCCGGCACTTGTTATTCACGAGCGCTGACGTAAGCTAACCCGCAGCGAAATCAATACGATTAAGGAGAGAGCGATGCTGGAGAAAAAAATCGGCTTTATCGGCTGCGGCAATATGGCCCGGGCGATTATCAGCGGCCTGGTCAACAGTGGGCTTATCGCCCCGGCCAATATTCTGGTATGGGACCGCAAAGCGGAAACCAACCAGCAGATGGCGCAGCAGTACGGGATCAGCGCGGCGGAGAGCGCAGAAGCACTGGCGCGCGAGGCGGATATCCTGTTTGGCGCGGTCAAACCTGATGTGATTCTGAAAGTGCTCAGCGATCTGGCGGGCGTGATGAAGAAGGATGCGCTGGTGGTCTCGATTGCCGCAGGCGTGACGCTGGATTCGCTGGCCGGCGTGCTGGGTCACGATCGCAAAATTGTGCGGGTGATGCCCAATACGCCGGCGCTGGTCAATGAGGGCATGACCTCGGTGACACCTAACGTGCTGGTGGAGCCGCAGGAAGTGGACGATATCGTCGCTATTTTTGAAAGTTTCGGGAAAGCCGCCGTGGTCAAAGAGTATCTGATCCACGCGGTTGTGGGCGTCAGCGGCTCTGCTCCGGCATATGTATTTATGTTTATTGAAGCGATGGCCGACGCGGCCGTGCTGGGCGGCATGCCGCGCGCGCAGGCGTATCAGTTTGCCGCGCAGGCGGTGAAAGGTGCTGCGCAGATGGTGATCGAGACGGGCACACATCCTGCTGAGCTAAAAGATCAGGTCTGCTCGCCCGGCGGCACCACGATTGAGGCGGTAAAAGCGCTGGAAGAGAATGGTTTTCGCGCGGCGGTGATGAACGCCATGCAGCGCTGCATGGCGAAGTCAGAGGCGCTGAGCAAAGCGTAATCGCAGCCCTCTTCTGTCGGCGATCCGGTCCTCTTTCCTGAACTGAGGACCGGAATTAAGCCGGGCAGTTACGCGGTGTACTGCTCATAGAGCGCCACGCCCTGCGCCAGCGTCAGCGGCTGCTGCATCTGTTCGATTAGCGCGGCGGTAAGCGTGTACAATCCGGCCGAGCAGACCGCTGCAATTCTCCCCTGCTGGCAGTAGAACGCAATAAACGTCTGGTCATCCAGCGAACCCAGCAGACGATATTCATCCCACTCTTCGGCATGCCCGAGATATTCGTAACGGGTGCCGTAGTGCGCCGTCCAGAAAAAAGGTACGCGGTCGTACTCAATCTGCTTATCCAGCATATTCAGCGCGGCAATCCGCCCCTGCTGGTGAGCCACGCGATAGTGCTCGATGCGCTGTTCGCCATCGGCGGTGGGATAGGTGGCGATATCGCCGGCGACCCAGACGCTATCCGTAACCCGCAGCTGGCGATCGGTCAGGAGGCTGCTATCCTCCTGCAGCGTTAAGTCATGCACAAACCCGGTTGCAGGTCTGACGCCGGTGCCGAGCAGCACCCGCCGCGCGGGCAGCGTTTTGCCTCCTTTCAGGCGTACCGCAGTGACTTCACGCTCTCCCTCCAGCGCCTCCGGCTCACCCTGCTCAAAGATAACGCCGTTGCTGCGGTGCAGCGCATAAAAATGCTCCGCTATCTCTTTGCCAAACTGTTTTACAAACGGCAGACGCTGGCGGGCAACCACGGTGACCTTGACGTCACGACTGCGCAGCGCTCCGGCAACTTCCATACCGATAAAACTGTTGCCGACAATCACCAGCTCCTGCGTTTCATCGACATCGTTCAGCAGCGCCTCAGCCTGATCGCGCGAACGCAGCAGGTGAACGCCGGCCAGATCCCGGCCGGGAATATCCGGCGCCTGCGGTACGCCGCCGGTCGCCACCAGCAGCCGGTCAAACCTCACCTGCTCTCCGCTTTTCAGCGTTAGCGTCTTTGCACGCGCCTGCAGCTGCACCACCTCATCCTGCAGCAGTTCGACCGGCCCCAGCACATCCTGCTCCAGCAGCGCAGGGACATCCTCAATAGCCATTTTGCCCGACGGCACAAACTTGCTGAGCGCGGTACGGTCATACGGGGCCGCGGCCTCCCGCTCGATACGAATAATCTGTCCGCTGAATCCCTCATCGCGCAGCGTCCAGATTGCCGCGGCGCCCGCCGCTCCGCTGCCGAGAATGACATAGACTGGCGCGCTATCTGCCGCAGCGGGTGCGGATGCCTCAGAAAGCGGCTGTTCACTGACCAGCACCTTGCCCTGCTCGATCCGCACCGGATAACGCGTCAGGTTGGCCAGCGCCAGCGGTTCACACATTTTTCCATCCTGCAGCTGAAATACCGCTTTGTGCCACGGGCAGATCAGTTTGCCGTCACAGACGGCCCCTTCCGCCAGCGGCGCGCCGGCGTGCGGGCATTTGGCCTGAAACGCCTGCACCTGATCGCCATCGCGAATCAAAATAATGTCGGTCTCGCCCACGCTGAACGGCGCGGGCTGCTGCTGCGCCAGCGCGTTAAGCTCTGTGATAGATTGATAGCTCACACCTTGCTCCTTTATTATTTTCGGATGCGGGATGACAAACCCCTGCAAAGAGTAAGTGTGGCAAAGCGTGGGAAACTGGCAGGAAAAATAAAGCAAGCGGCAGCTAAGTCATTAATCAGATGCCGCTTTTATCATCAGGCGCTTTTTTTCAGGCAGGTGCTCATAAAGGTTTTGCGCGCATCGCCCGAGAGATCTTTTTCCCCGGCTGCACTGTTGCAGCTTTTCATTTTCAGCTGCTGCGGCGTCATATTGCCGAGCTTGCTCTCTTTTTTCAGGCAGTCGCTCATAAACGTTTTGCGCTCATCGCCTTTCAGATTTTGCGTGGCGGCGAGCTGATTACAGCGCGCCATCTTCTCCTGCTGCGGCGTTTTTTCTGCAGCGCCGGCGCTGCCGACGGTAAACAGCAGCGCAGCGCCAGTCAGAATCAGTAACGAATTTTTCATTGCCGGGATCTCCGTGTAGGGGGGCTTTATCAGTCTGGCACGAAAATCAGTAACACAGCGGCAAATCGCTTACGCGCGCTTACTGGCGAGGGTATTTGAGTAATTTTTCGATGTAATTTCGCAGCAGCACCGCATCAGCGCTCTCAGCAACCGGCGCGGCGGGCGGCATCGCGTTTTTAATCGCGCTGGCGATTTGATGGTGCTGTTCCGCATCCAGCTGGCGCAGCATGGCAGTCAGTACTATCTCCAGCGCCTCGATCTGTACCACCAGATCTTTGGACGCCTCTTCTTTCTCCGCCAGCCTGAGCAGGAGTTCTGCAATCAGATTTTTCATGCAATGAACTCGATAAGGAAAGGAGTGCTGACGTTAGCACTGAGCAGAAGAAAACAACAAGCGCTTTTCCTCACTTTTGTGAATAAATAAGCCTTAAAAAAGCGTAACAATTCAACATCTAATGGCGAAACGTTTTGCTGCAGCAGGCAGCCTGCTGCAGATCCTGCTTTTTTGTCACGGTTTCAGCAAAGACCGCTTTACAGCTGATGCTATTTCCATCAATGTGAGCGCATTACAATTTCAGAGATATCATCATGACTTCTGCGCTCTCCTTAGCGGCTATTCTGGCGCGTCGCGACTGGGAAAATCCGGTTATCACCAGCCTGCACCGTCTCGATACCCATCCGCCCTTTGCCAGCTGGCGCGATGAACAGGCCGCCCGCGAGGATCGCCCGTCGCCTTCCCTGCAGTCGCTGAACGGTGAGTGGCAGTTCAGCTATTTTACCCAGCCTGAAGCGGTGCCGGAGAGCTGGCTGCAGCAGGATCTGCCGGATGCTACGGCGCTTCCGGTACCGGCTAACTGGCAGCTGTACGGTTATGATGCGCCAGTTTATACCAATGTGCAGTACCCTATTCCGGTTAATCCGCCGTTTGTGCCGCAGGCCAACCCTACCGGATGCTATTCGCTCACATTTACTGTTGATGAGCAGTGGCTGCAGCGGGGCCAGACGCGCATTATTTTTGACGGTGTTAATTCGGCCTGCTTTGTGTGGTGTAACGGACACTGGCTTGGCTACTCTCAGGACAGCCGTTTGCCGGCGGAGTTTGACCTTAGCGCCGCGCTGCAGGCAGGCGAAAATCGCCTGGCCGTGATGGTGCTGCGCTGGTGTGACGGCAGCTATCTGGAAGATCAGGATATGTGGCGCATGAGCGGCATTTTCCGCGATGTGACGCTGCTGCATAAACCGGACGTCCGCTTCGCGGATATCCAGCTTGAAACCGTGCTCAGCCCGGAGTATTCGCAGGGTGACTTGCGCGTCAGCGTCAAGCTTGATGCCAGCCAGACCGCGCTGGCAGGCTGCCATATTCGCGTCTCTTTGTGGCTGGGCGATACCTGCATCGGCACGCAGGAGCAGGCGCCCGGCAGCGCCATTATTGATGAGCGCGGACGCTATCCGGAGCGGGCCACGCTGCGGCTGCCGGTGAGTCAGCCACGGCTCTGGAGCGCGGAGACGCCCCACCTTTACCGCGCGGTGGTCACACTGCTGGATGCGCAGCAGCAGGTACTGGAAGCGGAAGCGTATGATGTCGGGTTCCGGCGCGTCAGCATTGAGCAGGGCCAGCTCTGCCTGAATGGCCAGCCGCTGCTGATCCGCGGCGTTAACCGCCATGAACACCATCCGGAACGCGGTCAGGTAGTGGATGAGGCCAGCATGCGCCGCGATATCGTGCTGATGAAGCAGCATAACTTCAATGCGGTGCGCTGCGCCCACTATCCTAACCATCCGCTCTGGTATCGCCTGTGCGATCGCTACGGTCTCTATGTGGTGGATGAGGCAAATATTGAAACGCACGGTATGCAGCCGATGAACCGGCTCTCTGACGATCCGCGCTGGTTTGCCGCCTTCAGCGAGCGGGTTACGCGTATGGTACAGCGCGACCGCAACCACGCCTGCATTATTATCTGGTCGCTGGGCAATGAATCCGGACATGGCAGCACGCATGACGCCCTCTACCGCTGGGTTAAAAGCAGCGACACAACGCGTCCGGTGCAGTATGAGGGAGGCGGCGCAGACAGCAATGCAACCGATATTATCTGCCCGATGTATGCGCGGGTCGATCAGGATCAGCCCTTCCCGGCCGTGCCCAAGTGGTCGCTGAAAAAGTGGATTGGCCTGCCGGGTGAACAGCGCCCGCTGATCCTGTGTGAATATGCGCACGCAATGGGGAACAGCTTTGGCGGCTTTGCCAGATACTGGCAGGCGTTCCGTGAGTTTCCGCGTCTGCAGGGCGGCTTTGTCTGGGACTGGGCCGATCAGAGCCTGACGCGCTACGACAGCAGCGGTAATGCCTGGCAGGCGTACGGCGGCGATTTTGGCGACACCCCTAACGATCGTCAGTTCTGCATGAATGGCCTGGTCTATGCTGACCGCTCGCCGCACCCCGCCCTGTTTGAGGCGCAGCGCGCGCAGCAGTTTTTCCGCTTTGACCACGACGCCACGCAGCCGGGCCGCATCACCGTTACCAGTGAATATCTGTTCCGGCACAGCGACAACGAGCAGCTGCGCTGGTGCATTGAGCAGGACGGCGTGCCGGTCGCCACCGGCACGGTGCCGCTCGATATTGCGCCGCAGGGCAGTCAGCAGATTGAGATTGCGCTGCCGTCAGGCCTGCAGGGTGCCGCGTGGCTGAATGTTGCGGTGCATCAGCCGGACGCTACCGCCTGGTCCGACGCGGACGCCCGCGTGGCGTGGGATCAGTGGCAGCTGCCTGCCGCGCTGCCGCTGCGCCTGCCGGCGATCGGCGACAGTGCGCCGCAGCTGCTTATGCAGCCGGAGGAGATTGAAGTGGCGATCGCGCAGCAGCGCTGGCGCTTCTCGCGCCTCAGCGGTGAGCTGACCGCGTGGCTGGTGGGTGAGCAGCAGACCCTGCTGACGCCGCTGCAGCCCTGCTTTGTCCGCGCGCCGATTGACAACGATATCGGCACCAGTGAAGCAGCCAGCGTGGATCCCAACGCCTGGGTCGAGCGCTGGCGGCGCGCCGGCTACGAAGAGCTTGAACCGGTGCTGCTGGCGATGCAGGCCGACAGCCTGGCGCACGGGGTACAGATTGAAAGCTGGCATCAGTGGCGCGTGCAGGAGCAGGTCTGCTTTACCACGCACCAGCGCTACTTTATCAGCGCCCGCGGTGAGGTTACGCTTTCCCTGACGGTGGAGCAGGCCGCCGGATTACCGCCGCCGGCGCGTATCGGCTGGCGCTGCCAGCTGGCGCGCTCGCCGGAGCAGGTCAGCTGGCTTGGTCTGGGTCCTCACGAAAACTATCCGGATCGCCAGCTGGCAGCGCAGTTCTCCCGCTGGCAGCTGCCGCTTGCCGATCTCACCACCGACTATGTTTTCCCCGGTGAAAACGGCTTGCGCTGCGGTACCCGGCAGCTCGACAGCGGCAGCTGGCAAATCAGCGGTGATTTCGCCTTTTCACTCAGTCGCTACAGTCTTGAGCAGCTGCGCGATACGTCACATCGTCATCTGCTGCAACCGGAAACAGGCTGCTGGCTGCATCTTGATGGTTTTCATATGGGAGTTGGCGGCGATGACTCCTGGAGCCCGAGCGTCAGCCCGGAATTCCTGCTGACGCAGCAGCGCTGGCAGATGACGCTGACGCTGCATCAGGACGATCGGCAAATGTGAAAAAATATGACGAAACGTTGCTGACAAGCTTACGGCGCGCAACTATGTTTAAAAAATAACCAGACGCGCGGCCACATTTGCGGGCATGCCGTTCGGGTTCTGTTGCTGCCGCCTGCTGGCGGCACGCCGTGTTGTCTCTGCGGAGGTCAGCCATGAGAACCTATCCTGACAGCGCCAGTCGGGCGATTACCGACTACTTCAACACGCCTGCCTGGCACGTGCCGCATGAGAGCGATCTGCTGGCGGCTATTATGCGGGAACTGATGGCCGAGGGGCAGCCTGCGACCAGTAAAGCGGTTATTGCGCGGGTCATTGAAAAGCTGGAGTTTGAGGGCGATGAGCAGCGTCTGCAGAGCTACCGGACGCTGCTGGCACAATTACTGGGCAGCGAGCCGGGAGCCTGAGGGATGATTTATTTTGCGACCCGCAGCTGATCGGCTTCGCTGACGACGGCTTTACCGCTCTGACGATGGTAGAGGCAGAGTTCACGTCCGGTGCGGTTTTTCATGTGCTTTTGCGGATAGCGTCCCTGCAGCAGCAGCGCGTCATAACCGGTGCGGTCGTCAAACTGCACCGGCTTACCCACAATTTTCGCCTGCGCCAGCGTACTGGCCAGCAGGCACGCCTGACGGCTCTGCTGCTCATTTTCCTGCCAGGCAGCTTCGCCGGATGCATGCGCCAGCGGGGCCAGCAGCGTTAACAGCAGAAAGCCTGAAAATCTTTTCATCATTACCTCTTGTTGCAGTAGCGCGTTCGCCGGTTAAAAAAATTCCCGCCGCAGCGGGAAGAAACAAGACGAACAGTGCATGTCTGAGATGACGAGGCGATCTCTGTTTGTCAGAGTATCCTCGCCGCCGGGCATGACAGCGCGATGACAGTCGCGTGTCCGTCTGGTGTCAGCCGCAGTAGACGCGGGTGATATTGCCCTCTTTATCGCCCATGAAATTGAGCCGGTGCAGATTAAAGTCCATGGTGACGGCACCGTTCCAGGGGATCGCGCGTACCGGACCCGCAAATTTCTGGCTGCCGATTGCAGTCAGCGGCTGGCCGACAAAATGCTGATACTGCGATGCGCGGCACTGATCGGTTTCCGGATCCACGCTGGCCTCAGCCTGGGTACTGTTTTTTCCGGCAGACTGACAGGCGCTCAAGGCCATGGCAGCGGTTAGCAACAGGACTTTTCCACAATGCGTCACAACTCTCTCCTTCGAACAGATAACAATGTCGCCTCTGAGAGTAGCAAAGCGCGGCGCCTAAACGAACGCTAACGGCTGAAAAAATGCCCGTTTACACGCCGGAAACGGCTATTTTCTGCGACCAGTTTAGGATTAATCGCACTAAATGACTCACTTTTGCCCAGAAAAAAACTATCATTTCTAAGAATCATCTGAGGAGGCTTACTATGGAACTCATGATTTTTATCGGCTGCGCTATTCTGATGACGTTCGTGGCTGTTCGCGTTCGTTAACGCGCTGGCCGGTGACCGCCAGGCACGCCCGTCGGGTATCTGCCCGCCGTGCCTGGTTTTTATTGTAAAGCTCAGGTGGTACTGAAATCTGAGATCGCGCACCTCGACAGCACTCAGCGCCATTGCTACTATGCCATTCCCCCTGCCCGCTGAGTCGCCTATGGATACTCAATCCGACAAAGTCACCTTAACCCTGTTTTATGCGGGCTGCTTTGTTGTCTATTACCTCGTAACGATGCTGATCACGCTCTTTCCCAACTATAGTGCGTTGCGGAATGATGGCCTGCTGGTGCCGGTACTCTGCCTGTTTGAGTTCGCCGTGATCTATCCGCTCTACCGCTTTTATTGTCAGCGGCGCAGCGATATTCCGCTGGGTGCCCTGCGGCCTCTGCAGACGCTGCTGTTTATTGGTGCCCTGTTTCTGCTGATGGTGGCTCAGACGCAGTTTTTACAGCCGGAGGGCTGGCTGATTGAGCAGAGCCAGCAGGGGCGCAACTCAATGCTGATTTTGCTGCTGACGGCAGTACTGCTGGCGCCGGTATTTGAAGAAGTGCTGTTTCGCGGCTTCCTGCTGCAGGCGTTTCTGCTCTGGGCGCCCCGCAGCCGCTTCGCCTGCATGCTGCTGACGTCGCTGCTGTTTGCGGCGCTGCATACGCAATATGTGCACTGGGAAACGCTGGTAGCGCTGACGCTCTTTTCGCTGCTGCTCTGCTATGCGCGCCTGCGCAGTAATAACCTCGCCCTGCCCATTTTCCTGCATACGCTGAATAATCTGATTGCGATCCTGCCCGCCTGGTTCTTTGCCTGATCGGCTTCACTGTTTACCTGGGCACTCCTCTGCCGCCGCGCATTTTCAGTTACTATCACACTTACACGTGAAGGGATGATGGGACGGAAAAATGATTACAATGCTGGATGTGGCCCGGAAGGCTGGCGTCTCTAAAGCCACCGTATCGCGCGTACTGGCGGGTACGCGCTACGTCAGTAAAGCGACACAGCAGAAAGTATTTCAGGCGATCGAAGAGACCGGCTATCGTCCTAACCTGCTGGCACGCAGTCTGGCAACGCAGAAGTCACAGAATATTGGTCTGATTGTCACCCACTCCCTGTTCAATGGCCCCTATTTCAGCGAGCTGCTTTATCAGACCGCCACCCTGACCAATAACTACGGGCGCCAGCTGATTCTGGCGGACGGTAAAACCAGCGCCGACGATGAACGGGCGGCCATTGAATTTCTGCTCGATCTGCGCTGTGACGCGATCATTATCTATCCGCGCTTTCTGGATACGGCCGCGCTGGAAGCGCTGATTGAGCAGCACGCCATTCCGATTATGGTGGTAAACCGGCAGCTGACGCAGCATGCAGAACACTGCGTCTGGGCCACACATCAGCAGAATACCTTTGATGCCGTACGGTATCTGATCCAGCGCGGGCATCAGGATATTGCCTTTATTACTGGCCTGCCGGGCTCGCCCACCGCTGCCGCACGGCTGGCGGGCTATCAGCAGGCGCTGGCTGCCCATCAGCTGCCCTTTGAGCCTGGCCGGGTCATCCAGGGCGCATGGACCTCGCTCAGCGGTCAGCTGGCCACACAGCAGCTGCTGGCGTCGCAGATCGCGTTCAGCGCGCTGATGGCGAGTAATGACGATATGGCGATGGGCGCGGCACTGGCGCTGCACGAGGCTGGAAAACGGCTGCCGCAGGATGTCTCTCTGGTGGGTTTCGATGACATTAATATGGCCGCCTTTTTTCTGCCGCCGCTGACCACGGTACATGTGCCGGTTGCTGAAATGATCCAGCACACGCTGGCGCAGCTGGTCGCCATGCTGGAAGGCAAGCCGGTTAGCGTGTTACCGCCCTTTAGCGGGCGGCTGATTGAACGCGCGTCGGTTGCTGACGGACCCGCGCGGCGCGATCAGTAGCTGACCGCGTCGTCGAGCGTAGCGCCGTTGCTGGCAATAAGCTGCTGATACCAGAAAAAGCTCTTTTTACGATAGCGCGCCAGATCTTTCAGGTCATGTTCATCGCGGTTTACATAGATAAAGCCGTAGCGTTTACCGATCCCCTGATGGGTACTGACCAGATCGATCGCTGACCACGGGCAGTAGCCAAACAGCACCACGCCATCCGCAATCGCCAGCCGCAGCTGCCGCAGATGATCGCGCAGATAGGCGATACGATAATCGTCATGTACTTTGTTGCCCGCTTCCAGCGTATCAAAGGCGCCCAGGCCATTTTCCGTGACAATCAGCGGCAGCGCATAGCGCGCATAGATCTCACGGGCGGTGATGCGAAAGCCGACCGGATCGATATACCAGCCAAACTGATTCTGCGACAGATGCGGATTATTGCAGCCGACATACACCGTGCTGTCGATGCCCGCCATCTGCTGATCCGCTTTCTGCTTACTGTTGAGTTCACCGCGTGCCGCATCCGGCAGGTCAGCGCTGACGGTAGCGGAGGCGTAGTAGTTAAACGCGATAAAATCGGGTTTGCCCGCTGCAATGATCGCCATATCATCCGCCGCAATCTCCGGCAGCCAGCCACGCTGCTGTAAAAAGGCCCACACCACCGCGTTGTAACGTCCGTGTACCGCAAGATCGAGATAGAGCCAGTTACGAATGGCTGAAAAATTATCGGCGGCCAGCACATCTTCCGGCCGTGAGCTGGCGGCGTAAACGCAGGAGATATTCGGTGCCGGGCCGATTTTTGCACCCGGCAGACGCTGATGACAGGCGATCATCGCCTGCGCCTGCGCCAGCATCATATGGTGATTCTGCTGATAGAGGCTGCGCTGCACATCTTCTGTGCCCTCTGCCAGCGTGCCGATGACCTCGCCCTTGAGGATCATCATGTTCTGCTCATTGATGGTCAGCCAGTATTTTACCTGCTTGCCATAGTGTTCAAAACAGGTGACGGCAAAGCGCTCAAACGCTGCGACGGTGCGCCGGTTTGACCAGCCGCCCGCCTGCTGCAGCGCCCACGGCAGATCAAAATGGTAGAGCGTGACCAGCGGTTCAATGCCGTGCCGGCAGATTTCATCAATCAGCTGCTGGTAAAACGCCACGCCAGCCGGATTAAGCTCGCCGTCGCCGTCGGGATAAAGGCGGCTCCAGGCAATCGAAAACCGGTAGGTTTTCAATCCCATTTCGGCCAGCAGCGCAATATCCTCTTTAAAGCGGTGATAGTGATCGCTGCAGACGGTAAAGTCAGTGACGTTATCGCTGAAGCGCGCGTGGTCGATGACTGACGGTCCTTTGCCATCCGTATTCCATGCGCCCTCAACCTGATACGCCGACGTTGATGCGCCCCAGAGAAATCCATCCGGAAACGCACCGGGATTATGATGCTGCATAGCTGCTCCTTACTGTTGTGCCGCCAGTTCACGACGCAGCTGAATGATCTCTTCCGCCAGTTCGCGACAGAGCATGGCGTTCATCAGATGATCCTGCGCATGTACCATAATTAAATTGACCGGAATTTTGCCGCAGCCCTCATCAGCACCAATCAGTTCGGTCTGGATACGATGCGCCGCTTTTGCCGCCTGCGTGGCGGCCGTGAGCTGTGCGTCCGCTTCACTCCACGCCTGATTACGCGCCGCACGCAGCGCCTGCATGGCGCAGGAGCGCGCCTCTCCCGCCTGAATGATCAGCTCCATTACCGTGGTTTCATCAATTTCCATCATGACTCCTTAGCCAGTTGTGCCGCTGCGGCCTGCTCCTGCTCCTGTTGCAGCAGCTGGCGCTCATACATTTTGAAAAACGGGTAGTAGATAAGCGTGGCAATCGCCACCAGCACGGCGATCAGCACGATCACGCGCCAGTCCCAGCCGGTTGACCAGGCGGCACCAATCGGAGCGGGCGTAGTCCACGGCGCCAGCGACACAACGTGATTAATCAGGTTAGTTTTGGTGGCGGTCCAGGCGATCACGGCGTTAACCAGCGGCGCAAGCAGAAACGGAATAAACAGGATGGGATTCATCACCACCGGTGAGCCAAATATCACCGGCTCATTGATGTTAAACATGCTGGGCACAATACTCAGTTTGCCAATTGAACGCAGGTGCGCTGAACGGCTGCGCAGATAAAGCAGCACCAGTCCCATGGTGGAACCGGAGCCGCCTATCACAATAAAAAACTGCCAGAAGGGTTCAATAAACACGTGCATGACCGGCTCTCCGGCGTTCAGCGCCTGCTGATTCAGCCCGAGATTGGTCAGCCAGAACGCCTGCAGAATGCCCCCGACGATCACCGCACCATGAATGCCGGCAAACCACAGCATATGGCACAAAAGCACCGCAACCAGTACCGCGGGCAGTGAATCAGATGCGGAGATAACCGGCGCGAAGATGGCCATAATCGCCTGAGGCAGCAGCATGCCAAACTGCGCCTGCACCCACAGGCTGAGCGGAAATAGCGTGAGAAAAATGGCGACAATCGGGATCAGCAGATCGAACGACTGGCGGATTTTTGGCGGAACCTGCTCTGGCAGCTTAAAGCCGATATGGTGTTTCTGCAGGAAATGCATCATTTCTGTGGCAAACAGCGCCACCAGAATCGCCGTGAAGATCCCTTCACCACCCAGCGAGCCTACCGGCAGTGTCTTGTCACTCTGGGGAGCTGCCACCACCAGAAAAGCCATCAGCGACAGGCTGGCCGCCATAAAACCGTTCATTTTGTAGCTGGTGGCAAGGTTATAGGCGATAGCGCTGGCGATGTAGAGCGCCATAATACCCATCGTCATGTTGTAGGGCATCATGATCTGCGCTTCATGCGCCTGCACCATACCCAGCCACCACTGTGCGAAGGCCCATGAACTGTCGGCAGAGAATGGCGGATGGGCAAACAGCAGCATAAACGAGCCGACAATCAGAAACGGCATAGAAGCGATGAAACCATCGCGAATTGCGATGACGTGACGCTGGCTGGAGAGGCGTCCGGCGAATGGGCTGATGCGGTTTTCAATGACGCCAAATAAAGATTCACTTATGCTGCTCATGGGCAAGCTCCTTGCAACAGGCAACAAGAGAATTAACCTGCGCAGCAGCTGCGCAGGCAGAAGAATTATTTGAGTGCGGGCGTTATTTTCAGGGGTGAATCAGTTTTAATGAATCTGCTAATATTTTTTCGCCGTTCATCATGCCGTAATCCATGCTATTTATGACGGCGATAGGCTTATTAAGCTGCTGGGCTATCGGAGCGAAATCAGCCAGTTTATATTTAATTTGCGGACCAAGCAGGCAGCAGTCAAAACCCTGAATTTCTTCATTAAACTCCTCTATGCCCACTGCTTTTATCTCAACATCAACACCCTGCTCTTTTGCCGCTTTTTCCATTTTCTGCACCACCATGCTGGTGGACATTCCGGCGGCACAGCACAGTAAAATCTTTGGCATGATCGTTTCCTTTGAATGATGTTTAATTAACGAATACACAGCCAGAAGATTTTCTGCAACCGGTTTCAGATCTGGATACAGAAAGTGTGAGAAATATCAAAACTCAATCCGGATAAATTAACTGGCAGAAAAATAGTGCAGGAGAGTGATTATACAGGGGCAGGGGCATAATTGCATGAAACAGCCGTCTGGCCGTCGCCGCAGCATCGGTTAGCTGCAGCAGAACGTGCCGGACGGCTGAGGCTGTCAGGAGATAGCAGAATCTTTATGTTTATCCGCTTCAAAGTGACTCTTGAACTGCTCATAAATGGAGATCATATTTGACGCATCGCCATGCAGAGGGCTTAATTTTCCGGCACGGACCAGCTCGATAACCAGCTGCAGTGCAGCCTGTTTTGGACTGCTGGCAGGATGGGCAATATCAGACATGCTTTTCTCACTCGTTTAATAGGGGTCAGCTGCACAGTTTAGCCTGGATTGTGCCGGGTTTGGATGCGCAGCGCGCTGCTGGCAGACCGTTCGGATAAAAAAGCCGCTCGGGGTGTTCATTGACCTGTGAGGCAATTGTCTATACTGGATCAAAAAAGGGAACACACAGCCACACATTCCGTACCAGCGCGAAGGTGTTAAAGGAGCCCGGTTATGCTGATTGGTTTTGTTTTATTAGTGAGTGCCTGCGGGCACGATGCCTGTGACGCGTTGCCGGTATCAGAGCGTATTTATCCGACAAAAACGGCCTGTGAAACCATGGCCAATCGCATTTACAAAGTCCGTCCTAACGTGGTATTGCTGTGCGGCGAGGTTCATCGCTGAATTAAGGCCAGGATTTACTGCTTTGCTCACATTTTAGCCAGTCGCCATTGCAAGCGCTGGCAATAAGGTTCAAAATATAAGCTGTTTTACACTATCATCGTTGTGAATCCCATGAAGAAATCGCGCCCCCGCCGTCCTGCCGGACGCTGGGTTTATTACATTTTGTATGACGGTATCCTCTGGCCCTGCCCGGTGCGCTGGGAGTGGGAAAATGGCTTCGATGGCTGGCTTCCCTTCTACTATTCACCCACGTTTGAGTTTGTGGCGGGCGATCCGCGCAAGGCGTATCGTATTGCGCGCAGCAGCCTGCGTAACGTGCGTGAAGCGCTGCATGATGCGGAGTATGCCTGAGTGCAGAAACAATGATGCGCCCGCAGGCGCATCGTTAAAACATTGACCGTTGCGCGGTGCGCAATCAGTTATTCAGCGTGTAATCCAGCGTGATTTCCGCATTCAGCAGCTGCGATACCGGGCAGCCCGCTTTCGCTTTCTGAATAATCTCGTCAAAGGCATCTTTATCCACGCCTGGCAGCGACACGGTGCTGGTCAGTGCCACTTTAGTGATGGCAAAGCCTTCGCCTTTTTTGTCCAGCGAGACATCGGCGGTGGTGTCGATGCTCTCCGGCTTATGGCCGGCATTGCCCAGCATCAGCGACAGCGCCATGGAGAAACAGGCAGCGTGTGCGGCACCAATCAGCTCTTCCGGGTTGGTCCCTTTCCCGCCTTCAAAGCGCGTATTAAAACCATACGGCTGCTGATTCAGTACGCCACTCTCTGTGCTGACGGTACCTTTACCTTTGATGTCACCTTCCCAATGGGCCGATCCTTTCTTGTGAATGGTCATGTCATTCCTCCTGTTAGTGGACAGCACTGAGTATAGACAACCCGCTCTGTTTTGCCTGGCTCAGCGCACCGCGCGCGGGCGCGCGGGCTGTAAACCCGCCTCGCTCAGCAGGGCGTTAGCCTGTACCAGCGAATCCTGTGTGATATCCGCGATCGATTTTGCGCCGGTCAGCGTCATCGCGACCCGCATCTCTTTTTCAATCAGCGTCAGCAGATTTTCCACGCCGCGCTGGCCGTGTGTGGCGAGCGCATAGATAAAGGCGCGTCCCAGCAGCACGCTGTCGGCACCGAGCGCCAGCATGCGCACCACATCCAGACCGCTGCGAATGCCGCTGTCTGCCAGAATGGTGATATCGCCTTTAACCGCATCGGCGATGGCCGGCAGCGCACGCGCTGACGAGAGCACGCCATCGAGCTGCCGTCCGCCGTGGTTGGAGACCACGATGCCGTCAGCGCCAAAGCGCACCGCATCGCGCGCATCCTCCGCATCCAGAATGCCTTTAATCACCATCGGCCCCTCCCAGAAATCGCGGATCCACTCCAGATCCTGCCAGGAGATAGAGGGATCGAAGTTGTTAGCCAGCCAGCCAATGTAATCCTCCAGGCCGGTGGGCTTGCCGAGATAAGCTGAAATGTTGCCCAGATCGTGAGGCCGGCCGTGCAGCCCGACGTCCCACGCCCACTGCGGGTGGGTGGCTGCCTGCCAGTAGCGGCGCAGCGCAGCGTGCGGCCCGCTCATGCCGGAGTGCGCATCGCGATAGCGCGCCCCCGGCGTGGGCATATCGACCGTAAACACCAGCGTGGTGCAGCCGGCTGCTTTGGCGCGCTCCAGCGCGTTACGCATAAATCCGCGATCGCGCAGCACATAGAGCTGAAACCACATCGGCCGGTTGATGGCTGGCGCCACCTCTTCGATAGGACAGAGCGAGACGGTAGAGAGCGTAAAGGGGATCCCCTTCTGTGCCGCTGCCCGCGCCGCCTGCACCTCCCCCCGGCGCGCATACATGCCGCATAACCCCACTGGCGCCAGCGCCACCGGCATCGCCAGCGTCTCATTAAACAGCCGGGTTTCCAGACTCAGCGCGGACATATTTTTCAGCACCCGCTGACGCAGCGCGACGTCTGAGAGGTCAGCCACGTTGCGCCGCAGCGTATGCTCAGCATAGGCACCGCCATCAAGATAGTGGAACAGGAACGGAGGCAAAATGCGCTGCGCTGCGGCGCGATAGTCACTGGCAGCAGAGATAATCATCAGGTGTTCTCCTTACGGGTCGCTGCCGTTTCGCCCGGCAGGCGGGTGATGCGCGCCTGACGCGCTTCATCTTCATGCAGCGTTTTCATCGTGGTATGGACAAAGCCGAGGTGATCCATCGCCGCCTGACGCGCGGCGGCGGCATCGCCTGCCATCACTGCATCAAACATTGCCTGATGCTGCTCATTGAGGCGGTTAAAAATCACCGGCTGGGTATACATGCGCTGACGGCTGTGCAGTACCGATGACTGCAACAAATCGAAAAAGCCGCGCATGGTCTGCAGTAAGACCAGATTGTGTGAAGCCTCTGCAATCGCGAGATGAAAACGCAGATCGGCCTGCGCGGCGAGATCGGGATCGCCGCAGTCGTTCAGCCGCAGCAGCGCATCAAAGGCGTAGCGCAGTTTTTCTTTATCCGCTTCCGTTGCGCGCAGCGCGGCGTGCCAGGCGGTGCTGGCCTCAATGGCGTGGCGCGCCTCCAGAATATCCCAGCGGTAGTCGGGATCAGCCGCCAGCAGCTGACGCATCGGCTCGACGATACGCTGTTCTGACCAGGGTTCCGGCGGCTGACACAGCCAAGTGCCGCCGCCGCGTTTGCTGATCAGTACACCGCTGTTAATCAGCTGCTGAATCGCCTCGCGCAGGGAGGAGCGCGAGACGCCCAGCAGCGCCGCCAGCTGGCGTTCGCCCGGCAGCCGCATGCCGGGCGTCAGCTGCTGCGCGCCGATCCAGGCGCTGAGACGTTCGCGCAGCGGCGCGCTCACGGGATCATCCACGTCAGCACGTAGGCCTGCAGCGTGGTGATCACCCCGACCATGCAGGTAAAAATCAGGCTGTGTTTCACGGTAAAGCGGAACAGATCGGACTCTTTCCCCACCAGCCCGACCGCCGCGCAGGCGATCGCAATCGACTGCGGCGATATCATCTTACCGGTCACGCCGCCGGTGGTATTAGCGGCTACCAGCAGGATATCAGAGACGCCAATCTGCTGCGCCGTGGTCGCCTGCAGCGCGGCAAACAGCGCGTTGGAGGAGGTGTCCGATCCGGTCAGAAACACGCCCAGCCAGCCGAGAAACGGTGAGAAAAAGGTAAACGCCTGCCCGGTGTGCGCCAGCGTAGCGGAGAGCCCGGAGTAGTTAGAGATAAAGGCAAACGCCAGCACCATGCCGATAGAGTAGATCGGCAGCGCCAGCTCTTTCAGCGTCTCTGCGAACGTCTGCAGCGCCGCGCGCGGTTTCATCCGCAGCCAGAGGATCGACAGCAGTGCCGCAACCAGAATCGCCGTGCCGGTGGCTGAAACCACATCGAATTTAAACAGTGCAGCGTACGGCGTGGCCTGACTCACCACCGGCGGCATCCGCGCCACCAGCTCATGCAGCAGCGGTACCGGCACGGTAAAGACCCAGTCATAGAGTGCGCCGCCTTTGGCAAACAGCGCCTTGAACGGCGGAATACTCCACAGCGTCACCGTCGCGGTAAGGAACAGAAACGGCATCCATGCGCGCACAATCTGCGCCAGCGTATAGCGCTGCGCTCCGGGCATGGCGTCAGCTGCATCGCGCTCTTCAAAACGGAAAATGCGTACCGGCTGCCAGCGACGTAAAAACAGCGTCAGACAGATCAATGAGGCGAGCGAGGAGATAATATCGGGCAGCTCCGGCCCGAGGAAGTTGGAGCTCAGGAACTGAGCAATGGCAAACGATCCTCCCGCCACGATCACCGCCGGCCAGGTCTCTTTCACCCCGCGCCAGCCAT
The DNA here is from genome assembly GCF_003057675.2 of Pantoea sp. RIT413. Lineage (NCBI taxonomy): Bacteria > Pseudomonadati > Pseudomonadota > Gammaproteobacteria > Enterobacterales > Erwiniaceae > Pantoea > Pantoea sp. RIT413. The sequence continues at coordinate 358,042 of NZ_QBJB02000003.1, forward strand.
CCATGATCGCCATAATCCAGAACAGCACAATCAGCGTCAGAAACGGCAGCTGTCGCCCGGCCATCTGGCCAATCTGAAAGCTGTCCAGCCCGGTGACCTGCCCGGCCACAATAATCGGAATCCCCATCGCGCCGAACGCTACCGGCGCCGTATTGACAATCAGACAGAGGCCCGCCGCATAGAGCGGTTTGAAGCCCAGCCCGACCAGCAGTGCAGCGGTAATGGCCACCGGCGCACCAAACCCTGCCGCCCCTTCCAGGAAGGCGCCAAAGGCAAAACCGACGATCAGCATCTGCAGGCGCTGATCCGGCGTGATCGACAGGATCGACGCGCGAATAATGTCGAACTGCCCGGTTTTAACCGAGATTTTATACACAAACACGGCGGCAATGATGATCCAGGCGATCGGCCACAGGCCATAGAAAAAACCATACACCGCCGACGCCAGCGCCTGCCCCACTGGCATACCATACAGCAGCAGCGCCACCAGCAGCGCCAGCACAACGGTCGCCGTGCCCGCCTGGTAGCCTTTGAGCTTGAGTTTAATCAGCGCAAAAAAGAAAAAAACAATCGGTATCACTGCGACCAGGCTGGAAAGCCACAGATTATTAAGCGGATCATAATTTTGCTGCCATACCTGCATGCCATTATCTCCGGAGGAGTGAAACCGGCACGGTGCAGCAAAACATGCACCGTGCAACAGTGCCCGTGACGCGCTGAAAGTGGTCGGACCGCATTCAGGAAACCGGGCTTATGGCGTCAGATAGTTAATGCGTTGTTAACTGAAAGCAACGCATTGCGGGAGAATTTTGCAGCAGTGTGACCAGGCAAAAAGGTTTTAGCGCTTTTGGTAGGACCAATCAGCGCGACACGTGAGTAAATGCGCCGGTATAGCTGTGCGGATGAAAGCGCAGGTTCAGCGCAATCAGGCCCAGCGTAATCATACCCTGCATCAGCCAGACGCTGGAGAAGCTGCCGCTGAACGCCTGCAGCTGGCCGGCGACAAACGGCATGCAGCCGGCAATGATAAACCCGGCGCCCTGCATAAATGCCACCAGGCGTGCGCCCGCCTGCGGGTGTGGCAGGTGATCAAGTGCCAGCACCATCGTCAGCGGAAACGCGGCACCCAGGCCAAACCCGGCCACTGCGGCCCAGCACCAGGGGGCGAACTGCGGCGCAACCAGCAGGCCAGCCATACCGGTCAGCTGACAGAGCAGGCTGAAAATCAGCGGCGGACGCCGGTCGGTGTGGCGGGCCAGCAGCGGCATCAGCAGCGCACCGATAACCTGACACAAAATCATTACGCCAAGCAGTGAACCGCCCGCCTGTTCACTCCAGCCGGCCTGCTGATACGCGTCCGGGAGCCACGCCACGCAGGTGGCGTAGCCGCCGTTTACCAGGCCAAAGCTCAGCGCCAGCGACCAGGCGCGCGGCGTGCGCCACAGCGGGGGCAGCGCCGGTGCCGGCTGCGTCGCCGTCGCCGTCGCCGGCAGCCTTATCCGCAGCCAGAGCAGCAGGGCCAGCAGCGCCGGTAAAGCCCAGCTGCTTAACGCCAGCGTCCAGCCCATTCTGGCGCTGATCCAGGGCGTCAGCGTCGCCGCCACCCCGCCGCCGCCCATCAGCGCCCCCGCCCACAGCCCGGTTACGGCAGCGCTGCGCTGTGCAAAACGCTGGCGGATCACACCCGGCATCGCCATCTGCACCACGCCAGCACCGAGGCCCGCAACCAGCGCGCTGGCGACCAGTCCGCTGCCGCTGCCGGTAGCTGCACGCGCCAGCAGCGCCAGCAGCAGCAGCAGTAATCCCGCCTGCAGCAGGCGCTGCAGCGCAATACGCTGTAAAAGCGATGCGCTCAGCAGCGCCACCGCGCCCATCATGATCATCGGCACCGCCGGCAGCAGCGACGCCGCCAGCGGTGACAGGCCGATCGCCTGGCGCAGCTGACCGAGCAACGGGCTGACCGACGTCAGCAGCGGACGCATATTCAGTCCGGCCAGGATCAGGGCGGCCAGCGTCAGCGAATTTCTGTTCATAAACACTCTCAGTGTTAAAAGGTTGCCAGCATCGCAGCAGTAGTTACTATTGGGAAATAAAATAATGCCATAGCGAACAGTGGAAAAATGAATCGTCAGCCTATGTTTACGCCTCAGCAGCTGCTGAGCTTTGTTGCCGTCTGCGAAACCGCCAGCTTTACCCGAGCCGCCGGGCGGGTTCATCTTTCTCAGTCCACCGTCAGCCAGCAGGTGCGCCGGCTGGAGGAGATGCTCGGCAAAGCGCTGCTGGTACGCACGTCACATCAGGTTACGCTGACCGAAGAGGGTGAAAAGATGCTGGCCTACGCGCGCCGCATCATTACGCTTAACGGTGAAGCGTGGGATGTCATGGGCGATACCTGGCGAGACGGCGTTCTGCGGCTTGGCGTACCGGAGGATTTTGCAGCGCCGACCGCCGGGCTGCTGGCGGATTTCAGCCGGGCACACCCGCAGCTGCGTCTTGATGTTATGAGCGGCATGTATGTTGATCTGCACCGTGCATGGCTGCGTGAAGAGCTGGATATCATGCTCATCAAGCAGCCCGGCGGCGAGCGTCCCCTCGCCTCGCGCCCTGAGCCGCTGCTCTGGCTCGATAGCCAGGCTCATCCCTGCTTTACCCGCTCGCCGGTCCCGCTGGTGGTATTCCCGCAGCAGGGACTCTACCGGGAGGAGATGTGCCAGGCGCTGGACCAGCTGGCGCGCAGCTGGCGCATCAGCTACAGCAGTGCCAGCCTGGCGGCGCTCGCCAGCGCCAGCGAAGCCGGACTGGGCCTGACGCTGCTGCCCGCCAGCTGCCGTCTCCCCGGCCATCGCGTGCTGGGCCTCGCCGAGGGTCTGCCGCCGGTCACACATTTTGAGCTGGCGCTGTTCTGCCGTCTGCCGCAGGATGCGCTGCAGCAGACGCTGGCGCAGGCGCTGGCTGAGTTCTGCCATCTGCAGTGGCAGTGATTTTTCCACTGCCGGGCAGTGGCAAATATCGCAGCGGCGGCCCGGCAGATTTGTCAGATTAGGGTTTTCCCTGCGATCCGGAGCCTTTTATGTCCGTTACCTCTGCCAGCCGTCGTTCTTTTCTCAGCCAGGGCGTTCGCCTGACCGCCGCCGGAAGCCTGCTGGCTGCCGGTATGAGTCGCGCCACGCCGTTACCCGCTCTTCCAGCCTGTCAGACTGCCCTACCCCCGCCTGACGCTGCTCACTATCAGCTCTGCAACGTGCGTCTTGAAGAGGCGTTTGAACGCGAAGGCGGCGAGGTGATCGCCACCCGCACCGCGTGCTACAACCTCACGATTAAAGAGGGGCTGTTTGTCGCGATTGAGCCAGCCAGCACGCCACGCAACGCTGCGCTGCCGCAGTGGGATGCACAGGGCGCGCTGCTGCTGCCTCGCACCCGTGATATGCATATCCACCTTGATAAGACGTTTTACGGCGGCCCGTGGCAGGCTCCGCGCCCGCGTCAGGGCAAAACCATTATGGATATGATCGCCCGGGAAGAGGTGCTGATTCCGCAACTGCTCCCCACTTCACAGGCGCGTGCCAAAGCGCTGATTGCCCTGCTGCAGAGTAAAGGCACCACCGAAGCGCGCAGCCACTGCAACATCGATCCGGTCAGCGGCCTGCAGAGCCTGGCGCACCTGCAGCAGGCGCTGGCACAGCATCCCGATTTCCGCTGCGGGATTGTTGCCTTTCCGCAACACGGCCTGCTGCACTCAAAGGTTGATCGGCTGATGCGCGAGGCGATGCAGCCGGGCGTCACGCATGTGGGCGGCCTCGATCCGACCAGCGTTGATGGCGCAATGGAAGCGTCGCTTGATGCGATGTTTCAGATAGCGCTCGACTATCAGCGCGGCGTGGATATCCATCTGCACGAAATCAGCGCGGCGGGCGTAGCGGCTATTCAGTACATGATTGATACCGTTGCCCGTCATCCGCAGCTTAAAGGGCGCGTAACGCTGAGCCACGGCTTTGCACTGGCCACGCTGGAAGGAGATGCGCTGGATCGGATGATTGCCGGCATGGCGGAGCAGCAGATTAGCCTGGCGTCCACCATTCCGATCGGCAGACTGACCATGCCGCTGCCGCAGCTGCAGGCGGCAGGCGTCAACGTGATGACCGGCACTGACAGCGTGATCGATCACTGGTCCCCTTTTGGCACCGGCAGCATGCTGGAAAAAGCCAATCTCTATGCTCAGCTTTACCGCGGCTCTGATGAGTATGGGCTAAGCCGCGCGCTGCATATCGCAACCGGAGGTATTCTGCCGCTCTCTAATCAGGGCGTGCGGCAGTGGCCTGCGCTGCAGGATGAAGCCAGCATGATGCTGGTGTCAGCCAGCTGCTCCGCTGAAGCCGTGGCGCGGATTGCGCCGGTGCAGGCCACCTTTCAGCGGGGCAAAGTGGTGTTTTTTGCCGGTTAAGCGCCGGTTCTGTTCGCTACGGGGCGCCGGGGCCGGTTCCGTTCGCCGTCAGCTGCGGCAGCTGCCTTTGCTCCGGCACGGCGACCGGGCAGAGGACGCCTGGCCGCGCCCTCTGCACTCCCCGGCCCTGCGCTGCTTAGCGCCCAACCATGGGGCTGGTATGGATGCCGGTTCCGTTCGCTACGGGGTGCCGGGGCCGGTTCCGTTCGCCGTCAGCTGCGGCAGCTGCCTTTGCTCCGGCACGGCGACCGGGCAGAGGACGCCTGGCCGCGCCCTCTGCA
>NZ_QBJB02000031.1:0-1093 GCF_003057675.2 Pantoea sp. RIT413
GGCCGCCTTCGCGGATTGCGAAGCGCAGACCCTGGTCCATCGCGATTGGGTGGATCAGGGTAACAACCATCTTGATGTTGTCGCCCGGCATGACCATCTCAACGCCTTCTGGCAGCTCAACTGAACCGGTCACGTCAGTGGTACGGAAGTAGAACTGTGGACGGTAGCCTTTGAAGAACGGAGTATGACGGCCGCCTTCGTCTTTAGACAGAACGTAAACTTCTGACTCGAACTTGGTGTGTGGCTTGATTGAGCCCGGCTTCGCCAGAACCTGTCCACGCTGGATGTCTTCACGCTTGATACCGCGCAGCAGAACACCACAGTTCTCGCCCGCCTGACCCTGGTCCAGCAGCTTGCGGAACATCTCAACACCGGTACAGGTTGATTTCGCGGTATCTTTGATGCCCACGATTTCAACTTCGTCACCGACTTTAACGATGCCGCGCTCAACACGACCGGTAACAACGGTACCGCGGCCTGAGATTGAGAACACGTCTTCGATTGGCAGCAGGAACGGCAGGTCGATAGCACGAACCGGATCCGGGATGTAGCTGTCCAGGTAGCCCGCCAGCTCGATGATTTTGCCTTCCCACTCCGCGTCGCCTTCCAGCGCTTTCAGCGCTGAACCGCGTACGATTGGCGTGTCGTCGCCCGGGAAGTCGTACTGTGACAGCAGGTCACGTACTTCCATCTCTACCAGTTCCAGCAGCTCTTCATCATCAACCATGTCGCACTTGTTCAGGAACACGATGATGTAAGGAACGCCAACCTGACGACCCAGCAGGATGTGCTCACGGGTCTGTGGCATCGGGCCATCAGTCGCAGCAACAACCAGGATTGCGCCGTCCATCTGCGCAGCACCGGTGATCATGTTTTTCACGTAGTCGGCGTGTCCCGGGCAGTCAACGTGTGCATAGTGACGGCTTGCGGTTTCGTACTCTACGTGTGCGGTGTTGATGGTGATACCACGCGCTTTTTCTTCAGGGGTGCTGTCGATCTGGTCGAATGCACGCGCCTGGCCGCCGTTGGTTTTAGCCAGAACGGTGGTGATTGCTGCAGTCAGGGTGGTTTTACCGTGGTCAACGTGACCGAT
>NZ_QBJB02000032.1:0-747 GCF_003057675.2 Pantoea sp. RIT413
ACCTGGTTTTCGTTAATGAGTTTGCGGGATAGCTTGTGCAGGTTATCCAGGCGGCAATCAGCAATTTTCGCGTGAATGCGGGCGACTCTGGCGCGGGCTTTGGCGCGGTTCTTTGAGCCTTTTTGTTTCCTGCTCAAACGTCGCTGTAGCAGGGCTAATCGCTTCGCATATTTAGCGGTATGGCGGGGATTGCCGGTTTTGAATCCGGTATCGGTGACGAACAAATCTTTTAAACCAACATCAATGCCGACCGTGGACGCGGTGATCGGCAGTGATACAGGTTCAAACTCGCAGAGGCACGAAACAAAGTAGCGCCCCGCTGAATCTTTGGACACGGTGACGGTAGACGGCACGGACGGCAAAGGGCGACTCCAGCGCACGTCTAAAGGCGCTTTGCTCTTTGCCATGTACAACCTGCCGTCGCGGTATTTAAACGCGGCATCCGTCAGCGTAGCGGCCTGTTTATGGCGCTTGCTTTTGAATGTCGGATATTTTGCCCGACCTGCAAAGAAGTTGGAAAAAGCGGCTTGTTGGTGGCGCAGGGCTTGCTGTAGTGGCACGCTGGAAACGTCATTGAGCCAGGCAAAATCTGGCTCTTTTTTCAGTGCGGTTAATCGTGCGCTGGCTTGTGTATAGCCGATCTTCTCTTGCCGTTCGTAATAAGCATCGGTGCGCCAGCGCAGGATGCTGTTATAGACAAAACGCACACAACCGAACGTTTGAGCCAGTAACTCAACCTGATCGGGT
>NZ_QBJB02000033.1:0-632 GCF_003057675.2 Pantoea sp. RIT413
GTCTCCTCCCAAAGCGTAACGGAGGAGCACGAAGGTTGGCTAATCCTGGTCGGACATCAGGAGGTTAGTGCAATGGCATAAGCCAGCTTGACTGCGAGAGTGACGGCTCGAGCAGGTGCGAAAGCAGGTCATAGTGATCCGGTGGTTCTGAATGGAAGGGCCATCGCTCAACGGATAAAAGGTACTCCGGGGATAACAGGCTGATACCGCCCAAGAGTTCATATCGACGGCGGTGTTTGGCACCTCGATGTCGGCTCATCACATCCTGGGGCTGAAGTAGGTCCCAAGGGTACGGCTGTTCGCCGTTTAAAGTGGTACGCGAGCTGGGTTTAGAACGTCGTGAGACAGTTCGGTCCCTATCTGCCGTGGGCGCTGGAGAATTGAGGGGGGTTGCTCCTAGTACGAGAGGACCGGAGTGAACGCACCGCTGGTGTTCGGGTTGTCACGCCAGTGGCACTGCCCGGTAGCTAAGTGCGGAAAAGATAAGTGCTGAAAGCATCTAAGCACGAAACTTGCCCCGAGATGAGTTCTCCCTGGCTCCTCGAGAGCCCTGAAGGGACGTTGAAGACGACGACGTTGATAGGCCGGGTGTGTAAGCGCAGCGATGCGTTGAGCTAACCGGTACTAATGAC
>NZ_QBJB02000035.1:0-440 GCF_003057675.2 Pantoea sp. RIT413
CGGTCGTTTCAAATTTTCAGCTTGTTCCGGATTGTTAAAGAGCAATAACTTCGCAATGCACTCGAAAATGCATTCAGAAGTTGAGTATCAACGTGGGGACGTTGATGGTGGAGCTAAGCGGGATCGAACCGCTGACCTCCTGCGTGCAAGGCAGGCGCTCTCCCAGCTGAGCTATAGCCCCAATGATTCGCAAAACCCTTTACCCAATTCTTTCGAGTTCAAGGCGTGACGACGCGAAGCATAGTGAACTATGCGAGCCGTTGTCATAACGCAGAAATCGGGAGAATTTGGTAGGCCTGAGTGGACTTGAACCACCGACCTCACCCTTATCAGGGGTGCGCTCTAACCACCTGAGCTACAAGCCTGGAGAGAGTTTTACTGCTTCTTTAAATTTCATCAGACAATCTGTGTGAGCACTTCGCGGGAAGGTATCTTCAGGT
>NZ_QBJB02000036.1:0-414 GCF_003057675.2 Pantoea sp. RIT413
AGCAAATACTTCGCAATATGCTTAACAGCATATTCTGAAGTATTTTTCAGGACTGTAATGGTGGAGCTAAGCGGGATCGAACCGCTGACCTCCTGCGTGCAAGGCAGGCGCTCTCCCAGCTGAGCTATAGCCCCATACAGTCACTGCAGAGACCATCTACTACCACTCAACTTCTCTCCAGGGAGAAACGTTGATTTGGCTCAGGCAAGGCATGTTTCCGCGAAGCATAGTGAACTATGCGAGCCGGAGACATAACGCAGCATGAGACAAATCTGGTAGGCCTGAGTGGACTTGAACCACCGACCTCACCCTTATCAGGGGTGCGCTCTAACCACCTGAGCTACAAGCCTGTAGAGGTTTTTCTGCTCGTTACTTTCTATCAGACAATCTGTGTGAGCACTTCGCGGGAAGGTA
>NZ_QBJB02000037.1:0-312 GCF_003057675.2 Pantoea sp. RIT413
CCCTTTCGCCGACGTCCTGTCGGCTCATCCCGGAACCGTGCCTTCCCTCGGCGGACCCGGATGGCGCTTCCCCCGGCTGCTGCTTTTTTCTCTTTTTCTTACGTTTTTTATGGCTGAAGGTTTCGTGAAGAAGCTTCAGACCACACCGCAACACTTTTAAAAAACAAAATGAAAAATTTACAGGCGGGGAGGAGGGGCGCCATCCGCAGCGCCGGGCGCAGAGTGACGGCCAGGGCGAGCCGGCAGGACGCCGGCGAGAGCGCGGGTTGAGCAGGAGCGAATCCGCGCGGTCCGTTAAGGCCGGAGGGATAA
>NZ_QBJB02000038.1:0-302 GCF_003057675.2 Pantoea sp. RIT413
ACGCGGTCAGCCCGACCGCTTTTATATTCTTCGCGGCGTTTACGTCACGATCATGGTTAGCCCCGCACTCAGGGCAGATCCACGAACGAACGTTAAGCGCCATCTCTGGCATGGTATAGCCGCAACCGCTACAGCGTTTTGAGGACGGGAAAAACTGGTCAAGGGCGACCACGGATCGCCCCGACCATTCGCCCTTATATTCAAGCTGGCGCACGAATTCACCCCAGCCTGCGTCTGCTATCGCTCTGGATAGCTTCGGGTTGCGGATCATGTTCTTCACTTTCAGGGATTCGACGCAAACA